>DASVWA010000260.1:0-4654 GCA_036389855.1 Pseudonocardiaceae bacterium
CTCGCCGTCGGCGTAGACCGGCCAGCGCGGGTCGCCGTCGATGCGCACCGTTGCGGCCCGCAGCACGGTCACCTCCGGCTCGTCTACATGGGCGCCGGTGCGCAGTGAAGGGAAGACCCGCAGCAGCCGGCGCCTGTTCACCGCGGCGATGGCGATGACGTCGAGCAGGCCGTCGTCCAGGGCGGCATCCGGGCAGATCCGTAGCCCCCCGCCGTAGCTGGGTCCGTTGCCGACCGCGACCAGAATCGCCTCCAGATCCACCTCGCGGTCCCCGGCGTGCACCCGAACCGGCCGCGGAGCCAGCGCCGCAAGCTCGGCGAGCACCGCCAGGTCGTAGCGGCGTGGTCCGGCCGGCCAGCGCATCGCGTTGGCCCGGGCGCTCACCGCGGCATCGAAGCCGGTGCACAGCACCGTGGTGCAGCAGGCTCCGCCCTCCACACGGCCGACGTCGATGCGCCGCCGCCGTCCGCTGCGCAGCGCGTCAGCGACATGCCGCGCGGCGTGCACTGGATCGCTCGGGATGCCCAGCGCGGTGGCCAGATCGTTGCCGGTTCCGCTGGGTAGCACCGCCAGCGCGGTCTTGGTACCGGCGACGGCCTGAGCGGCCAGGTGCACGGTGCCGTCCCCGCCCAGCACCGCCAGCACGTCGTCACCGCGCTGCGCGGCCTGTGCGGCCAGCCTGCTGGTCGCTGCCGCGTCGGGGGTCACCGTGGCGGTCAGTCCGGGTACCGCGGCGCGCAAGGTCGCGGCCACGGTGCCGGCCAAGCGGACCGCTGCCCCACGACCGGAATGTGGGTTGACGATCAGCGTGGCGCGCACACCGACGGCCTAGGTGGCGTCGTCGTAGCGGGGGGCCGTTGCGCCTTCCGGCGCCACCGGCTCCACGTGATGGTCCAGCGGGGAGGGCTCGTCGGGATCGAGATCGTCCAAGCCTTCGTCGGCGCGCCGCCGTGCCACGGCGCGGTCGTGCGCCCGTGCGATCAGCACTGAGGTCTCGAACAGCACTACCAACGCGCCGGCCAGCGCCAGCATGGAAATCGGGTCAGTGCCGGGAGTGGCGACGGCAGCAAGGACGAACAGCCCAAACAGGCAGCCACGCTGCCAACGCTTGAGCTTTTCATACGGCAGCAGTCCGATCCGGTTGAGCATCACCACCAGCAGCGGCAATTCGAAGGTCAGACCGAACACCGCCAGCATCGTCAGCAGGAAGCCGACGTAGGCCTTGCCGGTCAGCGCGGTGATGAACTGCCCGGCTCCCAGGTTCGCCAGGAAGGACAGTCCGGTAGGGACCACGTAGTAAGCGAGGACCGCGCCTGCGACGAACAGCACAGTGGACGCGCCGACGAAGACGAAGGCGAACTTCCGTTCTTTGGCGTAGAGGCCAGGCGTGATGAACGCCCACAGCTGGTATACCCACACCGGCGCGGTGAGCACCGCACCCATCGCCAAGCCGACCTGCATCCGCAGGGTGAATACCTCGAACGGTCCGGTCTGCAGCAACTGGCACCGGCCCTGGTTCGGGGTCAGCCGCAGCGTCTCGGGCAGGCCGCAGTACGGACGGGTGATCAGGTCGCCCAAGGTGGGTAGCCCGAACGCTGAGGTCCCCCACCAGGTGAACCCCAGGATCCCACCGACCGCGACCGCTGCCAGCGCGACGAACAACCGGTAGCGCAGCTCGTAGAGGTGCTCCATGAGCGTCATGGAGCCGTCCGGGTTGGCCTTGCGCCGATGGCCCGCAGCAGCGAGGAAACGTCCAGCCGGGAAACGCATCCCGCTCACTTGACCTTCGTCGTCAGCGGGTGGTGTCGTTGTGGCGCTGCGGTTGCTGAACGGCCGTTGGTTGCTGAACGGCCGTTGGTTGCTGAACGGCCGTTGGCTCCTGAACCGGCGTTGCGGTGGGACCCGGCGGTGGCAGCATCTGCTGAGGATGCTGCTGCGGGGGTGCCGGCGGGGTCGCTTCGTCCTCCGAGCGCATGCCCTTGGTCTCGGCCTTCAAGATGCGCATGGACTGCCCGATGGCCCGGGCAGCCGCCGGCAGCTTGGTCGCGCCGAACAGCAGGACCAGCACGCCCAGGAGCACTATCAGCTCCCAGCCACCCAGATTAGGCATTGTGGCTTCCTTTCGTCTCCGTGCGGGATTGATGCTACGCGGCCCGGGCTTCGCTGGGGCTCTCTGCGTTGCGGCGGCGACGCCACCGGGCGAGCTCCACCCGTAGCACCGCGATCCGGGCGGTCAGCGCGCGGCTGCGGTCGGCAAAGCGGGCGCGGCTGTCGCGGGCGGTCCTCGCCAGCCGGCGGGCCGGGCCGCGCAATCGGATCAGCAGCGTGAGCAGCACCACGGCGCCGGTGGCGGCCGCCAGTGCACTGATCAGGTAGGGCACATCGATGACGTTAGCCCTGCTGGCCGGATGCCAGCTGACCGGATCTGTGCAGCGCCGCGCGGGCTCGCTGCGTGACCGCCGCAGCCAGCTCGGGAGGCTCCTGAACCGTCACGTCGGCGCCCAGCCCCAGCACCAGGCGAACCATCCAGCCGGTGTCGGCGTAGCGCATTCGCACGGTCGCGGCTCCCCCTTCGCCCTCGGTCAGCTCCTCTACCGGGTAGTACTCGGCGACCCAGCGAGCATCCGGGGCCAGAGCGAGCACGGCGACCTGCTGGTCGGGTTGTGCGCGGAACAACCCGGCGGACACGTCGGTGGGGCGTGCGTGTGGTGGTGGCGCGGCCGTTTCGTCGAGTGTCGCGACGTGCTCGATGCGGTCCAGCCGGAACAGCCGCACTCCTTCAGCGCTGCGACACCAGGCCTCCAGGTAGCTGCGGCCTTCGACCAGCAGCAGCCGCATCGGGTCCACGGTGCGGCCTCCCACCGCGTCGCGCGAGGCGGTGTAGTAGCGGATGCGCAGCGCGCGGCGGCGGTCCAGGGCGTCACGCACCGCGGCCAGCGCAGCTTCTTCACTGGTAGCCAACCCGACTACCACTCCATCGGCGTGCCCAGCTGCCGCCTCTATCTTGGCCAGGGCCCGGCGCACCGATCCGGCGTCGACCACACCCGGTGTCTCGGCCAGCGCTCGCAGCGCCACCACCAATGCGGTCGCCTCCGCCCCGGACAGTCGAAGCGGGCGGCGCATCCCGGCGTCGAAGGTGACGGTCACGGTGTCGCCCTCAAAGGACAGGTCGATGAGGTCACCAGGCCCGTAGCCGGGCAATCCGCACATCCACAGCAGCTCCAGGTCGCGGCGCAGCTGGCGGACAGTGACGTCGAAGTCCGCGGCCACGTCCTCGATCGGCGCACCGGGCCGCGCCAACAGGTAGGGAACCAGAGCCAGTAGCCGGGGCAGTCGCTCGGCGACCCCGGCCATCAGCCCGCGCTCCGGGCAGCCGCCAGCAGCCGGGCCCGTACCGCGTCAGCGAGTTCGGTGGGTTCGACGACCACGGCGTCGGGTCCGTGCCCGGCTATCCATCGCGCGGCGACCTCGTGGCCCGGCAGTTGGACGGCAACGAGATCGCCACCCACGCCATCCATGGTCATACTGCCCAGCACCGTCGCATGCCGGCGCAGGCCGTGCGCACGGCCCTCGGCCAGCCACAGCCGGGCGGTGTGTGCCACCGGCGGCGGTTCGGCGGAACCCGCCACGATCTTCAACAGGTCCACGCCCGCGGGTCGTTGTACCGACCGCGGGGCGCCGACGGTACCGACCGTGCCGACAATCCGGGACACCCGGAAACAGCGGGTCGCCCCCCGGTCGCGGTCGTGCCCCACCACGTACCAGCGGCCTCGCCACGACACCACTCCCCACGGCTCGAGGGTGCGCGTCACAGGCTCGGCGGCGGGATGCCTGCGGTGTCGGAACGTCACGACCTGCCCGGCCTGAACAGCCGAGATCAGGGGGATCAGGGCCGGCTCCGCGGCTCTCACCCGGGGTTCGACGGTGAACGATGGCTCGGCGTCCACTTCCACTCCGGCGGCGCGCAGCTTGACCACAGCACCGTGCGCTGCCCCGGCCAGCTGCGGGGAATCCCACAACCGGGCGGCCAGCGCGACTGCAGCGGCTTCGTCGGGCTCCAGGTCGATGTCGGGCAGCTCGTAGTCCCGGCGCGCAATGCGGTAACCCTCCCCGGCCTCAGCGCCGGGGGCCCGGCCGGTTTCCAGGGGGACGCCCAGCTCGCGCAGCTCGGCCTTGTCGCGCTCGAACATCCGGAAGAACGCCTCGTCGGAGGGCGTCTCGGTGTAGCCGGGCACGATCCGCCGGATCCGTTCGGCAGGCAGGTACTGCCGGCTGGACAGCAGGCAGAGCACCAGGTTGACCAAGCGCTCAGCGCGGGCGGAGGACACGGGGGCAGCCTACGGCTGAGCCATGAGTGGCGATGCAGAGTCCGGCTTGCCGGCAACAAGCAGGGTCACACAGGACTCATAGCGAAGCTATGAGCCGCTCCACCCTCTCGTCCACGGCGCGGAACGGGTCCTTGCACAGGACGGTGCGCTGGGCCTGGTCGTTGAGCTTGAGATGCACCCAGTCAACGGTGAAGTCGCGGCCCGCGGCCTGGGCGGCGGCGATGAAGTCTCCACGCAGCTTCGCCCGGGTGGTGGCAGGTGGAGTGTCCTTGGCGGCCTCGATCTCACCGTCGTCGGTGACCCGGTCGACCAGCGCTTTGCGCTGC
>DASVWA010000261.1:0-11160 GCA_036389855.1 Pseudonocardiaceae bacterium
CTGGGGGCGCTGCTGCTGAGGTCCGGACCCGCTCCCGCAGCCCCGGCCGGCTTCGCCCGACCGCAGCAGGCAACCTCGTCGGCAGCATCCGGCAACGGCAGCCTGACCCGGCCTGCCGGGGAACGGGTTGCTGCCGAGACCGGCACTGAGACGCGAGATAACTGATGGCCGCCCGCGATGTGCCCGCTTCGGGGACCCAACAGCGCTCGGCGTCGAGCTGGGGACTGCCGCTGGCGGTACTGATCGCCGGGATGTTCATGTCGATCCTGGATATCAGCATCGTCAATGTGGCCATACCGACCATTCAGAACGAGTACGGGGTGACCACCGACGAGGTGCAATGGGTGGTCACGGCCTACACGCTGGCGCTGGGCGTGGTGGTGCCGGCCACTGCGTGGCTGGGCGATCGCTTCGGCCTGAGCCGGGTGTACAACCTGGCGCTCTTGACGTTCGCCGCTGGATCGGCGCTGTGCGGGCTGGCTTGGGACCTGAACAGCCTGGTGATTTTCCGGATCGTCCAGGCAATCCCGGGCGGGATCCTGCCGGTGATCACGCTGTCGATCCTGTACCGGATCGTGCCGCGGGATCGGCTCGGTGCCGCGATGGGCATGTATGGCCTGGGGGTCGTGTGCGCCCCGGCGATCGGACCGACGCTGGGCGGCTATCTGGTCGAATACGTGGACTGGCGGCTGATCTTCTTCATCAACGTGCCGATCGGGATCCTGGGAGCAGCAGCCGCTGCACTGGTGTTGCCGGGCTTCCCCGGGCAGGCTGGACGCCGATTCGACGTGCTGGGATTTGTCACCGTGGCGGGTGGTTTGTTCGCGCTGCTGCTGGCGTTGTCGGAGGGGCAGGACTGGGGATGGACCTCCTACCGGATCCTGGGCCTGATCACCTTGAGCGTACTGAGCCTGGCGTTGTTCGTGGTGATCGAGCTGGAGACCGACGACCCGTTGCTGGATATCCGGGTGTTCCGCTACGGGGCGTTCACCCTCTCGCTGCTGTTGATCGCGGTGCTCTCGGTCGTGCTGTTCTCGGTGCTGTTCTACATCCCGCTGCTCCTGCAGCGGGCCCAGGGGCTGGGGGCGTTTGACACCGGCCTGACCCTGCTGCCGCAGGCGCTGGTCATGGCGGTGTTGATGCCGATCGCTGGGCGGGTCTATGACCGCATCGGGGCTCGCTGGCCAGCGGCCATCGGCTTGACAATCGTGGCCGCTGGCAACTATCTGATGCACACGATCACCGTCGACACCTCCCGCGAGCACATCATGTGGTTGCTGGTGCTGCAAGGCGCCGGTTTGGGGATCGCCATGATGCCGATCTTCGCCGGGGGTATGGCGATCCTCCCGGTAGCCCGCATCAACGTCGCGAGCGCGTTCAACAACGTCGCGCAGCGGGTCTCGGGCGCGCTCGGGCTGGCCGTGCTCACCGCAATCTTCACCACCCAGCAGGCCCAGCAGATGGCAGGGCGCGCCACGCTGGTGCCCACCAACATCGCCACTCCAGATCTTGGCCCGGCTGTCCCGACCTGGATGAGCCAGTACGCCACCTACCAGGTGACCGAGCTACAAGTATTCGTCGGGGCGATGGACGACCTGTTCCTGATCGCCGCCGCGCTGAGCGCCCTGAGCGCACTCGGTGCGCTGCTGCTGCGATCCGGACCGGCGCCCGCGGCCCCCGGCAACGCGGCGCCGCAGCAGGAAACCGCGTCGGCAGCATCAGGTAACGGCCGCTCAACCCGACCAGCCCAGAAGCTGGCCGACGTCAGGGCCGACACTTCCCAGCGAGAATCCTGACCATTGCCGGACGCACTCGAGCAGTTTCTGACGGCGGGTCTGGACGACGTCCTGGCCCGTCCGGTCCCGGCCGAGCCAGAGCAGCGTGCGCTGGCGCTGTTCGAATCCGTGGTGGCGACGGTGCCGGCCTACCGGACGTTACTCGCCGAGCACGGCATCGACCCGGCCGCGGTGCGGACAATCGGTGACTTCCGGACGCTGCCGCTGCTGACCAAGGACAACTACCTGCGCCGGCATCCGTTGGATCAACTGTGCCGCGGCGGCACGCTGGCGGGCTGCGACATGATCGCGGTCTCCTCCGGCTCAACCGGCGAGCCCACCTTCTGGCCGCGTTCGGTAGCCGACGAGTTCGCCGTCGCCACCCGTTTCGAGCAGGTCTTCCACGACAGCTTCGGCGCCGATCGTCGCGCGACGCTGGCCGTGGTGTGCTTCGCGTTGGGCACCTGGGTAGGCGGGATGTACACCGCAGGGTGCTGCCGGCACCTGGCAGTCAAGGGGTATCCGATCACGGTGATCACCCCGGGCAATGATGTCGAGGAAATCCTGCGAGTGGTCACCGCGCTGGGGCCACAGTTCGAGCAGGTGGTGTTGCTCGGGTATCCGCCTTTTCTCAAGGGCGTCGTCGACACCGGCCGGGCCCGCGGCGTGCCGTGGCCGGACCTTCACGTCAGGCTGGTGCTGGCCGGTGAGGTGTTCAGCGAGCAGTGGCGCACGTTGATGGGCGAACGCCTGGGCAGTGGTGATCCGTGCTTCGGATCGGCCTCGCTGTACGGCACCGCCGATGCGGGTGTGTTGGCCACCGAGACACCGCTGTCGGTCTGCATCCGCCGTTACCTGGCAGCCCACCCGGCCATCGCGCGGGAGTTGTTCGGCGGCGAGGCCCGGCTGCCCACGCTTGCCCAATATGACCCGCGCAGCCGGCTGTTCGAGACCCATGACGGCACCCTGCTGTTCACCGGGGACAACGGTATCCCGCTGATCCGCTACCACATCGCCGATAGTGGGGGACTTACCTCCTTCGATGCGATGCTGGCCTTCCTGGCCGACCACGGTTTCGATCCGGTCACCGAGCTGGACGGTCGCCGTGGCATCCGCGAGCTGCCGTTCGTGCACGTTTTCGGGCGCTCGCAGTTCACGGTGTCCTACTTCGGCGCGAACATCTATCCCGAGAACATCGCCGTCGGCCTGGAGCAGCCACCGGTCGCGGGGTGGGTGACCGGCAAGTTCGTCATGGAATCCAGGGAGGACGCCGACCGCGACCGTTACCTGGCCATCGCTATCGAGCTGGCGCCCGACGTGGCCGGTACGGAGCAGATGCGAACCGTAATAGCGCAGTCGGTCGCTGACCAGCTCTGCAGGCTGAACAGCGAATTCGCCCACTACACCCCACCGGGGCAGCAGCTGCCGCGGGTGAGCCTGTACCCGGCCGGTGACCCGGAGTACTTCCCGCCCGGCGTCAAGCACCGCTATTCCCGCTAAGCTACCGAGGGTGCCGGGATTGCACTCAGCGTGGCGGGGATCGGTTCAGGCGCGGTATCTACCTGGCTTGGCGTTTCTGCGGCGCAGGACACGGCAGGGGGCCGCGACGCCAGCGGCTCCAGATCCCCTGCTCATCGATCCCCGTGCTTTCGCGAGGATCGACGCGATCCAGGACTCGATCCGTGAGTTGTACGCGAAGCTTTCTGGCGCGACCGTCAAGTCCTACGCGGCGAACCCCACACCCCCCCAGCCGTTGATCCCGCGCGGCCATGATCCGATCATCGAAGCAGAGCAGATGGCGAGGACCATATCCCGGCACCTCAGGATGACCGACGTACAGCTGATCGTGTCGTTCAAGGAAATCCGAGCTATCGGACAGCTGAGCCCGGCGGCAGAAGTCAAACTCGGCGACGGACCAGACTACTTCATCACGCTGAACCCGCGTTACCGCAACGATCGCCGCGACACCGCCGCGGTGCTTGCACACGAGGTGATGCATATATTCTTGCACCGATCAGGAATCCAATTCGCGGACCGCATCAAGAACGAGATACTCACCGACACCGCGTCGGTGTACCTCGGCACCGGCTGGCTCGCATTGAACGCGCACCGGATGAGCACCACGTACTCCGGCGATACCCACACGACATCGACGCAGACCCTGGGGTATGTATCCCCGGAAGAACTCGGCTACATACTCGCCAAGCGTGCACTGGCCTGCGACGAGAATTTCGAGGTCCATCTGAGCCGCAACAACGTGGTCCGTCATGCCTACCGAGTCGGCCACGAGCGCGCCGTGGGCGACTACCAGCGTGCCCCACTGGCAGGTTGTGGCACCACGGCGGCAGTGCAGTACCAGAAAGACAAGATGTACGCCGAGGAACTGACCGCACGTCGCGGCCTCACGCCGCCTTTCCATGGAGGTTACCGGTTCCAGGGACATGAGCCGATGAAGGTGCTATTCCGTTGCGCCACTTGTCATCATCTGGCGAAAATACCGGTCGACCGCTCGATGACCATTCCGTGCCGCGTATGCCAATCACCCCTGAACTGCGAGACGTGAGGTCACGCGATGACACAGCCACGCTATGACGACCTGAAGGCGCTGTTCATCAACTGCACTCTGAAGCGCTCTCCCGCGCCCAGCAACACCGCAGGACTGATCGAGGTGAGCAGGCGCATCATGGAAAAACATGGCGTCGGAGTCGAAGTGTTGCGTGCGATTGATCACGACATCGCCACCGGGGTATGGCCCGACATGACCGAGCACGGCTGGCCGGCTGACGCCTGGCCGGCGATCTACGACAAGGTCCTGGCCGCCGATATCCTGGTCATCGCGGGACCGATCTGGTTAGGCGACAACGGCTCCGTGACCAAGCAGGTGATCGAACGACTGTATGCGTGCTCGCACCTGCTCAACGACGCCGGCCAGTACGCCTACTACGGCCGGGTGGGCGGCTGCCTGATCACCGGCAATGAGGACGGCGTCAAACACTGCGCGATGAACGTGCTCTACAGCTTGCAACACCTCGGCTACACGATCCCGCCGCAGGCCGATGCGGGCTGGATCGGTGAAGTCGGACCGGGTCCGTCCTACTTGGATCCCGGCTCGGGTGGGCCCGACAACGACTTCACCAACCGCAACACCACCTTCATGACCTGGAACCTGATGCACCTCGCTCGCATGCTCTCCGACGCCGGCGGCATCCCCGCACACGGCAACCAGCGCTCAGAATGGGACGCCGGTTGCCGGTTCGACTTCGAGAACCCCGATTACCGCTGACACCTCAAGCCGCCCGTACGACTACCGGAACGTTGCGGGCAGCGAAGATTCCCCGGTTATAGAACTCCAACGGCACTCCGGGAGCCAGCCGGATCTCGGCGTATCGGTCCAGCAGCACGCCCGCTACGACCCGGGCCTCCACCCGGGCCAGCAGCTGGCCGATGCAGAAGTGGATGCCGTAGCCAAAGGCCAGGTGGTGGTTGCCGCGGCGATGGATGTCAAACCGGTTCGGGTCGGTGAACTCGCGTTCGTCCCGGTTCGCGGACAGCAACCACGGCGTGACGATCGCATCCGCGGGGATGACCTGACCGCTGAGCTCAGTCTCGACCATGGTGACCCGGCCAACCTGGGTGAACGAGGAGCGGTACCGCAGCACCTCCTCAATGGCGGCCTCTACCAGCGAGCGGTCCGCGCGCAGCTGCGCCCACACATCCGGGTGCTCATCCACGCACAGCACGGTGTTTCCGAGTAACGCGGTGGTGGTGATGTGCCCGGCGAGCAGCAACACAACGGAGAAGTTCACCACCTCCTCGTTGGACAGGCGCTCACCGTCGGTCTCCACGGCGGCCAGCCTGCTGATCAGGTCATCTCGTGGGTGGACCCGCCGATCGGCACAGTGCTCGCCCAGGTAGGCGAGCATGTCCGCGGTGGCGTGGTCGATCTTGCGGGCCAGCTCCGGGTCGTTCGGATCCGCCGTGTCCTGCTCGAACAGCCTGTCCGCCCAAGAGCGGAACAACTCACGGTCCGAGGTCGGTAGGCCGAGCAACTCGGCGATCACGGTCACCGGCAGTGGGTAGGCCAAAGCGGGGACAAGGTCGAACTCGGCTGCGCCACCGGTGGCGTCGAGCAGCTCGTGGGTGACCTCGGCGATGCGCGGAGCGAGCCCGGTGACAACCTTCGGGCTGAACGCCGCACCAACCAGCCGGCGCAGCGTGTGGTGGCGTGGCGGGTCGGTCTGCAGCAGGTTGCCGGCGCTGAACCGTTGCGCCGCTGGGACCACTCGGGCCGTGTTGGAGGAGAACACCTGCGGTTCGGAAATCGCGCGGTGCACGTCGGCGTAGCGGAACACGTGCCAGATGCCGTACGCGTCACGCCATACCGGGTGCTCATCGCGCATCTCGCGTAACCACGGCAGCAGGGTGTCACCACCGTCTTGGATGGTCGGCGGGGTGGTATGCAGCTCGGTGGTCATCATTGCTCCCGTGGTTGCTGTGCGGGTGTGGCTATGGGCGGGTCACGTTCCACGCACATCCGATCAATCAAACAGCTCGATGGCCCGCGGGGCGATCGCGCGCAGGGTGTCGGGATCGGGCTCGCCGGACGTTCCAAGGCCAGCCGGACGACCTCGGCAAGTGCCGCCCCCCGCGTCACCTCGGCGACCTCCCGCAGCACGAGCTGCGAAGAGCTCCTGCTTGATCTTCCAGTGCAGGTAGATCGTGCCCTTGCCGACCTCAGCCCAGTTCGCGCTGCCCTCGATGGGAACCCGCTTGTATCCGAAGCGCAGCAGCAACTCGCCGACCGCTGCCAGGATGCGGTCGGCCCGAACGGCCTGCGCGGGCGGCTCTCGTCCTCGTTCCATCCACCATCCCGGGCGGGCAGCCTCATCTGGCTCGCTACCGACAGTATTGGGCTTTTCCCGCTGCGCGACCCTGGTAGGTACCGAAGCCAGGGTTTCCTGAAGATTTTGTGAGAAAGCGCGGACACGATGTTCCAACCAGGTGCTGGTGCCGAGAATAAAGAGGTATGAGGCGCCTGCTGGTACTGGTAACAGTGGCGCTACTGTGCGCTATTGGCGCGGGGTTGCTCTCCGCAGCGGCGCTCGCATCGAACGCCTCGCCGATGATCACGGCCAACACCCCGGTTGCGCCCCCGCCTGAAAACGCCTCCGTGGCAGCTAAAGTAAGGCAGGCGATGCATGAGCTGGTGCCTGATGCCCAGGTCGGCTTCACAGTCTTCGACCGGCAGAACAATACCGTGCTGATCAGCTACAGTGCTGACCGGCAATTCGCCTCCATGTCGGTGGTCAAGTTGCTGATCGCGCTGGACGCGTTGGCGAGCGACAACTGGACAGCTCCGGACGAGGCCACACGGCAAGAGCTGCATCAGATGCTCGCCGACAGCAACGACGGCATCGCCAGCAACTTGTGGGCGGCAAACGGTGGACCCGCCATCGTGACCCGGATGGCCGCCCTGCTCGGGCTCACTGGCACCGAACCGCCCGAGGACTCCAGCAGGTGGGGCAATACGCTGACGACACCGCAGGACGTGGTGACGGTGTATCGCTACGTCACCGATCAGGTACCCGGTCCCGACCGTGACCTCATGCTCAGTGCGCTTGCGGACGCCCAGCGGATCGCGGCAGACGGCTTTGATCAGTACTTCGGTATTCCGGGCGCGATGCCGGACACACCGTGGGCCATCAAGCAGGGTTGGGGAACCAGCGGCTCCCAGGCAGTAATGCTCAGCACCGGCCTGGTCGGGCCGAGGCTGCGCTACGTGGTGGTAGTCCTGGCTTCTGCACCGACGCGCTCGTACTCGACGGTTCCGGCGGCGATCACCGCCGGAACCGATGCATTGGCAGAGGTGATCGATCCAGCGATCTAGAGGCTAGGGGTGAACCGCTCGGTGCCTAGCGCAAGCGAGACAGTGCCCAACCCGCCGTGGGTATTGAGGTAAGCCAGTTCCCTGGACAGATCGCCGACACCGTTGCTGCCGGTCTGCGGTGCCACCGCCAGGGTGCTGAGCACACCCAGAGCCTTGCCGTCGTCGGACAGGAATGCGCTACCCGAGTCCCCGGGGATGCCAGGCGTCACGGTGTAGCAGGTGTGCGACCAGCCATCACCTTGGGTACCAAGGCAGGTTCCCGTCTTTGGAGACAGCAGCCCGGCCCGCAATGGGGAGTTGCCGTAGGTGTAAACCCGGTCGCCGGACGCGGTAGGGGTGGTGGTGATGCCGGTTGGCCCACCCCATTGCGGAATGCTTGGGTTGATCTTGCCTCGATCGGCAGGATCGATCTTGACCAGCGCGAAGTCGTTGAACGCGCAGGTGTTGGTTTCCGACTCCTTGCGCTGCTTCATAGTGATCCACGAGCTGTACACCAGGGTGCCGGGCTTACTGGCTCCGCCGATGGTGACCGGAGTGCCCAGCGGCTTGCTCTCCGAGGTGCAGCCGCCGGTCTCGGTCGCGCCTCCGGTACCGGCACAGTGCGCGGCCTGCCCGATGAAGACGTCGGTCTCGTTGTAGAAGATGAAGTTGGACGTGCACCCACCGCCGTCGGTGTCGGTCATCACGCCGGGGTGAACGGTGGCCTGCGCGGCGGGTGCCCAGGTCGGGACCGCGGCCGAAGCGGTGCCGGCCCCAGGCAAGAACACCGCCACCAAAGCAGCCGCAGCGGCCGTCGCGACAGTGGCGATCGTGCGGCGGGGGCCGTCCACGATGCGGTGATGCATGTGAGCTTTCCTTTCGTTGGGCCCCGACTCCAGATCTGTCACCATTCGCGCCACGGTGCGTGATGGTATCCCGCTCGCCGTGCCCGGCTGCGGCGGCCTCTAGCCGGGATGGTCTGCCGGTGCTCGGCGCCACCATCGCACCCGCCTCCGGCCCCACCTTCAGTCGTTCGCACCGGCCGCGACCATCCCTTCCATCGTGGTGTCATTCGCGATCAGCCTCGCGATCGGACTCATCGCCGGCGGCTACCCGGCCAGCCAGGCCGCCCGGCTACGACCCGCTGAAGCCCTCAGATACGAGTAAGCGGCCTGCCAATACTTGTCGGTTGGAAATTTCGGTATCAGCCAGAGCCCGACGGGACTCTTAGCCACATCACACCTCGCGCGTAGGAGGGAAGTCGTGATGTTCACGTCCCGGTTCTGGCAGTTGGCGAGCGAACGAGCCGTCAAAACGTTCGCGCAGAGCCTCGTAGCGATCCTCAGCGCCACCGGCGTGGGGCTGCTCACCGCGCCGTGGACGACAGCCCTGTGCACCGCGGGGATGGCCGCGCTGCTCTCAGTGCTGACGTCGATGGCGTCGGCCCCGGTGGGCGAACCAGACACGCCCAACCTGCTGTCTCCCACCCCGACGTCCCCGCCTGCGGCGCTCAAGGCGCCCGTCACAGCGTCCTAGCAGGCGGAGCCCGGAAACTGGAGGCTCACATGATCGCTCGTCTGTCCTCACCGGTCGGGGATATGAAGGACCACTACGAGGTGGTCGTGATCGGCTCGGGCTATGGCGGGGCGATCACCGCTTCCCGGCTGGCTCGGGCCGGCCGGCAGGTGTGCCTGCTGGAACGGGGCAAGGAGCTGCAGCCGGGCGAGTACCCAGATACCGGGCCGGAAGCCCTCGATGAGATGCAGATCGACTTTCCGGATCACCACGTCGGGTCGCGGACCGCCCTGTACGACATGCGGGTGAACGACGACCTCAACGTCTTCCTGGGATGCGGATTGGGCGGCACCTCGCTGGTCAACGCCAACGTCAGCCTGCGGGCCGACCAGCGGGTCTTCAACGACCCGCGCTGGCCCGAGACGCTGCGCGCCGATCTGGGAACGCTGCTGGAGGATGGCTACCGCCGGGCCGAGGAGATGCTCAAGCCCACGCTGCTGCCAGATGGCGTGGGCCTGAACAAGCTCGAGGCCTTGGCGGATTCGTCCACGAAGCTGCCCGGACGGTTCAACCGGCTGCCGATCAACGTGACCTTCACCGACCACGTCAATCATGTCGGGGTCGAGCAGAAGGCCTGCACCCTGTGCGGGGACTGCGTGTCGGGCTGCAACTACGCGGCCAAGAACACGGTTTTGATGAACTACCTGCCCGACGCGCGCAACCACGGCGCCACGATCTTCACCCGGGTCGAAGCCCGTTACCTGCAACGCAGAAACGATCGCTGGCTGGTGCACTATCAGGTGCTGGACACCGGCCGGGGGTGTTTCGACGCTGCACCGTTGTTCGTCAGCGCCGACATCGTCGTGCTCGCCGCAGGTGCCCTTGGTTCCACCGAGGTCCTGCTCCGCTCCGCCGCGCACGGGTTACCGCTGTCCGATCGTGTCGGGCTGCGGATCACCGGAAACGGCGATGTATTGGCTTTCAGCTACAACAGTGACCGCGAGGTGAACGGGATCGGGTGGGGCCATCGCAACAACGGCGAGGTGGCGCCGGTTGGGCCCTGCATCACCGGAATCATCGACAATCGCGACCAGCTCGACCTGGAACAGGGAATGGTGATCGAGGAGGGTTCCATCCCCGGTGCGCTCGCGGATTACCTGCCGCTGGCCATGGTCGCCGTGGCTAGAGCCAGTGGCGTCGACACCGACCCGGGCCTGCAGGACCGGATCAAGGAGCTTGCGCGAGAACTGGACAGCCTGGCGCTCGGTCCCTACCAGGGCGCGGTCCGCAATACCCAGACCTACCTCGTCATGTCGCACGACGACGGGAACGGCCGCGCCGTGCTCGAGGAGGACCGGCTGCGCATCCATTGGCCGCACGTCGGTGGGCAACCCGTCTTCCACCGGATCAGCAAGGCGCTGCAGGACGCCACCGAGGCACTGGGCGGCATCTACCTGACGTCGCCGATCTGGAACAAGTTGCTGGGCGAGCGGCTGGTCACCGTCCATCCGCTGGGCGGTTGCGTGATGGCCAACGACGCCGAGCGAGGTGTGGTGAACCACAAGGGCCAGGTCTTCACGGGGCCGCAGGGCAGCGCGGTGTATGAGGGACTTTATGTGTCCGACGGCGCCGTGATACCCCGCCCCCTGGGGATCAACCCGCTACTCACCATCTCGGCTCTCGCCGAGCGCTGCTGCGCGCTGCTCGCCCAAGACAGAGGCTGGACCATCGACTACACGTTGCCCTCGGTGCCGCGCAGGCCTGCGCCGCCGCAAGCCCTCGGTATCCAGTTCACCGAGACTATGAAGGGCTACATCTCCACCCAGATCACTGATTACCAGGCAGCCGCTGAGCGCGGCCAGGCCGACGGCTCGCCGTTGTCCTTCACCCTCACCATCATCAGCGACGACCTCGACCGCATGCTGGCCGACCCGAAGTCCCAGGCACGGATGATCGGCACGGTGAATGCCCCTGCACTGTCGCCCAACGCGATCACCGTCACCG
>DASVWA010000262.1:0-4636 GCA_036389855.1 Pseudonocardiaceae bacterium
GGGGAAGGGCAGCACCAGCATCGAGTTCTTCTCCGAGGCGACTTGGACGACGGTTTCCAGCAGCCGCAACTGCAGGGCAGCCGGGGTGTCCGCCATCGTGGCCGCCGCCTGGGCGAGCTTCTCCGACGCTTGCAGCTCGCCATCGGCACTGATCACCCGAGCTCGCCGCTCACGTTCGGCCTCGGCCTGGCGGGACATCGACCGCTTCATCGACTCCGGCAGCGCGACGTCCTTGATCTCCACCCGGTCAATGTGCACGCCCCAGCCCAGCGCTGGGTTGTCGATCAGCAACTCCAGGCCCTCATTGAGCCGCTCCCGGTTGGACAGCAGGTCGTCCAGGTCGCTCTTGCCGATGATGGAGCGCAGCGACGTCTGCGCGACCTGGGATACGGCTTGCAGGTAGTCCTACACGTCGACCACGACCTTGATGGGGTCGATGACCCTGAAGTACACCACCGCGTCGACCCGCACCGAGACGTTGTCGCGGGTGATCCCGTCCTGGGCGGGCACCGGCATGGTGACGATCTGCATGTTGACCTTGCGGAGGCGATCCACTCCCGGCCTGATCCAGGTAAGTCCTGGCCTGACTGACTACGCGGACGCCGGACACCAGCAGTGCCCCGAGAGCGACAATTGCGATCAACGCCACGATGAGGACGGTCATTGCCGCGCCTTTCGTCCGGACCTCCCCAGACCAGCCCACGCTACGCCGTTGCCGGACGTAGGGGTGGACGCGCGGGCCGCAGTGCGGGCACTGTGGAGTGATGCGGGCGATATGGAAGGGCGCACTGGCGTTCGGGATGGTCAGCATCCCGGTTCGGCTGTATTCGGCGACCGAGGACCGCGACGTGTCCTTTCATCAGGTGCACGCCGAGGACGCTGCTCGGGTGCGCTACCGCCGGGTCTGCGAGTCCTGCGGCGAGGAAGTCGCGTATGCCGACCTGGCCAAAGGCTTCGAACTGCCCTCCGGTGAGACGATCGTGCTGACCGACGAGGACTTCGCCAACCTACCGCTGCCCAGTGCCAAGACCGTGGAGCTGCAGGCCTTCGTGCCCGCCGAGCAGGTCGATCCGCTCGCCTTGGCCCGCGGCTATTACCTGGAACCCGAGGCCGCCGGCCGCAAGCCTTATGAGTTGCTGCGCGCCGCGCTGGAGCGCACCGGGCGGGTGGGCCTGGCCAAGATCGCGGTGCGGACCAAGGAATCGCTGGCCGTGCTGCGGCCCCGGGGCGACGTGCTCACGCTGCAGACAATGATGTGGCCCGATGAGGTACGGGACGCTCAGTTCGACGTGCTCGACCGCGCGGTGACGGTCAGCGATGCCGAGCAGACCATGGCCGACACCCTCATCGAGGCGATGTCCTCCGACTTCGAGCCCGGCGCCTACCACGACGATTACCGCGAGGCGCTGCTCGCTATCGTCGAAGCCAAGAGCAACGGCCACGACGTCGCTGCCCCCTCGAAACCGGCGGAGCCGGTGCCCTCAGTGGACCTGATCACCGCTTTGCAGGCTTCGGTCGAGGCGGCGAAGGCTGCGCGTGGGCAGCCGGTGGACGTGCCGAAACAACGCAAGGGCGATAACGGTCGGCGGGCATCGAAGAAGTCCCGCAGCTGATCGGGAGGAGACATGTCCGACCTGGTTCGGCCCATGTTGGCGACCGCGGGGCCGCTGCCTGCCGGGCCGGAATGGGCATTCGAGTTCAACTGGGACGGGGTGCGCTCGCTGGCCTGCTCCCAGCCCGGCCGGATGCGTCTGTTCAGCAGCACCCACCGCAGCATCTCCGCCGCCTACCCAGAACTCGAGGCATTCACTGGACGGCGCCGCTTGCTGCTGGACGGGAAGATCGTTGCCCTGGATTCCTGCGGTCGGCCAAGCTTCGGGCAGCTACAGCTACGGATGAACGTGCAACGCCCAACGGCAGCCATGCTGCGCCAGGCGCCGGTGGCCTACTACGTCTTCGACGTGCTGCGCGTCGATGATCAGTCCACCGTCGGGCTGCCCTACCAGCGACGGCGCGAGCTGCTCGAAGAGCTGGATTTCGCCGGCGGACCGGTAGTGCTGCCGCCGTACTTCCCCGATACCGACGGCCAGGTCGTGCTTGACACCGCGGCGCAGTACGGCTTGCACGGCGTGATCGCCAAGCGCGCTGACTCCAGCTACCAACCCGGCCGCTCCCGCAGCTGGGTGCAGACCACGCTGCGGCAGACCCAGGAAGTGATCATCGGTGGCTGGGTCCCCGAGCGACGCCGCGTTACCGAGATCGGTTCCCTGCTCGTCGGAGTGCCCACCGAGCGGGGCCTGAGGTACGCCGGTCAGGTCGGCACGGGTTTCACCGCCGCGAGACGGCGGGAATTGCGCGACCTGTTATGCGAGCTGGAACAGCACAGCAGCCCATTCACCGACGAGGTGCCGCGAGATTCCGCCCGGGCCGTGCACTGGGTGGCTCCGCGGTTGCTGGGCGAGGTCTCCTACCGGCAGTGGACTCCGAATGGCCGGCTCGGGCATCCCACCTGGCGCGGTCTGCGACCCGGCAAGCATGTGGCGGCGGTCCGGGCGCCGGTCGTGCTCAGTGGGCGAGAGGGCGGGCGCGACGTGACTGACCAGCAGATGCTCGCCGAACTGGAGCGTGCCGTGCAGCGACTTCGCGCCGAATTGCGGACGTTGCGCGACCAGATCTCCCCGCACTTTCTCAACAACACGTTGAGCACGATTGCTGCCTTCGTCAGCACTGACCCAGCCCGCGCGCGTGATCTGTTGATTGTTTTCGCCGAGTTCGCCCGGTACTCCGTCCGGTCGGTCGCCGAGACCACGTTGGCTGAGGAACTGGAGAACATCGAGCTGTACCTGACGCTGCAACAGGCGCGCTTCGGCGAACGCCTCCAGGTGCGGCTGCATGTCGCACCGGACGCGCTGCCGGTCGTGCTGCCGTTTCTTGCCGTCCAGCAGCTGGTGGACAACGCGGTCCGCAACGGCATCGAGCGTAAGCAGCTCGGTGGCACCGTCACCGTCACCGCAGGCATGGAAGGTGACGACTGTCTGATCACCGTCGAGGACGACGGCCCCGGCACCGAGGAGGCTGCCCTCTGGGCGAACCTGCGCACCATCGATGACCAGCTGCATGCCAGGTTCGGCGACGGCTACGACTTGATCGCCGATAGCGTCCCCGGCAGCGGTACCAAGATCTCCATCCGGATGCCAGGCCGGGTCAGACCCGACCGGTGAACAACGCCACGCCGTCCGAGGTGCTCACGGCCAGGCTGAACTGACCGCCGCCGCCAAGAAAAACCTTGCTCAGGGTGACCGACGTGTTCGGGGCGATCGGCATCGAGTATCTCCAGTCTCCTTCGCTGGACTCCTGCACCGGCGCGCGGTTGAGCGTTCCATCGAACGTGGTGAAGACGGGGCTCCACTCCTTGTCGCCGTTGTTGGTGAGCGTCACCGCAACCTGGATCACCGACGCGCCCGGATGCAGCGACGAGTTGGACGTGCTCATCTTCGGTGCCCCAGCGATGATCGTGTTGCCATCACTGGAGGTCCAGACCTGATCAAAGGCCAACGTGGAGCCCGGCGGGGTCGGTCCCGCGGGCAGCGCACGCACCGGAGGCGTCGCGGCGATCTGTTGCACCGGGCCACCACCGATGGCCACCCCGGCAAAGATCATCCAGGCGGCGAACATCATGAATCCGATTGTGGTCAGCAGACTCAGCACGGCACGCGCGATGCCTGGGCCATTCACCGGGTGCGACGGTCTCGACGGTGCGAAGGAACCGTACGACGGCGCAGGCACGAACACAGAAGCCTCCCCT
Source organism: Pseudonocardiaceae bacterium (assembly GCA_036389855.1). GTDB lineage: Bacteria > Actinomycetota > Actinomycetes > Mycobacteriales > Pseudonocardiaceae. The sequence goes on from DASVWA010000262.1 coordinate 3,806, forward strand.
GGAGCGAGTCGAACAGCTGCCGCTACAACCCCCGTGCCGGTTACCGCACGTACCCATCACTGTGGTTTCGCTGCGCAGAGCAGACTCGTTACCAACTCTAAGGAGTGAATCTGTTACTAATTGTAATTCAACATCCTAATCAGTCCACCAATGCCTGGTTGACGAGCTGGCGCAGCTGGGTCCGGATCGGATAGGTGGAGGACGGCACCAGCTGGGTGAGGAAGAGCACGACCAAGTCCTCCACAGGGTCCACCCAGAATGCGGTGCTGGCCAACCCGCCCCAGGCGAACTCCCCGGCGCTGGTGAGCGTGCGGTAGGCGACCGGGTCCTGCACCACCGCGAAACCGAGCCCGAATCCGACGCCCTCGGACCCGGCCTCGGCGAACACCGGGCGCCCGAATGTCTCGAGGTCGGCACCGCCGGGGAGGTGGTTGCGAGTCATGTAGTGCACCGTGCGAGCTCCGAGCAACCGTACCCCGTCCAGCTCCCCACCGCACGCCAGCATGCGCGCGAAGCGGTGGTAGTCGTGCGCAGAGGACACCAGGCCGTCGCCGCCGGATAGCGACTCCGGCCGGCGCAGGGCGATGTTGCCGTACGCGTCCAACCGCATGGCCCGGCCGGTACCGGGTTGGGGAGTGTAGAGCGCGGCGAGCCGGCCGGCGTGGGGTCCGTCCACCCAGAAGCCGGTGTCGGTCATCGACAGTGGCTGGAAGATCCGCTCCGCGAAGAAATCGTCCAGCGGCTTGCCGCCCACCACCTCGATCAGCCGGCCCAGCACATCGGTGGAGACCGAGTAGTTCCATTCGGTGCCTGGCTCGAACAGCAGCGGCA
>DASVWA010000263.1:0-3834 GCA_036389855.1 Pseudonocardiaceae bacterium
CTGGACATCGCTAACTTTTCCGCCCGAAGCAACCCGGTGGAGGGGGGTCAAGTTGATATCGCTGGCCCGGGTGTGGCGGTGTATTCATCTTGGCCGATGCCGAAGCGGTACCACACGATCAATGGCACCAGTATGGCACCACCGCATGTGGCCGGAATCGCCGCGCTGTGGTCGGAGGCAACAGGTGCGACCGGGGCCGCGCTGTGGTCGGCAGTGGTGCAGGCCGCCACGCGGCTGTCCCTGCCCTCGGTAGATGTAGGGGCGGGTTTGACCCAGGCCCCGCAGTAACCCGGTCGCCGGGGCAACCGGCGTTAGGATAAGCACACGATGGATGACAAAGTTACCGTGACCGTCCACGACGACCAGCTACCGCGTATCGACGAGCTTGCCGATCGACTGCGGGCGGCCGGAATGCGGATCGATCAGGTGCTTCACCCGGTGGGTGTGATCACCGGGTCGGTGCCGAGCGCGCAGCGTGCCATGATCCAGGCTATGCCCGGCGTGGCCGCTGTTGAAGCCGAGACAACCTTCCAGCTCCCACCTCCGGACGCTGAGATTCAGTAGCGCACTGTGCCGGTGATCAGTGGCTCGCGTCGGCGGGGTGTCCGAGAGCATGACGTGAACGATCATGAATTGTGTAGGCCAGATCCACAGTAGGATCACTTGCGGTGTTTCCTTTGTTATCGCCGTAGATAATCCGGTCCCTCAGGCCGGTGGGGTAGTTGCTAATGGCAGGTGCTTCGGCAGAGAAGTGCAAGATAGTGTCCAAGGCTTCATGTTTTGCTCCTGGGTAGGACCTCGCTCCTCGTCCCGGGACGGCTTGAGGTGAGTTCGGAGCGTGCGGGATTTTCTGGCTCAAGTATTGCCTTGCGTGTCACCGTTTCAGTCAATAGTTTCAAGGAAGTTTTTTAATGGTGTGGGGTTGCGATGGCCGAGAGTGAGAACCGTTGGGTCGCCCGGTTGACGCCCACCACGACGAGCAGCATTGATGTCCTGCTTGGCTTGCCCATGGGAATGGACGTGTGGGAGCGCCACGGTGATGTGTTGGTGGTAGCAGCAAGCGAGGCGCAACTGTCGGAATTGGAACGTCGGCGATTAGCCCACGTCCAGCGAGTATCCACCCAAGCAGAGTTCGAAGCACAGGCCCAGCATCGCGCGGCCCGTGACGATGAAGGTAGGTCGAAATGAGCGTGATCGCCAAGGTGACATCGACTAGCCCACGAGCGCCGCTGTCACAACTGTTGACCGCTCCGCTGGGGCTTGACGTCTGGGAAGTCAGAGCTGATCACCTGGTGCTGCAGGCGACCGAGGCCCAGGCCGAGCGGCTGGAGCACATGGGCTACGGAGTGGAGCAACTCCACGAGACGCAGTCGTACCTGTCGGCCTTCGCTACCGAGGAGGCCGTCGCTGGCTATCACTCGGTGGAGACCTTGGAGGCGGACCTGCGGCGATTGGCTGAAGAGAACTCCGAGATTGCCGAGCTGCATGAGATCGGCCGCAGCGTGGAAAACCGCCCGATCTGGGCCCTGCAGCTGGGGGAGCGCCGCGGCAGCACTCTGAAGATGGCCTTCCTGGGCTGCCATCACGCCCGCGAGTGGATCTCCGTTGAGGTGGCCTACCTGCTAGCCGAGCACCTAGTCACCAACGCCACGACCAACCCGGTGCAGCAGTGGTTCCAGAAAGGGGAGATCTGGGTGGCCCCCATGGTAAACCCGGACGGGCATGAGTACACCCGGACCGAGCAACGGCTGTGGCGGAAAAACCGGCGCCGGAATCCTGACGGCAGCATCGGTGTCGACCCCAACCGCAACTATGGCTACATGTGGGGCACTCTTAACGTCAGTACCTCCAGTCATGTCCCCCGAGACGACACATATGTGGGCCCACGCGCATTTTCCGAGCCCGAGGCTCGGGCAGTTCGCAACCTCGTGGCCCGCGAACTGTTCGCTGGCGTGCTGACCTACCACAGTTACTCGCAGCTGATCCTGTTCCCCTGGGGATACACCTCCAAGCCCATCGTGGACCCCAGCGATCACCGCGAAATGGAGGACCTCGCCAAGGACATGCAGCGACTAATCCGCGAGGTACACAACGAAAAGTACACCGTCGAGCAGTCCTCGCAGCTGTATCCCACGGCCGGTGACACCACCGACTGGACCTACGGCGAGTACGACATCCCCTCGTTCACCATCGAGCTTCGCCCCGACACCGCCGCCGAAGGCGGATTCATCCTCCCACCAAGCCAAATACAGCCAACGTGGGAGGAGAACCAGCCCGCAGCCCTACAGTTCATCGGTCACGTCTTCGACAAACCAGCCACTACATGAGTGACGCCCCGAGCCGAGCTGCGGACAAATTGGTCTATCTGACAGGGAGCCGACTGAACAACCGGTGAAGCATCGCGAGCTGTGGTGCCTGAAGGCCAATCGACGCGAGCCAGCGCAGCCCTGTTGTGCGTGGCGGTCACGGATCTGGAAGAAGGCTAGTGTCGCGTAAGCGTGTCGCGGTCTGTTGATCACTGATGCGTGAGATTATTCAGCTCATGCCTGCTCCACGTGGTGTGTTGACTGCTGATCAGCGCGATCAATTGAGCTGTCTGACTCGAGATCGGTCGGTAAACGCTGTGCTTGCTTTGCGTGCTCGGCTGGTGCTGTGGTGGGACGAAGGCCATTCGGCGGTCCAGATCGCTGAGTGGGCTGGTATCGCAGATAAGACCGCCCGGTTATGGCCTGTGCGGTATGCCGAGTCTGGTATCGAGGGCCTACGCGGCATACCACATCCGGGGAAGCCCAAAGCGCACGACGAACGGGTTCGAGCTCGAATCCTTGCCTTGAGCAAAACGAGCCCACCGGAGCACACCGGTTTGTCGCAGTGGTCGAGCCGGGAGATGGCGAAGTACCTGAAACGACACGAAGGCATCGAGGTGTCACATGTGTTTGTGGCGGACCTATGGCGCGAACATCGCCTCAAGCCGCATCGACAGGACACCTTCAAGCTCTCGCGCGACCCGCATTTTGCCGAGAAGGTCGCTGACATCGTGGGCCTGTACCTGGCTCCACCTGCGGCTGCGGTGGTGCTGTGTGTCGACGAGAAGTCCGGGGTGCAGGCACTGGACCGTACTCAGCCGCTGCTTCCCATGACATTCGACAAAACAGAGAAACGGACTCACGACTACGTCAGGCATGGCACAGTCAACCTGTTCGGTGCATTGGACGTCGCCACTGGAGAAGTCACTGGTGAATGCTATCTCCGACGCGGTTCGGAGGAGTTCCTTGCGTTCATGAAGACGGTCGCTGCCAAGTACGTCGACCGCGAACTTCATGTCGTGGTGGACAACCTTGGCACGCACTTCACCGCCGAGGTGCGGAACTGGCTTGCCGACAATCCGAACATCACCCTTCACCGCACTCCGGTCGGAGCCTCCTGGATGAACCAGATTGAGATCTGGTTCGGGCTGATCACCCGCCAAGCGATCCGCCGGGGAACCTTCAGCTCAGTCAAACAGCTCGTCACCACGATCAAGAACTACATCACCCACTGGAATGCTGACTGCAAACCTTTCGCTTGGACCGCCGATGCCGACACAATCCTTGCCAAAGTCCGCTGGATTGAGTCGGAAGTCCACAAGCTTACGGGACACTAGTGTAGTGTCTCGTAATTGACTTTACACTTTTTGGAGGGCGACTCGTCCGCGGGCGACCTTGGCGAGGATCTGCTCGGTGGTGGCGGTCCACACGAATGGTTTCGGGTTGTCGTTGTTGGCTTTCAGGTAGTCCTCGATCGCGGTGATGAGGTCATTCACGCTGTGGAACACGCCCCGGTGGATGGCTTTGT
>DASVWA010000264.1:0-9950 GCA_036389855.1 Pseudonocardiaceae bacterium
CAGGTCGTAGGGCGAGAGCTCCACGACCACCCGGTCCTCGGGCAGGATGCGGATGTAGTGCTGGCGCATCTTGCCGCTGATGTGCGCGAGAACGCGGTGACCGTTCTCCAACTCGACTCGGAACATCGCGTTGGGGAGTGGTTCGACCACCTTGCCCTCTACCTCGATAGCGCCGTCCTTCTTGCCCATATCCTCCGCGTTCCTGCTGGTTAGCCGTGCCGTTGGGTGGTGGCCTTGCCGCAACGCAGACACCGGCCAGTTCCAAGACGTGGGGAGGCATCAGTACGGCGTGCGGGGACGCACTGCTGAGCAGGAAACCTGCGCAGATACCTGCATACACGCTAGAAACCGGCGCGATGCTCGCGCCGATCGCACAGTTTACGTCCAGATCACGCTCGGATCCAAACCGCCCCCGCGCTGATCACCGCGCGGACCTGAGGGCTCGCGCCCGCTCACCCATCCAGCTGGCCAGCAACACCGCACCCCATGGGCCCGCCACCCAGACCCACCAGGGATAAACCCAGCTCATGGTGGCCACCGACACCACGGCCCAAATCACCAGGTTCACCACGCTTGCGCAGGCCCAAGCGGCGACCGCGGTCCGCCCGCAGCGCCCGTGCCGGTGCTGCCAGTGGGATGGGCGCACCTCGCGGTTGGCCGGGTCGACCGGTGGGCGAGCCCGAGGTAGGTCGGCGGTAAGCGCCTCAAGCTCGCCGTAGGTCCGGGCCGCCCAAGCCTGCTGGAGCCGCTCGTCGTACTCGGTGAGGTCGAGGCGGCCCTCGGTATGCGCCGATCGTAACTGCTCAGCGATGCGTTCCCGGTCAGTGTCCGCAGCCCGCATCCGGTCTCGTGACGTCGGGCCGTCCGCGAACCCCATGGTGCCGGTCGTCGCGTCCATCACTACCTCCAGCCGGCCCCCTCGACCCCCAGCATAACACTGTTACGGTTCGAGTCGCGCAATTACCGCGTTGGTCTCCAGAACCCGTGGCTAAGTGGTGGTGGCCGGTTCAGGCTCCGCGATGGGGCTCGCGCCGTGGATGGGCCCCTCGGCATCGGCAAGCCGGGTTTGGGTGGCTCTGCCGCCCCAGCGTAGCGAGATCAACTCGGCAGCAATGGAGACCGCGGTCTCCTCGGGGGTGCGGGCACCCAGGTCCAGCCCGATCGGTGAGGCGATCTTGGACAGCTCCTCATCGGTCACGCCTGCCTCGCGCAGTCGCTCCTCCCGGTCCTTGTGGGTTCTGCGCGACCCCATCGCGCCGATGTAGGCGACGTCCAGCTTCAGCGCCTCGACGAGCACCGGCACATCGAACTTCGGGTCGTGAGTGAGGACCGTGATAACGGTCCTCGGATCGATCCGGCCGGCTTCGGCCTCTTCCTTGAGGTAGCGGTGCGGCCAGTTCACGATGACCTCATGCGCATCAGGAAAACGGCTCTTGGTGGCGAACACCGGCCGCGCATCACACACCGTCACGTGGTAACCGAGGAATACCCCGATCCGGGCCATCGCCGCAGCGAAGTCGATCGCGCCGAATACCAGCATCCGAGGCGGCGGCTGCATAGCGTTGACGAACACGTCCATGCCCTCACCGCGGCGCTCCCCTTCGGGGCCGTAGTGCAGGGTGGCGGTGCGGCCAGCGGCCAGCGCGCCGCGAACGTCTTCGAGGATCGCCTCGTCAGCACTGGATGAGCCCATCGTGCCGGAGTGCCGATCGGGCCAAACCACCATGCGCAGCCCAACACGCGCGGGGTCAGGATGCGCGACCACGGTGGCCACCGCGACTCCCTCCTTCTTGGCCACCGAGTCGGCCACTTCTTCGAGCTCGGGGAAGTGGACCGGGTCCACCTTCTCGACGAATACATCGATAATGCCGCCGCAGGTCAGCCCGACAGTAAAGGCATCGTCATCGGAGACGCCGTAGCGCTGCAAGATGGGGGTGTCGTCGGCCAGCACCTGCTGGCCCAGTTCGAAGACCGCGCCCTCCACACAGCCACCAGAGACACTGCCGACGGCCCGCTCATCGGACGTCACCAGCATCGACGCTCCGGCCGGGCGTGGCGCCGATCGATAGGTGGATACCACCGTGCCCACTGCGGTGGATTTGCCCTCGCGCCATTCCGCCACCAGTTCGTCAAGCACCTCACGCACTGCGGACCTCCTCGAGCAGGGCTTCCCCATGTGGCCAGGCTGTGTCGGGCCAGGTACTTAAAGACTATTCGGTCCGACCGGTTTGTGGGTTCACTCACAGCACGAGTACAACGACGCTCCAGCCGCTGGATCTGTTCCTCGCTCCGGTCAGGGGCTATCCACATCGATTCCGCTGGCCAGATCCGAGCAGTCCACCACCGCCAGGTCGGATCGTTGCGCAAGCCAGTCGCGGGCTCCCCGGTCGCCGCGGGCCGATGCGACGATGTCGGCCCAGTGCTGCCGGCCGAACAGCACCGGATGGCCAGGCTGGCTCTCGAAGCCGGCCCTGGCCACGACCGCGGGGGCGGCCAGTGTGACGAGCCTGCGGACCACGGAAGCGTCCACGTCGGGCAGATCCACCAGATGCACCAGCGCTGCCTGCACCTGTGGCGGCGCGGTACGGATCAGTTCGGCCAAGCCGGTGCGCAGCGAGGCACCCATGCCCTCGGCCCAGTCCGTGGCCAGCACGGTGCTGGCCGTTTCGGGCACCAAGGAGGCGACCCGGTCGGCTTCGGCACCGACGACGACGAGTACCGGGTCGCATCCGCCTTCGGTCAGCGCGGCCACCGCCCGGTGCAACCAGGCGCCACCGTCGACCAGGGCCTTGGGCATGCCGTAACGCCGCCCGGCCCCTGCTGCCAGTAACAATCCGGCGATCATGGTCGCATCTTCCCATGACTGTCTCTCATCTCAAGCCTGGTTGGCGAGCAAGGATTGATGGAGCGCCTACCCCGAACATGGTCATCAGACGAGGAGCAGTATGGCTGCCGGAGACCGCGAGGCTGACCATTGCTCGACAATAAGAAGGGGCATCTGCACCACTGGACCAGTTGCAAGGCACGCGCATTAAATTTGCGTGACCGAAAGCACTTGCCGGTGACCCCTTCCCGACGTGTAACATTAGTTGCTGAAGCCTGATCTTCGCCTAATTGTTGCGATCTCGGCGTTCAGAACCAAGAGCAAGAATGGAGCAACCGATGGAGCAGCACACCCACGAGCACGCCCACGGGGATGTGACGCATACCCACGCGCACGGTTTGCATGATCACGAGCATGTCGAGCACGAGCACGAACACAGGCACGATGGGCAGTCACACGCCCACCCGCATGTCCACCAGCAGGAACTCGAGGATATCCACGAACACGCGCACTGACTCACATAAAGGCACCCTCCAGGGCAGTGACCTCAGATCTGCCATTCCCTGGTGGCGGGCCGCTCGGTACCGGTTTCGGTGCCGAGCGGCACTTTTATTGCTAGCATAGCTGGTTGGTTAGACGCGTTTCGTGAATTCAGGGGCCGATCAAGTTGCAAATGCGTCGGCCAACCTCGGCGTGACGGTCGGGGTGCAGTTCGGCGACCGGGTGGTCCCCGATCAGCCCGGTTCGGGGCAATGCGGTGATCCGATCCAGCACCGCCTGGCCCACGTCGGGTATCGGCTCGGTGACGACTCACGATCCGGGGCGGCTGGTGTCCCGGATCGGTACGGCTCGCCTGTTGTCCTCGCTCAGCTCCAGGTACAGGTCGTTGGACACGATCAGCCACGGCTCCGAGCCCATCACCCCGCCCTTGATGATCCAGACATCGCCGAACTGTGGGGGCTTACGCGACACCGCCGGCATCCGGCCGCGAGTCTCACCCAGGCGGTCCAGTTCGGTGGCCGCATCGGCTGCGAGCTGCGCACGCTGTTGTGCGTAGGCGGGCCCGGCCAGATCCTCGGTTGCGCACCACTGCGGGTGGCGGGTCAGCGCGTCGCGCATCGTCTCCAACCGGGTGCGTCGAGGCTCCTGGACCATCATCCATAGGTGAGCACTCGGCACCGGTACGGCGCTGTCGGTGGGTGTTGCCGCCTCCCGACCCGGTCGCTTCCGGCACGTCCCGAACCGTCACCCGAGCAATCTCCACCGCGTTGCATCCATGGCGGTGCAGTCATCCGGTGAGGGCTGGACGAAGGGACGATGGGATGCGGTGTGTGCTCGTTCTTCCGGCGATGGCACTGGTGAGCGTGCTCGCCGCGACCGGTTGTTCGACCATGGCGCAGCAGCCGAGTGAGGCCCCAGGTAAGACCGGAGATGTCGCCACCGGCGCCGGCGTCACCCGCTCCGAAATCACCCTCGGCGCGCTGACCGACCACTCGGGGCCGTTCAAGGAACTCGGCCTCGGCGTTGTCCAGGGCAACCAGATCTGGATCAATGAGACCAACGCTGATGGCGGGATCTGCGGGCGGCAGATCAAGCTGGCGGTCCGCGACCACGGGCACGACGTGAGCAAAGCACAGGCCCACTACCCGGCACTGGAACCCAACGTCTTGGGGTTCATGGAGATCATGGGATCCCGGGTCAGCGCAGCGTTGAGCCAGAAGCTCGTCTATAACGAGACCACCGCGGTGGCGCTGTCGCAGTCCTCGGAGCTCCTGGCCAACCCATATATGATCATTCCGGGCACCACTTACGACGTCGAGATGATCAATGGCCTCTCATACCTGATGGAGACCGGTAGGCTTCGCGACGGCGACACCATCGGCCACATCTGGATCGACGATGAGTACGGTGCCAATGGACTGCGCGGTACCCAGTACTTCGCCGAAAAGCATCGCCTCACGGTGCGCGACGCCAAAATCACCTCCAGCGACTCGGATTTGCGCGACGTCGTGGCCGGTTTCGCCGGGGACCCCCGGGTGACAGCGATCGCGCTGACCACCACTCCGGAGCAAGCCGCGTCCACCGCCGTCGCCAACCAGCAGCTGGGGCTCAACGTGCCGATGATCGGCAACAACTCGGTGTTCACGCCGCAGCTGCTGGAGGGGCCGGCCGCAGCTGCCCTGGTAAACCTCACCGTGGTGGCCAGCTCGGTGCCATTCTCGTCCGACGTGCCGCAGGCGCAGCAGATCGCCCAGACGTTCCAGCAGGGTGGTTTCGAAGGGCGACCCAATAGCGGGGTCCCCTACGGCTACGCGATCGGCGAGATCTGGGGTGAATTGCTGCAGCGGGCCTGCAACAACGGCGACCTCACCCGGGCCGGAATCCAGGAGGCGCTACGGCAGAGCGTCGACATCACGACCGACAAGCTGATCGCGGACCTGGACTTCGCGGAGCCGGGTGCCCCGGCTGCCCGGGAGGTCTACGTCGGCGTCCCCGACGCGTTGGTGCCTGGCGGGATCCGGCTGGTGAAGCCGCTGTTCGTGGCGCCGGAAGCGCGCAGTTACGCCGCTCCGCACCAAACGGGCGCCTGATTGGTCAGCGTCGGCTCTCGACACCGCACGCCATCCTGCCGGCAAGCCCGAGCGCCAGGACGCCAACACCGGTCCGGACCGTGGCCGGCGGCGGAGTGAGCGCAAGTAAGGCACAGCCGGTGGCCCCGGCCACGGCAAGCGGGGCGCAAACCAGCGGCGTTGGCAGGGTGAATGCGGCGGCGTTGCGTGGCGTAATAGGTCAGGATGGCGAAGCTTGAGAAGCCGATGGCGTTGCGCAGATCGGCGTTCCCGGGAGGAGATCGTCGTGACCGCTGCGCCTGCGTGGCCGTCATATGTTTCGGGTGTCTCGGAGGTTCCGCTGCTGGGTGACACCATCGGCGACAACTTCGACCGCACGGTTTCCCGGCACGGCGACCGGGAAGTGCTGGTGGATCGGCCCAGCGGCCGCCGTTGGACCTACTCGCAGCTGCGGTTGGAGGTCGACGCGATGGCGCAGGGGCTGCTGGCCGTCGGGATCGGCAAGGGGGACCGGGTCGGCATCTGGGCACCGAACTGCCCGGAGTGGCTGATCACCCAGTACGCCACCGCGAAGATCGGCGCGATCCTGGTCACCATCAACCCCGCGTACCAGACCAGCGAACTGGAATACGTGCTCAGGGCGGCCGGCATCCGGCTGCTGGTCGCTGCGCAGTCGTTCAAGGACTTCGACTACGCCGCGATGATCTCGCAGGTGCGACACGGCTGTGCCGCCCTGCAACGGGTGCTCCTGATCGGTTCCGCGCAGTGGAATGCGCTGCCGGTACGCGACGGTGATGCGTCCCTGCTCGCCGGCCAGCAGGCGCTCCTGTCCCCGGACGACCCGATCAATATCCAGTACACCTCGGGCACCACCGGCTTCCCCAAGGGCGCCACGCTGTCACACCACAACATCCTCAACAACGGCTACTTCGTCGGTGAGCTGTGCGGCTACACCGAGGCCGATCGAGTCTGCGTGCCGGTGCCGCTCTACCACTGTTTCGGAATGGTCATGGGCAATCTGGCGGCCACCACACACGGCGCCTGCCTGGTATATCCGGCGCCGTCGTTCGAGCCGGCGGCCACCCTGTCGGCCGTCGCGCAGCAACGGTGCACCTCGCTGTACGGCGTGCCCACGATGTTCATCGCGATGTTGGCCGATACCGGTTTTGAATCCCACGACCTGTCATCGCTGCGTACCGGGATCATGGCGGGCTCACCGTGCCCGGTCGAGGTGATGAAGCAGGTCATCGAGCGGATGGGCATGACGGAGGTGACCATCTGCTACGGCATGACCGAGACCTCTCCGGTGTCCACCCAGACCCGGGTCAACGACACGCTGGACCGGCGGGTGTCCACGGTTGGTCGGGTGCACCCGCACCTCGAAGTGAAGATCATCGAGCCGGACACCGGCCTGACGGTGCCGCGCGGCACTCCAGGTGAACTGTGCACCCGCGGGTACTCGGTCATGCTCGGCTACTGGGGACAGCCCGACCAGACCACCGAGGTGGTCGACCAGGCCCGCTGGATGCACACCGGGGACGTCGCGGTGATGGACTCCGAGAGCTACCTCAATATCACCGGGCGGATCAAGGACATGGTCATCCGTGGTGGTGAGAACGTCTACCCACGGGAGATCGAGGAATTCCTCTACACCCACCCGGACATCCTGGACGCGCAGGTGATCGGTGTACCGGACGCGCGCTACGGCGAGGAGCTGTGTGCCTGGGTGCGGTTGCGACCGGGCGCACCCGAGCTGACGGCCGACGCACTGCGTGACTACGCCAGCGGAAAGCTCGCGCACTACAAGATCCCACGGTACGTGCATGTGGTGCACGAATTCCCGATGACCGTCACCGGCAAGGTCCGCAAGGTGGAGATGCGCGAGCGCTCGGTGCAGCTACTCGGGCTGGGCGCCATCGCCGCCACCAAGCACGCCTGACCCCGCCGCGCGGGGACGGCGACATGGATGCTTGTCGCACTTCATCGGAAGTGCCGCCAGACAAACACAGGGGCCGCTCCTGGTGAAAGGAGCGGCCCCTGTGAGGTGCCAGCTAGCGGATCAGAAGTCCATGCCGCCGCCGTCGGGCATGCCGCCGCCCGCCGGTGCCGGGTTCTTCTCCGGCTTGTCAACGATCACGGCTTCCGTGGTGAGGAACAGGGCCGCGATGGACGCCGCGTTCTGCAGCGCCGAGCGGGTGACCTTGGCCGGGTCGATGATGCCGGCCTTGATCAGGTCCTCGTACTCGCCGGTGGCCGCGTTGAGGCCGTGCCCGGCTGGCAGGCCGCGCACCTTCTCGGCCACCACGCCACCCTCGAGACCGGCGTTGATAGCAATCTGCTTCAACGGAGCCTCCAACGCCACCTTGACGATGTTGGCGCCGGTCGCCTCGTCACCGGTCACGTCGAGCTTCTCGAAGGCCAGCGCACTCGCCTGCATCAGCGAGACACCACCGCCGGGGACAATGCCCTCCTCGACGGCAGCCTTGGCGTTGCGCACCGCGTCCTCGATGCGGTGCTTGCGCTCCTTGAGCTCCACCTCGGTCGCCGCTCCGGCCTTGATCACCGCAACGCCGCCGGCCAGCTTGGCCAGCCGCTCCTGCAGCTTCTCGCGGTCGTAGTCGGAATCCGAGTTGTCGATCTCGTTGCGGAGCTGGTTGACCCGACCCTGGATTTGCTCGGGGTCGCCGGCACCCTCCACGATGGTCGTCTCGTCCTTGGTGACGACGACCTTGCGGGCGCGGCCCAGCAGCGACAGGTCGGCGTTCTCCAACTTGAGACCGACCTCCTCGCTGATGACCTCACCACCGGTGAGGATGGCCATGTCGGCCAGCATCGCCTTGCGGCGATCGCCGAAGCCGGGCGCCTTGACCGCGACCGACTTGAAGATGCCGCGGATCTTGTTGACGACCAGGGTGGCCAGCGCCTCGCCCTCGACATCCTCAGAGATGATCGCCAGCGGCTTGTTGGACTGCATGACCTTCTCCAGCAGCGGGAGCAGGTCCTTCACGGACGAGACCTTCGAGGCGACCAGCAGAATGTACGGGTCGTCGAGCACGGTCTCCATGCGCTCGGGGTCGGTGACGAAGTAGGGCGAGATGTAGCCCTTGTCGAAGCGCATACCCTCGGTGAGCTCAAGCTCGAGGCCGAAGGTCTGGCTCTCCTCGACGGTGATGACGCCTTCCTTGCCAACCTTGTCCATCGCCTCGGCGATGAGCTCGCCGATCGACGGGTCAGCAGCGGAGATTCCGGCCGTGGCCGCGATCTGCTCCTTGGTCTCGACCTCCTTGGCCGAGTTCAGCAGCTGCTCGGAGACGGCCTCGACGGCCTTCTCGATGCCCCGCTTGAGCGCCATCGGGTTGGCGCCGGCTGCGACGTTGCGCAGGCCCTCGCGCACCAGTGCCTGGGCCAGCACGGTGGCGGTGGTGGTGCCGTCCCCGGCGACGACATCGGTCTTCTTGGCAACTTCCTTGACGAGCTCGGCCCCGACCTTCTCCCAGGGGTCCTCGAGCTCGATCTCCTTGGCGATGCTCACACCATCGTTGGTGATGGTGGGGGCACCCCACTTCTTATCCAGGACGACGTTGCGGCCCCTGGGGCCGAGCGTCACCTTGACGGCGTCGGCGAGCTGGTTCATCCCGCGCTCGAGACCGCGGCGGGCGTCCTCGTCGAACGCGATCATTTTGGCCATTGCGGTGTGGTCCTCCGGTCATGGGCGCCGCGGAGGGTCCGCGGCAAGGACACAGTGCTCGGCCAGGCTCGGTGCCCGCGACGGACGTCCGGCAATCGCCGGACTCACCGTCCCGACCTCAGTATTGTTGCTTGGGTTGGTACAGCTGGCACTCAACGATGCCGAGTGCTAACCCGTGTTTAGCACTCTCACCCGGTGAGTGCAAGCAGGTGCGCCCCCCTGGCCTCACCGAGTCGGCGCAAACACCGCCCGGCGGGCCGCGATCACCAGCACGATCAACGCAAGGAGACCGCGGAGGTGCTCGTGAGTGGCGTTGAGTGCTATAACACTGTTACGCACTCACGACCCTGCTAGCGTGCGGACGGCGGTGGCCTGATCCCGGCCGTCCCGGCCGGCCGTGACCTCGAAGCTGGCCCGGCTCACCCTCGGTCAAGGTCGAAAGCCGTCCATCTCGGGCGCGCTGTGGTGAACGAACACGTCCGGGCTCGGTTCAGCCGCGATGAACCCGTAACCCGAGTCGCGCCACGTCATCCGTCTCGGGCCATCGTCCCTCGATGTTGCCCACCATGCGGTAGCAGTTAGCTGCATCACGCTAGTGAGAGTGAGCCATCACCCACCTCGCATGCGCGCAGCCCATTAATACCGGGCAGGATGCGAGGGTGGCCGTAGCGCAAAAGCTTCGATCCGTCGACGAGCACAGCCAGGTAGTGGCTGCCCTGCTCACCGCCACTCCGGTGATCCGGCTGCCCCTGGTGGAGTGTGCCGGCCTGGCACTGGCCGAGCCGGTCATCGCATCGTTGCCGCTGCCGCCTTTCGACAATTCCGCAATGGACGGTTACGCCGTGCGCTCGGTGGACGTCGCCGACGC
>DASVWA010000265.1:0-3624 GCA_036389855.1 Pseudonocardiaceae bacterium
GGTTTCGTCGAGGGCCACGACGTGATTGGCCTTGTCATCGACAGCGAGCGCGGCCGGATCACCGGGGTACGGGTAGCGGAGCGCGACGGCAGCGGTCCGGAGCAGACAGTGTCCGCCGACCTCATTGTGGATGCCACCGGCCGAGGCTCCCGCACACCGATCTGGCTAGAGCAGTTTGGCTACCCGCGGCCCGAAGCAGACCGCGTGGAGATCGGGATCGGCTACGCAACCCGCTGCTACCAGCTGCACCCCCGTGCCTTGGGAGAGGACAAGGGCATCTTTACCGCAGGTACTCCGAGTAACCCCCGAACGGCATACCTCTTTGCCCAGGAGGACAGCAGGCACATCCTGACGGTGGGCGGAATACTGGGTGACTACCCACCGCTCGACCCGGCCGGATTCGAGGCGTACGTGGCCAGCGCATGCTTCCCCGATGTCGCCGAGGCGATCGCCGGTGCGGAACCGTTGGGCGAACCGGTGCCCTTCCGGTTCCCTACCAGCGTGCGTTACCGCTACGAGCGGTTGCGCCACTTCCCAGCGGGTCTGTTGGTGCTCGGTGACGCAGTGTGCTCGTTCAACCCCATCTATGGCCAGGGCATGACGGTGGCCGCGATGCAGGCGGCGGCACTGCGGGACCTGCTGCGCGGCGGGTCACCGCCCACGGCGCGCAAATACTTCCGGCGAATCGCCAAGGTCATCGACATCCCGTGGGAGATCGCCGTCGGTGCCGACCTTGCCTTCCCGGGTGTGCCAGGCAAGCGCACCGCGAAGATACGGATGGTCAACGCCTACCTGCCCCAGCTGCACGCCGCGGCGGCCGTCGACCCTTCCTTGGCCCGCGCCTTCATCCGGGTGATGGGCATGGTGGACCGTCCCGAGGGCCTGTTGCGGCCGGATCGGGTGCTGCGGGTGCTGTGGGCGCATATGCGGGGGGTACCTGCGCCAGCGACCGGGCCGGTCTCGGGGGCTGGCACGCGTGGCCGGGCCGCGCAGGCCTCGGTCGAGCCGACCGGCTAGCAACAAGAGCCTGCGGATGAGCGACGAGGTCGTGGCCGACCGGGCGCTCGACGCGATGAGATCAACTTCTGGTGTCGAGCACGCAGCAGCGATGCGGCACTTGCCGGCGGTCTACTCGCTGGCCCTGCGCCTGCGGGAGGCAGGCCTGGCAGACGATCTGATCGCCGAGTGCCTGGCCGTGGAACGCGAGGCGTTCGATCCGCTGTGGGACGTCGCCGAGGCGAAGCTGGCCGCGATCATCCGCGGTGAGCACGGCCGATGAGATCTTTCGGCTGATGGTAATGGTCCCTACCCTTCGGGTATGGCCCCGAAGTGGCCGCTGATCGGGCGAGCCGAGGAGCTGAGTGTGATCAGCGGGCTGACCCATCGCCGGGATGGGCCAGCCGGAGTGGTGCTGGCTGGCGCGGCCGGCGTGGGCAAGACCCGGCTGGCCCGGGAGGCGTTGGCCGCGGCGGAGCAGCACGGCACGCTGACCCGCTGGGCGACGGCTACCGCCTCGGCTCGGGCGCTGCCCTTGGGGGCGTTCGCCGCGACACTGGGTGTTGTCGGTCCCGATCCGGCCCGGCTGGTGCGCCAGGCCAGCGACGCGTTGCTCGCGGGCGCCGGGCGGGCCGGCGTGATCGTCGGCGTGGACGACGCGCATCTACTCGATGAGCTGTCCGCGGTGCTGGTCCACCAGTTGGTGCTGCGCCAGGCGGCGACGGTGGTGCTCACGCTGCGTACCGGGGAGGCCGCGCCGGATGCGGTGACCGCGCTGTGGAAAGACGGGCACCTGACTCGCCTGGAACTGCAACCGCTGTCGGCCGACGAAACCGCCACCTTGGTGGAGGCCCGGCTGCACGGGCCAGTGGACTCCGCCGCGGCGCGGCGGCTGTGGGCTATCACCCGGGGCAACGCGCTTTACCTGCGGCAGCTCGTCGATGGCGAGCTGGAGTCACATCGGTTGCATCAGGTCGCTGGGGTGTGGCGGTGGGCGGGGGAGCTTGCGCTGTCGCCGGGGCTGATGGAGCTGGTGGCGGCCCGGATCGGCCAGCTGCCTGACGCGCTGAGCGACGTTATCGATGTCCTGACCTTCGGAGAGCCCTTGGGGGTACCGCTACTGGCGGAATTGACCGATGCGACGGCGGTAGAGGCGGCCGAGGCGCGGGGGTTGATCGAGGTGTACTCCGACGGGCAGCGGTTGCAGGCCCGGCTGGCGCACCCCCTCTACGGCGAGGTGCAGCGAGCACGGATTGGCACGCTGCACGCTCGGCGGTTGCGCGGTCGGATCGCGGGCGCGCTGGCCGCCACCGGTGGTCGCCGACCCGGTGACACCCTGCGCCGCGCGCTGTTGACATTGGACTCCGACCTCGCGCCCGATCCGGTATTGCTCACCGACGCCGCCGGACGCGCCACCGAGCTCGGCGACCTCGCCCTGGCCGAACGCCTCGCGCGGGCCGCGGTCGCCGCTGGCGGCGGCTTCGAGCCGCAGCTCATCCTGGGCAACGCGTTGGGTTGGTCTGGTCGCGGCGACGAGGCCGAAACTGAGCTGGCCACGCTGGGCGCGCTGGCGTGCAGCGACGCCCAGCGAGCCCAGGCCGCGATCCCGCGGTTGGCCACCCTGGCCTTCACCCTCAAGCGGCCCGACGAAACCGAGCGCGTGCTCGACGCCGTCGCGAGCACCATTTCCGATGACACCGCTGCGCTGGACCTGACGGGCATGCGGTCGGTTATTGACGCTTTTCTTGGCCGGACCGTCCAGGCCGCGGAGACGGCCACCGGGGTACTCGCGCATCCGCAACGCTCCCCGGCCGCATCGCACCTCGCTGGGTGGGGTCTCGCGACGGCGTGCGGGGGGCTGGGTCGCTTGGAGCAGGCGGACGAGCACGTGCGAGACATCGACGCCCGCGTCGAGTCGTTCCAGATCGGGCTGCACCAAGCAGCCGTCGTCGTGGCCCTGTGGCTGCGGGCGCTGCTTCTGGGCGGCCTCATGGACCAAGCCGAGCACGCGGCGAAGCGCTACCGCGAACGCTGCCAGGACATCCCTGGACCGGGGGTTGTGATGACATGCTTCATGTCCGGGGAGGTGGCGAAGTATCGCGGACAGGTCCGCACCGCGGTGCGTTGGCTGCGCCAAGCCATCGCAGGTAGCCAGATCGCGGACCCCGGCGGCTGGTCGTTTCATGCGCTGGTGGCCCTCACTAGCGCGTTGGGCATGACCGGGGAAGCGGCCCTGGCACGCCAGACCCAGGTAAACATGACAGTCGCGCGACATCCCACCTTCGTTTACCTGGAACCAGAGGTGCTGCTCGCCCAGGCGTGGGTAGCCGCCGCCGAGGGCGCCGTCAGCGAGGCGGTCACACGCGCTCGCCAAGCCGCTGACGTCGCGCAATCCCAACACCAGCCCGCCATGGAGATGTGCGCGCTGCACACCACGGTCTGTTTCGGTGACCGGACGGTGGCTGACCGGCTAGCCCTGCTGGCCACCGAGATTGACGGGCCGCGCGCCGGTGCCGCGGCTGCACACGCCGCGGCGCTGGCTGCCGACGACGGTGCGGCGCTGCAGGCCGCCTCAGTGCAGCTCGAGCAGATGGGCGCCCTGCTGCTGGCGGCCGACGCCGCAGCCCA
>DASVWA010000266.1:0-6605 GCA_036389855.1 Pseudonocardiaceae bacterium
TTGCCGCCGGTCTGCTGGCCGCTGCCGTGCCACGGGAGTACGGCGGTCTGGGCTTTGGCCCCCAACAACGCAACACCTTGCCGCTGTGGACGTTGACCACGCTGCTGGCCAAGGCGGACCTGTCGTTGGCTCGGTGCTGGGAGGGCCATGTGAATTCGCTGGTGCTCGTCGATGCGCTGGGCACAGCGGCGCAGAAACAACGCTGGTTCGCCGGTGTGGTTGACCGGGGTGAGAAATGGGTCGCCTGGAGTGGTGAACCGCAAGCTCCCAAACCTGGTGAGGTATCCCGGTTTGGCACCGCGCTTATTCCTGTCGAGGGCGGTTGGACCATCCGCGGCACCAAGGCGTTTGCCACCAGCGCAACCGATGCCCAGTGGGCGATCCTGCTCGTCAACGCCACCGGCCCCGGTGGCGCCCGGCACACTGCGGCGGCCTGGCACGGGTTGCTCATGCTCGTCTGCGACCTATCGGACCCCACCGTCACCACTGACGGCTCGTGGTGGGATCCAGTTGGCATGCGCGCCACCGCCAGCCACCTGGTGTCCTTCGATGACACGTTTTTGCCTGTTGAATGTCTGATCGGCGAGCCCGGTAGTTACCTGCAAGGGCACTGGCAGACCGCCTTCACTCCGCACTACGCCGCGAGCTTTTTGGGCGCCGCTGAAGCGGCCTACGACTACGCCGTCAGCTATGTCAAGCACCAAGGCAAGGTGGCCGACCCGTATGTGCAGCAGCGGGTGGGCGCGATGGCAGTCAACGTCGATACCGGCCGGTTGTGGCTGCGCCACGTCGCCCGGCTGTGGGATCAGGGTCAGTACGAGCAGACCCGTAGCGCCGGCAGCAGGGCCCGGCACGTGATCGAGCATCTGGCCGAGCAGACCGTGCAGCACTGTATCCGGGCCTGCGGGGCCCGCTGCTTGATCCGGCCCAGCCCGATCGAACGGATCCTGCGTGACCTGACCTTTTACCAGCGCCACGACAACGATGATCATATCCTGGCCACTATTGGTAAGGCGGTCCTCGGCCAAGCGCACGACCCGTCATTCCACAAGCCGCAGCCTGATTGAGCAGCGCCATCGCGCGTGACAGTAACGTCGGAAAGGGGTGCCTGTGACGACGGCACGATGACTGATCAGCCGATCGCGTTCGATGCGGCGTTGTTCACCGATCCGTATCCCAGGTACGCGCGGCTGCGGGGAACTGGCCCCGCTGCACCAGGTTATCGGCCTTCAGCAGGCACCGGTATGGTTGATCACTCAATACGCTGACGTGCCTACCACACTGGCCGATCCCCGGCTGTCCGCTCGTTAATCGCACTCCCACGGCGACGTCAGCTACTGGGTTTCACCATCCCTGCTGGATGCAGCCAGAATTTTCTGGCCTTGATGCACAATCAGCCACCACCCCCAGTCCAGCCAGCGCCGGCCCGGGAAGTCATGGAACGACACGAGCACCGCCAGCGCAGCGCCGAGCACCAGCGTGGCAGCGGCGACCCCGACACCGAGCAGCACACTGTTGGCCAGCGCCTGCTACTTCCACCCCACCTCCAGCATCAGGGCGACGGCCTCGCCGAGCCGGGGCCCGGCCTGCTCGACGTCGATCGGGTCGGTCTTCACGTTGGCCCAGTCCCGGAACTGCGCGGCCGGCGGCACGTCGGCGTTCGCGGCGAACTCGCCACGTGACACGATTTCCCTCTGGGCGGGTGGTGAGGTGAGCCATTCCATAAGGGCCACCGCGGTGGGTACGGCGTTCGAGCCGCGCACCACGCCGACGCCGGAGATGTTGGTGTGGGCCCCGGCTCCGTTCTGGTCGGGCCACGCCGGCGCGACCGGGAAGTCGGGCTTGT
Organism: Pseudonocardiaceae bacterium; assembly: GCA_036389855.1. Classification (GTDB taxonomy): domain Bacteria; phylum Actinomycetota; class Actinomycetes; order Mycobacteriales; family Pseudonocardiaceae. The sequence continues at coordinate 1,847 of DASVWA010000266.1, forward strand.
CTTTCAGCGCCCGGGCGAGGTAGTAGTGGTTGCTTAGCCCGACGTCGCAGTCACCGGCGGCCATGACCGCGAGCAGCTCCCCGTCGGAGCTCAGGATCTTGGGGTTGTTGGCCATCCACGAGCGCAGCAGCTGCGCGGTCGCCTCCCGCCCCCGTTTGACGATCATGTCGGCGACCAACGACTGGTTGTACTCGTTGTTTGACGTGCGCAGGCAGGTGCGGCCCTGGTATTTCGGGTTGCCGAGGTCGGCGTAGCTGGTCACCGCGCCGGTGGGGACTCGCTCGGTGGACACGACCGGCACCCGCATCCGGGTTGACAGCGCCCACCAGGCACCGCCGCTGTCGTGCAGCCGCTCGGGTACTTGAGCCTGCAGCGTTGTGCTGGTGACGCCCTGGAGCAGACCCGCTTGCTCGGCTCGCCACAGGTTGGCCAGATCGACGGTGACCAGCAGGTCGGCGGGGGTGTCCTCACCCTCCCGCTGCAGCCGCTCGAAGAGCTCGGGCGAGGTACCACCGCGCAACTCAATCTCGACCCCGGTCCTGTCCTCGAAGTCGCGGAAGACCTGCTCGTCGCCATTGTGGGAGCGGCCGTTGTAGACCACGAGCTTGTCGGTGAACTTGGCGCCTGCGGTGTTCACCTCGATGGGGCCCCCACCTCCGTTGTTATCGCCGTGCCTGGCCGCGGAGCCGCCGCCGCAGGCGGCCACGGCAACGACGGCCACCACGGCGATCGCTGCTGTGGTTGCCCATCGGACACGGGTGAGGGTCGAGAACATCGCTGTACTCCCGGGGACATCGAAATCTTGGAGCCGCCACGGCACGTCGGCAGACGACCCGATATGTCCCTTTATCGCTCGAACTTAGGTTAGCGTTACCAAAATAGGAGTTATCAATCGAATACTTTGAGTTGCCCGGCCCAATCCAGGCCCACCTCATGGTGCTCCTGCACCCGGCGGGGTCGCTTTTTCTGTACGTCACTACCGAGGGTGCTAATTGGTACCTGGTGACCACCAGGTACAGCACCGCGAATCCCGCCATCTGCAGGACCGACTAGCTAACCAAGCTGCGTCGGGTACGCATGCAGAGCAGCGAGACGATGCCGACCAACACGAGCAGCAGGCTGTGCAACGGGATGATCTGGAAGAGCAACACCGACGCATCGGCAGTCCAGCTCCACCCGGCGACGGCGGCGGAGACCAGTCCGGTGATTCCCAGGGCCAGCAGCAGCACCCCCTGCGTGGTCACCAGCAGCCGCAGCCACCATGGTGAGCGAGCGCCTTGAGACATTGCCACCTGACGGATGTACCGCTATGACGATGGCACCTCGTCGGGACCGTCGGCAGGGCGGGACACAAGACGCTGGAGCCAGCGCTCGGCAGCGCTGACCTCGTCAGCGGTCACGCCGTGTCCGCCGGGTGACCAGGCCACCGATACGTCGGCTCCCGCCTCCTCCAGCAGGTTGACCAATCGTGCGGTCTGATCCGCCGGCGCCATCGGATCGGACCGCCCGGCGGCGACGAAGACGTCAGTGCCCGACAGATCGGGGAGGACCTCGGGCTCGAAGGGCAGCATGGGTTTGAGGAGCACTCCACCGCGGAGCAGTCCGGGGTGGAGCAGGAAAAGGCTGGCGGCGATGTTTGCTCCGTTGGAGAACCCGACCGCCACGACGCTTCGTGGGTCGAAGCGGTACGCCCCTGACGCGTCGTGGACGAACTCGGCCAGGTCGTGGGTTTGCTCTATGAGGTCGTCGAGGTCGAACACACCCACGGCCAGGCGGCGGAAGAAGCGCGGCATGCCACCCTCGAGTACCCGACCTCGGGGGCTCAGCAGGTTCGCCCCGGGGGCGAGGCGGTGCCCCAGGGGGAGCATGTCGTTCTCGTTGCCGCCTGTCCCGTGGAGCAACAGCAGCGTCGGCGCCCCGCGCTCGGCGGAAGCGACGAACCGATGACGGAAGTGCAGCGGCTGGTCCACGCTCATCGAACCGGCGCGCTCACCCGGAGTCCGGCTCTGCACGGGCGGGGATGACGTGGTGTATCCGCAACTCGGGCAGGGCGGTTTCGATGTTGGCTCGCTTGGGTTCCAGCCAGGGCGGCAGCTGCAGGCGGCGGCCGAGCTCGAGGAGGGGCTCGTCGATCACGAAGCCCGGGGCGTCGGTCGCGATTTCGAACAGGACGCCGCCCGGCTCGCGGAAGTAGATGGAGCGGAAGTAGTTGCGGTCGAGCACCGGTGTCACGTTGAGCCCGGTGCCGACAATCGCCTCGCGCCACTCAGCCTGGGCCGCCCCGTCGGGCGCTCGCCAGGCGACGTGGTGCACGGTGCCGGCGGAGACGCGCCCCCGGGGGGCCTCCGGCTGGCAGACGACGTCAACGCGGGTCCCGGGACCGCCGCCTGCCACCTCGAAGCGCGCCTTGGAGCCGGACTCGCCGATGAGGCGGAACCCGAGCGTGTCCATCAACATCGCCGCCGTCGACTCGTAGCCGCTTTCGGACAGCGTCACCGAATACAGGCCGCGGATGGCATCCTCGTGGGGGATTGGTCCTTGCTCCCACGGGGGGCGAGGATCCGTCCCGGTATGGGCCACAAGTTCCAGGAGCAGCCCGTCGGGGTCCTCGAAGGCGAGGGCATCCTCGTCGAAGCGGGTCACCGCCTGGACCACTTCGACGCCCTTTCTCCCCAGGTGCCCCTTCCACCATCCCAGCGACGCTTCAGGAATCGAGAACGATGTCGTCGTCGCCTGCCCGGTCCCCCGGCGCCCACGGGGGGCACCGGGCCAGGGGAAGAACGTGAGGATCGATCCCGGGCGCCCAATCTCGTCGCCGTAGTAAGGTGATAGGTGTCGGGCGCGTCGAAGTTGACTGTCTGTTTCACCAGCCGCAGTCCGAGCACCTCAAGGTAGAACTCGACGTTTCGCTGAGGGTCACTGGCGACGGCCGTGACGTGGTGGATGCCCAGAGGCTCGACGTTCATCTGCCGCCTCCTTGTGTCGACCGTCTCCAATCGTAAGGCCGTCCCGACCCCGGCGGTGCTCCCGCTTCAACGGGCCCAACGTCTTCTTCGGCGGCTGGGGCCGGTGCCGGCAACCCGCACCGCGGCGGCGCCGTCATCGCGGTGTAAGCGTCCGCGACCGAATACGAGCGGATGAGAGGTACCAACGCATCGCCACCAAGATCGCATCCGGTGGAAACCAAAGTCAGCGAACGCGGACCGAGGCGGACGTACTCGAGAAGCGCGACGACGCATCAGCTCACCCTGCCCGAACCCATCCTCGGTCAACGCAACAGATCCCGCTACGCTCCTAACAGACATCTCATAGGGAGCGATGATGGCTACTGAGATCTTGTGGCGCACGCCCGGGAAGATGCCACAGTTAGAGCAACGCAGCCTTGAATTACTCGTCGAAGAAGTGTCAGACGAATTCGTTCCACCGCTGACTACTCGAAGCAGTACAACCCAGGCGGTGTTAGCGAGTGCCAGTGGCAGCGCATCGAGTAGCTACTTTGATGAATTGCTAATGCAACATTGCCTTCTGTTAACCGAGTGCGACCAACTGCAAGGATTTCTTTCCTTCCGAACCTTTCACCGTGACGCCCGCCTGCCGCAGATAGGAATCTGCATCTACGTCAGCACTATTTCTGTTCGTCCCGTGGCGCGAGGGCGCGGACTTGCTCGCCTGCTATACGAGAAGCTCTTAGGGCTTCCCGAGACATTGCCAGCATGGATTCTTCTACGCACACGGTCCACCAACACATATCATCTACGACTGTTAGGTACCCTCGGATTCAAGCATCTTCTCACCGTTCCTAATGACAGGAATCCTGGGGCCGACAGTTTGTACTTGGGGCGCAAGCGGTAGCAGCAACCAGCTCAACTTCTTGGAGCGATAATTCATATCTATGGACCGGACCGGGTCGCTGAACGAATGGCGGACATCTCCGACCGCATCGTTCGGCAGGTCGGGCTGGAGCACGCCACATTCGACATCGAGTACTTCTGGGATAAAAACATCGATGCCCTTGGCGTGCTGGAGATCAGCTCACGGCATTCCCAGTCGCATGCCGAGCTATTCGCACAAGTCGACGGCGCGCCCAATCACCTAACACTGCTGCGCCTAGTGCTGGGCCGCGACCCAGTTGCCGCGCCGTCAGGGCCCTTCCCGGGTTGCGGCCAAGTGGCTTGTGCAACGCTGGCGCGACGTTGTGGTTCGCCACCACTCCGCTGAGCTGGAGATTCAGCGGGTACAGCAGGAGATCCCCGGTGTCACTGTTGAGGTGACTGCGCACGGGGGCGACCGGCTCTCGGAGCTGATCGGCCAGGACAGCTAAAGCTATATCCTCGCCAGTATCTACGTCAGTGCCAGGACGAGGCCGAGCTGACCGAAAGGTACCAACGGTGCGTCCAGGCGTTGCCATTCGAAATCGACGAGCAGATGCCCACCGCCTGATGCGAGAGGTTGAGGCTTATTCACCACCCGTGAAACTAAGGTAGAAATTCGGCGTGTTGACGTAAGTGACGGCCCGTTTGATGTGAGAATTGGGTTACCACACTCAACCTCATGTAAACGGACCGTCTCTTGTATCATACCACCGGGCTACACAAAGCCGAGATACTGGATTTGTGCGAAATGATCCACAAGGAAGCTACTGAGGACGGGCAGGTGTGGCCGCCGATCGTCGGACTGTGCAAGTCGGTGGTTATTGCCCTCATCTACATGCGCAGAAACCGGGTTCAAGTCGAGCTCGCAGAAACGTACGACGTGTCGC
>DASVWA010000267.1:0-2009 GCA_036389855.1 Pseudonocardiaceae bacterium
CAAACCGCTGAGGCGCGCGCCGCAGTCGCCCGGCGAGATAACGCATGATGCCCACCAATCCGGCGGTCACGACCAGAACGATCCCAACACCGCCGACCTGATGCAGCTGCCCGACGGCGACCGCCAACGGCAAACTCACCAATCCACCGATAGCAAACACCAAAGTGCGACGCGACAACTCCGGCACCAGCCGCGCACGAGTGATCCCGGCAAGAAGGCAACCGCCGACGGCACCGAGCAAAGCCAACACACCCACACCGGCCGGCCACGGGCTCCCACCAGCGAACGCCTGCCCAGTGAACACAGCGAGCAGCCCCGCCACGACGACACTGAAGTAGGCACCCACAGCCCCCGCGGCGATCAGCCCACCGAAGCTAATCCCACATACGGTTCGCATGGCGAGTGAGCGTACGGCAGACATCCGACAACTCCGCGTAGCTACGAACAACACAGCGGCCGTCTGAACCAGACAATGCGCGACGCTAAGCGTGCCAAGAGGGGTGGACCGTTCCCGATCTTGTAGACAGTCGGTCAGAGGCCGCCGCTGAGAGCAGCGGAGGGACCGTCTTGGCGACACGCCGATGCTTCACCCAGGAATATCAGGACCAAGCCGTTAGCCTCGTGCTTCATTCAGGCCGGACGATTCGCGATGTCGCGAAAAGTATCGGCGTCCACGAGATAACGTTAGGTAAGTGGGTGAATAAAGCCAGAGGGGGCGATTCGGGTCGGGACAAGGAGTTGTCCGGGACCGAACGGGCCGAGTTGGAACGACTCCGCAAGGAGAACACAGTCCTGAGAATGGAGCGTGATTTCGCGAAAAAAGTAGCGGCCTGGTTCGCGAAGGAACAGCCGTGAAATACTCGGCGATAGCGGACTGGGCTGACGAGAAAGAGTACTCAGTCACGTTCATGTGCGAGCAACTCGGGGTGGTCCGTCAGGGCTACTACCGGTGGCGCTCGGCGGGACCGTGCGAACGCGAGCGCACCGACGCCGAGCTCACCGCGGCGATCTGTGAGATCCACACCGAGCTGGACGGGCATCCCGGCGTGCGCCGGATCTGGGCCGAGCTCGTCGTGCGCGGGGTGCGGGTCTCGCCCAAGCGGGTGTGGCGGTTGATGCGGGCCGCTAGCCTGCGCGGACGCCACCCGCGAGCCTGGCGCAAGACCACCATCGCAGGTCAGCGGCCGGTCGATGCGCCGGATCTGATCGGGCAGGACTTCACCGCCGAGCAACCCAACACCCGCTGGTGCGGCGACATTACCTACGTGCGCACGGTCGAGGGCTGGGTCTACACCGCCACCGTGATCGACCTGCACTCCCGCAAGGTGGTGGGCTACGCCGTCGCCGAGCACCTGCGGACCAGCCTGATCATCGAGGCCCTCGCCGCCGCGCTACTCACCCGGAAACCCCCAGCAGGTGTGATCTTCCACAGCGACCGCGGTTGCCAATATACCTCGAAAGAATTCGCTGACTTCTGTGCCCTCAACGGCGTGCGCCGCTCCATGGGACGACGCGCCACTTGCTACGACAATGCCGTCGCCGAATCATTCTTCGCCACCTACAAAAAGGAACTCATCCACACCCGCCCATGGGGCGACCTCACCGACGTCCAGCAGCACACATTCCTGTGGATCGAGGGCTACTACCACCGCCGACGACGACACTCCACACTGAAATACTTGACACCCCTGGAATACGAACTAGGATACAGGAAACTAACCGATCTGGCAGCCTAAACCGGTGTCAATAAAATCGGGAACACTCCAATCGCACGATCCAGTCGAGGCACCACTCTGTCCGGAGTCCCGCAGTTCGTAGGCCTTGTCACGTACTGACTTGGGTGACTAGTCGTGCGATCTGTTCTGGATCGGTTAAGTCGTCCACGATGGTGCGGAAGTACTCCAGCAACGCCACCTGTGGGGTTCCAAAAGTCGGCCTAGGGTTCTGAGCTGGGCGATCGGGTGCTCGGCCGCCTGGGCATGATCGTGTGCCGTGTCGGTGCGCCTGCT
>DASVWA010000268.1:0-5253 GCA_036389855.1 Pseudonocardiaceae bacterium
CGCCTTCACCGTGCTGCACTTCGAGCAGGCGCAATCTGTCGGATATATCGAGTACTCAGACGGTGCGATCTATGTGCAAGACCAAGATCAAGTTGCAGCGTATACTCGGACGGCGGAGTCTTTGTGCTCCGTGGCGTTGTCTAAAGGCGAGTCCGTCCAGGCCATCGCCGCGCGGCTCACCGAGTTGAGTTAAGCCGGGAGGATGATATGAGTAACGGAGGGTGGCGCGCCGGATGGCGGACGTCGACCCGGAGCAGCAACGGGAGTAACTGCGTCGAGGTCGACTTCACCGCGGCTGGCGTGAGGATGCGTGATAGCAAGGCCCGGGGCACCGGGCCGATCATCGATTTCAGCCCGACCCAGTGGGCAACCTTCCTGGCGGAGTCCGTGCGCGGGTTGCCCAGCGCCAACGGCGCGGTCACCGTCATTCACCTCAACGGCACCAGGGTGCGCTCCACGGCCGGCGGGGTGACCCTGCATTTCACCTCTGATGAGTGGGCCGCGTTCGTGGCCGGTGCCCAGGACGGCGAGTTCGACCACGCGCAGGTGGCGACCCTGGTCAGCTGAAGCGGCGCTTTCTAGCGCAACTCGTGGCCAGAGCGGGGCGCCGGCGACGGTTCATCGACCACCTCGCCCTCCACGACGGCGCCCGGCGCGAAGCGCGCGGTCTGGTTTGTCGATCCAGCGTGCCGTACTGCCGAGCGCAACATCCGCCGGCGGACCAGCGCACGGGTGGGTGGCAGGAGCAGCAGCAGACCCAGGACGTCGGAGACGAAACCGGGCAGCACGATGAACACCCCGGCTGCGGCGATCAACATCCCGTCGATCAGTTCCCGGTGCGGGGGCCTGCGAGTGCGTAGCGCTTCCCGGAACGCGACCAGGGTGCGAGACCCCTCGTAGCGCAACAGTGCCACCCCAACCAGCGACGCGAGGATCAGCAGGCCGATGGTGGCCAGCACCCCGATCGCTTTCCCCACTGCGACCAGCACCGCCAACTCGATGATGGCGGCCACCAGCAGGATCAGCAGGATCGGCATGATGGCGCCACTCCCTCGACTTGGTTGACGGGGCACAGCGTGCGCTCCCACCTGTTCAACGCGCGACGCCGCGACTTCGCTCCCGGTGCGCGCAACCTACCGGCACGCCTACGACTTGATCGCGATGGACTGCTGGTGAATCTGGGTAACCCGTCTGGAGCCGGGCCCTTGCCCATCATCACCGCACCCCTTATCGTGACCTGAGTTACACACACGACCAGCACTTTCAGGCACGACCAGCCCAGAGTCGGGGAGGTGTGCGGCGTGTCCGGGCCACCAGCCGGAACCGCCACCGCCGCGGAATTGTTCGAGCGGCGGGTACTACCTCTATATCAACTTGCTGATGATGCCGCGGCGATCGCCACTGCATGTCACGCCATGGCCGTTCGTTTTCACCTGGGTGGCACTCTGGTGGTCTTCGGCAACGGGGCTGCCAGCACCGACGCGCAGCATGTCGCAGTCGAGTTCGTGCATCCCGTCATCATGGGCAAGCGTGCGTTGCCGGCGATCTCGCTGACCGCCGACGTGGCCACGGTGACCGGCATTGCTGGTTTGGAGGGCTTCGACGAGATCTTCGCCCACCAGCTGCGCCAGCTGGCCACCGCGGACGACATCGCGCTGGGGATCTCCCCCGATGGCAACTGCGGCAATGTCGTGCGCGGGTTGGCCGCCGCTCGGGATCTGGGCATGCTCTCGATCGCGCTCACCGGCGGCGACGGCGGCCAGATCGCCTCGCTGCAGGCTGCCGACCACATCCTGGTAGCGCAGTCCGCCGATCCGCGAGTGATCAAGGAAGTGCATGTGACGAGCTACCACGTGCTGTGGGAGCTGGTGCACGTGTTCTTCCAGCATCCGAGCTTGCTGGAACCGGGGGCGGTCGCATGAACATCCCGGAATGTCACGGCGACGTCTGCATCACCTGCTCGGACGAGGCTGTTGCGGTCCGCATCGTCGAGTTACTCGCCGACGACCTGGCTGTGGTAGACACCGGATCCGGTACGGAGGAAGTGAGTGTTGCGTTGGTGTCCGCGGGGATCGGAGACGAGATCCTCGTCCACGCCAAGGAAGCAATCGCAGTCCTCGGGCGGCCAGCAAGGGCTACCGAAGTCACAGAACGAGTGACCGGAGTCTCAGAATGAGCCCCGGGACCAACGGTCACGGCCACACCGAACCAGTGACTCAGTCAGCGGAGTCAGCGGCCCGGTCGCGGTCCGGGGATCTGGCATCCCTGTACCCGTTCCTGTACTCGCAGCCTGACCACCCCGGCGCGGACCATCCCGAGACTCCGGACCTCGAGGCGGTCCTCACCGAAGTGCGCCGTTCCACAGTGGACAAGGTGCACCAGATCGTTGCGCTACGGCGCGAGGTCCTCAACCGCGATAGCCAGCGGCTGGCGGCCTGCGCCTCGGCAATGGCGGCGTCGTTCGCCACCGGCGGGCGGCTGTTCGCTATCGGCAACGGGGGAAGCTGCACTGACGCAGCTGACCTGGCGAGCCTCTTTCTGTACCCGGGTCCGGGACGGCGGGCATTGCCCGCCTTCGCGCTCGCCGGGGACATCGCAGTGCTGACGGCGCTGTCGAACGACGTCTCATTCGACGTCGTCTTCGCCCGTCAGATTGCAGCATTCGGGCGGCGCGGTGACGTCGTCGTCGGGCTGTCCACGTCGGGCAACTCCGCCAATCTCGTGCGCGCCTTCGACGAGGCGAGCAGGCGTGGCCTGCTCACTGTCGGTCTGGCGGGTTACGACGGCGGGGCAATGGCCGAACTGGGCAGCATCGACCACCTGTTCGTGGTTCCTTCTGACTCCGTGCACCGGATCCAGGAGGCGCAGACCACGATTTACCACACGCTGTGGGAGCTCACGGTTGACGAGCTGACCAGCAGAGGCGACATCCGGAACGAGAGAGCGACCGGAGGTCGCTCGTGGAGTAGGGGATCATGACTAGACCAACTGCACAAGCCACTCCCACCAAGGAAGAAGAAGCCCCGATCCACGTTCTGTGGATCAACTGTGGGCTGTCCTGTGATGGGGACTCGGTGTCGCTGACCGCGGCGACCCAGCCCAGCATCGAGGAGATCGCGCTGGGAGCGCTGCCAGGCCTACCCAAGATCGCGGTGCACTGGCCGCTGATCGACTTTGAATGCGGTCCTGAACAGGGTGCTGACAACTTCATCGAGTGGTTCTGGAAGGCCGACCGGGGCGAGCTGGAACCGTTCGTGCTCGTCGTCGAAGGCTCTATCCCGAACGAAGAAATCAACGGGGAGGGTTACTTCACTGGTTTCGGGAGACACCCCGACACCAACCAGCCGGTCACCGTTAACGAGTGGCTGGACCGGCTGGCGCCCAAGGCGACGATCATCGTCGCGACCGGCACGTGTGCCACCTACGGTGGTATCCACGCCATGTCGGGCAACCCGACCGGCGCCATGGGCGTGCCGGACTACCTGGGTTGGGACTGGAAGTCCAAGGCCGGGATCCCGATCGTCTGCGTACCTGGTTGCCCGGTCCACCCGGACAACATGTCGGAGACGCTGCTCTACCTGCTCTACCAGGCCGCCGGTGCCGCGCCGATGATCCCGCTGGACGAGCACCTGCGCCCGCAGTGGTTGTACGGCAAGACCGTGCACGAGGGTTGTGACCGGGCTGGCTACTACGAGCAGGGTGAGTTTGCCAAGACTTACGACTCACCGAAGTGCCTGGTGAAGATCGGTTGCTGGGGCCCGGTGGTGAAGTGCAACGTGCCCAAGCGGGGTTGGATCAACGGTGTGGGCGGCTGCCCGAACGTGGGTGGTATCTGCATCGGCTGCACCATGCCCGGCTTCCCGGACAAGTTCATGCCGTTCATGGACGCGCCTCCGGGCTCTCTGGTGTCAGGGACCGCGAGTATGGCCTACGGCTCGGTCATCCGGTCGCTGCGCAATATCACGCTCAAGAAGACCGACAGCGAGCCCAAGTGGCGTAAGAAGGGCAAGCAACTCTTGACCGGCTACAAGCCCACCTGGTGATTGCCGACCGGCTGTAGAAAGGCACATAGACGATGACAAGCACCGCACCCAGGTACAGCGCTACACATTCGAAGGGAACCCAACTCACCGAGATGGTGTGGGATCCGGTCACCCGGATCGTTGGCAGCCTCGGTATCTACACGAAGATCGACTTCTCGAATAAGACAGTGGCCGAGTGCCACAGCACCTCGTCGGTTTTCCGCGGGTACGCGATTTTCATGAAGGGCAAGGACCCTCGGGACGCCCACTTCATCACCAGTCGTATTTGTGGGATCTGCGGGGACAACCACGCCACCTGTTCGGTCTACAACCAGAACATGGCCTATGGCGTGGCCCCACCGCACCTCGGCGAGTATTGCATCAACCTCGGCGAATGCGCAGAGTACATGTTCGACCACAACATCTTCCAGGAGAACCTGGTCGGGGTCGACTACTGCGAGAAGATGGTCGCCGAGACCAACCCCGGCGTCCTGGACCAGGCCAACCGCACTCCGTCGCCGAATGCGGAAGCCCACGGGTACCAGTACATCGGCGACATCATGCGGGCGCTCAACCCGCTCGCGGGTGAGTTCTACCGCGAGGCACTGCAGGTCTCCCGCTACACGCGAGAGATGTTCTGCCTCATGGAGGGCCGCCACGTGCACCCCTCCACGCTCTACCCCGGTGGCATCGGCTGCATCGCCACCGTTCAGCTGTTCACCGACTACTACACCCGCCTGATGCGGTACGTGGAGTTCATGAAGCGGGTCGTGCCCCTGCACGAGGACCTCTTCAACTTCTTCTACGACGCAATGCCTGGCTACGAAGAAGTCGGCCGGCGCCGGGTGCTGCTGGGTTGCTGGGGCGCCCTCAACGACCCGGAGCACTGCGACTTCACCTACGCGAACATGACCAACTGGGGCCGCAAGATGTACGTCACCCCCGGTGTGGTGGTGGACGGCAAGCTGGTCACCAACGATCTCGTGAAGATCAACCTCGGGCTGCGGATCCTGCTCGGCTCCTCGTACTACGAGGACTGGGCCGGCAAGGAGGTCTTCGTCGACAAGGACCCGCTGGGCAACCCGGTCGACGTGCGGCACCCGTGGAACCAGCACACCATCCCGAAGCCGGCCAAGCGCGACTTCAACGGCGCTTACAGCTGGACCATGTCGCCGCGGTGGTTCGACGGCCAGGACCACCTCGCCCTGGACACCGGTGGCGGACCCATCGC
>DASVWA010000269.1:0-1639 GCA_036389855.1 Pseudonocardiaceae bacterium
CGCGGTCGGCAGCGGCAGTTCCCGCAGGTCCGCGAGATCACCGGGAGCCGTCCCGGTACGTACCAGCACGCTTTGCTCTACCCCGTCGATGGTCAGGGTGCCGACAGTGGTGCCGCTCAGCGCCGTCGACACCTGCTGCCCGATCTGCGCCTCGGTGAGCCCGTCGCGCGCGGCTTCTTTCCGGTCAACCGCGACCTGGATGATGGGCTGCGCCGCAGCCAGGTTGTTGCGCACATCGGTGGCGTCCGGGATCGACGCGACGGCCTGCTGGACCTGATCGGCGGCCTGCGCGAGGACCTCCCGATCCTCGGCCCGCACCACGACAAGTAACTGGTCGTTGCCGCCCTGGCCGGCCTGCACGGTCAGCGTGCCAACCTCATCCGACCCACCCAGCGCGACAAAGCGGGCCCGCAGGTCATCGGACACCGCCGACGCTTTCGCGCCAGCGTCGAGCGCGACCGAAAACCGGGTGGCACTGCTGGCGAGACCGGGTAGGCCGAAGCCGGATGCGTCCGCTGGCGACCCTACGGTTACCTGGTAACCCGCTACCCCCGGAGTCTCGACCAGCACACCCTCCACCCGCTTTGCCGCGGCGTCGGCCTGCGGTTGCCCGGTGCCGGGGGCCAGCTCTTGGCTCACCGACAATGTGTCGCCGCCCGCGTCACCGAGGAAGTTCGTGCGCAGCTGGGAGGACAGCGTCATGGTGCCGAGCAGGATCGCCGCCGCGAACACCAGCGACAGCACCGGTCGGTGCAGCGCCACCTGAAGCACCGGCAGGTAGCCCCGCTGCAGCACGGTGCGCGTGGCTGGTGCCCCGTCGGCATCGTCACCGTTGGTGTCAGCCGGGCGCGGCTGGGGATGCGTTGAGCTGCGCAGCACTGCCGAGGCCAGCACGGGGACCACGGTCAGCGACACCAGCAGCGACGCGAGCAGCGCCGCGGTCACGGTGACTGCGAAAGGCCGGAACAGCTCACCGACTAGCCCACTGACCAGCCCGATCGGCGCGAACACGGCCACCGTCGTCACCGTCGACGCGACGATGGCGCCGGCCACCTCGCCGACAGCGGTGACGATCGCGGCACCCCGCGGGCCACCGTAGCTGATATGGCGCTTGATGTTCTCGATGACGACGATCGAATCGTCAACAACCCGGCCGATCGCCACCGTCAGCGCGCCAAGGGTGAGGATATTGAGCGTGTAACCACCAAGATGGAGCACACCCATCGCGACGAGCACGGACAGTGGAATCGACACCGCCGTCACCAACGTCGCCCGGACCGACAGCAGGAAACCGAGGATCACCAGTACAGCGAAGGTCAGCCCGAGAAGGCCCTCGGTGGTGAGGTCGTGGACCGACTGCTCGATGAACGGCGCCTGGTCAAGCACCACCGTGATCTGGACATTTTGTTCGCTGCCGCCGAGCAACTCGGTGATCTGCGGCAGCGCCTGGTGGACCTGATCGGACACCGCGACGGTGTTGGCCTGCTCCTTCTTGGTCACCTCGATGCCGATGCTGGGCTCACCATTGATGCGGGTGTAACTGGTGAGAGTGGCGGGCTCGGCAGTGACCTTTGCGATGTCACCGAGCCGCACTGGTTTCGTGTCGGGGGCGCCAGCGGCCAGCACGGTCCGGCTGGCC
>DASVWA010000270.1:0-1896 GCA_036389855.1 Pseudonocardiaceae bacterium
CTCGCGGCCTGAACTTCGGACCCGTGTCGCCCAATAGAGAAGACACACTGCGGGTACCGCAGGGTTACTCGCACGGCGTGGTCGTGCGGTGGGGTGATCCGATCATGCCCGGCGGGCTGGCGTTCGACTTCAACAACCAAACTCCCGAGGCCCAGGCCGTGCAGTTCGGCTACAACAACGACTACACCGGCCTGTGCCAATCGGCGAGGGACGCTGGCTGATGGTGTGCAACCACGAGTACACCACCGAGCCGTTGATGTTCCGGGGTTATGACCCCGATAACCCCACCGAGGCGCAGGTGCGTATCGGCCTCGCCGCGCATGGCCTGTCCGTGCTGGCTGTCGAGCGCCACCCGAGCGGCGCGCTACGCTCCAGTCCCGATCCGCGGTTGCACCGGCGGTGCGCAAGATCACCCTGCTCGGTCGTGCTACACCGCTCAGCAGTAGTAACTCGCTCGTCCGGATCATCATGGGTTGAGGCATTTTGTGACTGTTCCGCGCTACGATGCTGGCCCGCCGCTTCTTATCACCAAGGAGGAAGAATGGAGCGGACACCGGTCAACCCGTGGCCTTGGTCGTTGCACTTCGGATTCGACCAAGCTGAGCTCATTGAAGGTCACCGCCGCGTACTGATCTGCTCAGGCCAGACGGCCGTGGACGCTGACGGTAACCCGCAGCACGCAGGTGACATGCGCGGCCAGATTGGTATGGCGCTCGACAATCTTGAAGCCGTGCTGGCCGAGGCGGAAATGACTTTGGCTAATATTGTACGGCTGAACACGTATACAACCGACGTCGATGAGACGCTCGCGAACTTCGAGGTTCTGGAGGCCCGACTCGGCGCGGTCGGTGTCACTCCAGCGATGACACTCCTGGGCGTAACCCGGCTCTTCTTACCCGAACTCATGATCGAGCTGGAGGCGACCGCCGCTGACTAATCATTCTGATAGTGCTCTTGCCGATCGAGCCGCTGAACTCGACACCCCGCATCTGTGGCTGACCGCGAGCCGCTCGCCTTGGATATGACAAGCGGGACTGGCGAGCTCGGCCTCGGCGACGTTAGAGGTCGGGTATCGGTTCGTCGTGATTCATGGCTGGCCTCTCATCCAGCGCACCGGCGATCGCGGCACCGGCCGGGGCAAGCTGCCGGATGAACCGTCTTATCGATCGAACAGTGCGAGTTGGTTGGCGTAGCGGTCCGAGGGTGATGGTGGGGGTTACGACCATGCCCATTTGTCCGACGGCGGAGACGTAGAGGACGGCTGGTGAGCCGTTTGGATCCGGACGATAGCTACGGCCTTTGGCTTGCGGCATGCTGTATTAGTGCGTGTCATCGTGGTCGGTGCGGGCATTGCGGGGTGTGCCGCCGCGTTGGCCTTCGCCCGCGGTGCCCACGATGTGGTTGTGCTCGACCGAGGTGACATGCCCTCATTCGACGGCTGGTCCGCGGAGGAGATGTTTCAGCGGTGGCAGCGGCCCGGTATCGCTCAGTTCCGGCAGCCGCATAACTTCCTCGGGTTAGGCCGTTCCGTGCTCCGCGATCGGTTCCCCGACGTGTATGCCGCCGTGCGGCAGGCGGGTGCCACCGAGGTGAACCAGGACAGCTTCTTGGGTGATGCTGCGCGGGAAGCGGGCGACGAGGATCTGGCTACCGTCGCCTGCCGGCGCCCTGTCTTCGATGCCGCGCTGCACACTGCGGTCGCAGCGCAGCCGCGGCTCACGTACCGCATGACCGAGGTGATCGGGCTGCGCCTGCGTCCTCATGGTCGCGCTGCGCATGTCGTGGGAGTGAAACTGGCGAGTGGGGACTCGCTGGCCGCGGATCTCGTCGTGGATGCGGCCGGACGGCGGTCTGGCACGTCGGATTGGTTGTCCGCGGCCGGTGCCCGGCCGCTGC
>DASVWA010000271.1:0-2415 GCA_036389855.1 Pseudonocardiaceae bacterium
GGACGCTCTTCGCCTCAATGCAACAGTGCCCCTGGCAGGAGTCCCGTCCGGTTTCCACTGGCGTCTGATCGACGAGGGCTTCAGCGAGCTCTGCCGCGGGCCGTTCCGAGTATGGCGAGTGCGACGGACGCGATCCCCAGGCCCCCGACGAGCAGCAGTGCGGTGTGGTGGGGGACGAGGGCGGCGCCCAGGATGACCGGGATGGCAGCGGTGGGCCACGGCCAGGCCGCCCGCCAGGCGCGGCGGGTGCCGCCGAGGATGACGGCGGCACCGATCAGGTAGAGGGCCATGCCGCCAGCCAGCGTCCAGCCGCCGGCGGAGGGCAGCGTGGCCGCTGGATGCAGGACCAGGTCCTCGATACCGACACCAGCGATGACGATCCCTGCGGTGAGGGGGAGGTGGCCGTAGACGAACAGGTCGTGGCGCTCGTCGACGGTTGCACCGTCGTCGTTCCCATGATCCTCGGCGCGGTCCTGGAGTTCGTCCGCGCTGTGGCTGGCGGTGATGTCGAAGTAGTTCCACCACAGTGCCCCGGCGATGACGAAGCCGGCGATGCCGACGGCCACCGAGGCGCCCGCCCACTTCGCGTCGTGTACGCCTATGGCCGCGCCGCCGACGGCCTCGCCGAGCACCAGGATGACGAACAGCCCGAACCGCTCCGGGAGGTGCTCCATGTGCAGCGGCGCGCGGTCTCCCTGCCAGGTGGCGACGACGGGGCCGGCGGCGTCGACCGCGACGGCCGCAGCCCACAGCAGGTAGCGGGGGGCGCCGTCGACCGCGAGCGACACCGCCCATAGCGCGGTGCTCACTGCGGTGCTTGAAAGGTAGACAGCGATGGTCGGGCGGGCCTCGGTGACGTGGCGCCACGCTCGCGCGTGGAGTAGCAGCAGGATGATCCGGCCGGCCAGGAAGCTGAGCGCGAACGGGGTGGAGAACTCCGAGGTGGCGGCCGAGGCGCTGGCCGCGCAGCCGGCGATGGCGAGCGTGGCGGCGAGCTTGGCGATCCGGAAGATGACATCGTCGGTGTCGAAGCGGTTGGCGTAGAGGGTGAAGCCCACCCACGAGAACCAGATCGCGATGAACAGGCCGACGAACGTGCCAAGACCGCGCCAAGTGAGGTCGCTGACGAACGTGCTCGCGAGCTCGAGCACAACCAGCACATAGGCGAGGTCGAAGAACAGCTCCAGCCGGCTCGCGCTGGCCTCCTGGCCGGTACGCAGGGCCGGCGGCCTGACCAAGGGCTGCGGCCGTTGGGCACTGGCCGAGCTCACGGCGCGCCCCTCCGCCCCATCACCGCTCGGCCGGGCACCAAGTACGAGTGGCTCGAGTTGCCAACCAGCATCAGCGCCGACCCCGTTGACTCCCCCGGTGATCGCGCGGGACCGCGATGGTAACCGGGTCGGGGAGCGTCAGAGGAGCAGCACAAACCAATCCCACAGCCTTTCCCCGGTCATGACCAGCACCGCCCGGCTCTGGCCACCGACACGGGTTGCCGTCGGACCAGCGTTTCCATCACCGAAAAGTACCGCGAAGGCTCACCAGGAAACGGGGGACGGTACCGCCCTGCGCGAGGGCACTGTTGCATTGAGGCGAAGAGCGTCCTCGCCGTGCATCAAGCAGGGAGGCAAGACCCTTCAGGTGCCCTGGCAAACCCCAATAAACCAGACATTTGAGGGCCTCTTGCATGGCTCTTGGTCGAGCGGGTGGAGCAGGTCAGGAGGGCCGATCGCTCAATGCAACAGTCCTGTCCTGCATCCCGAGCGAATGCCTCAGTGACATACGCCCACGTGGCAGTCCACCCACATGAGCAGGTAGGTCGGCTCACAACACGCTTACCTAACTTTTCCGGACGGACCGTGATGCTATGGGTAACGCTATTAATCTTCCTGCTCCTTAGACATAGGAATTTTACTCTCGATCGACCGCGAATCCCGTCCATCGTGACGTCCAGTTCACCTGTGACGACGGGCGAGAAGACCACGCTGGGTCACCACCTAACCGCTCCCCCCGTGACGTCAGTCGAGCACCGGCCAGAAACCACCTACGAAGGCGTGCCCGGTGCCAATCACTTGTGCTGACTGGAGCCGTTTGAGTCCACGCATCGGTCGCAGCCGAGCCTTCAATCGGCCGTGATCGGTTTTGATGGCGTTGTTCGCGTACTGCTCCATCACATGACAGGCGGCGGGCAGCAGCTCATCGAGCACCCGCAAATAGGCAGGCTCCCGGTCGGTCGTCACCTCTGCCGGATGTGGGGCGTGCTCTAGCGCCCGGGTAAAGAACCGGCGGGTGGCCGTCAAATCACGCTTGTTGGAGGCGAGGACGTCGATGACCTGGCCGTGCTGGTCGATCGCCCGATACAGAGATAGATCCAGCGTCCGGCGACCTTGACATATGTCTTATCGACGAACCACCGAT
>DASVWA010000272.1:0-1830 GCA_036389855.1 Pseudonocardiaceae bacterium
ATGGTGTCACTACTGTGGCCTGTCATGCGGAAATGGCTCGGCCGAGCGGCACAGCGCATGAACCGGTGGGAAGCCGATGCGGTGGCGCCTAGCACGGCGCTGCCCCCTGACCCACCTGCCCCTGAGGTGACGGTTTTGACGACGGTCGCGCGCGGTGGGCTGTTGTGGGTGGGCATGGCCGCCGTGTTGGCCGCTCGTCGGGGTCGGGCCCGGCGTGCCGCCAGAGACGGTGTCGTCGCGGTAGGGGTGGCCAGCGCCAGCTCCCATCTGATCGGATGGTGGTTACCGAGACGGCGTCCTGCGGCTGATCACCTACCTGCGTACCAGGCGCTGATACAGAAGCCGACGTCGTCGTCGTTTCCCTCATCTCACGCGGCTACGGCGGCAGCGTTCACCACTGCGATAGCCCGGGAAAATCCCGCCGCCGGGTTGGTGGTGGCACCGGTAGCGGTGGCAGTGGCCCATTCCCGGCTCCGTACCAGGGCGCACTGGCCCAGCGACGTGGTCGCCGGCACGCTGTGGGGCATTGCCGTTGGTGTGGCCATCCGACACCTGCTACGACTACGCGGCGCCGCCGACGGCATCCAGGTCGCCCGGTTTTTCCCGGGATTTGTACTGTAATGGTGCACCGGCGTGTCGTTGTAGTATTTAGGGTCCGTGTGGCATATACCGCGGTGAGTGCTCCAATGAGCGTCGCCGGGTCTTGGTGAGTAGCGGCTTGGCTCGGGCGGGAGTCAGCTGGTGTACCGCCGCGTCTTAGATGCGGCTGCGGCCGACCCCAGCGAACTGCAGCGCGAGGCACAGCAGCCCGGCCGTAATGAAGAAAAGCGCATCCAACGGACCGAGCGCGACGCTGGCCAGCTCGAAGATCAGGGCGATGAGGAACAGGACGGCAGCGACGATGGCGAGCATGGTGGCCTCCTTAGCCGACCCGACGGCGTGGTGTAGGACAGGGCACTCCCGGTTGCGGCTGATCTGTCATACATGCACCTAACGCGGCGGTGACGTCGGCTCACCGCTACCTGTGCCGTCAAAGATCCGCCCGCCTGTCGATGTTGACACCGATCGGCACCGCCCGCACGTCGACCCGCCGGTGACGCCGGAGCGGTTGGCCACCACCAACGCCAACACCCCAGCTCGGATCCGACACGGTTCAGAATGGCCCCGCGCGCCGATCCGGTGAGCGAGGCTGATCAGCAGGCCCCATGCCTATACAACGTCTTGCGCATGGTCCTCATCTTTTCCGGCGGAGCAAGCGTCGCAGCACCAACAACACTGCCAACGCAACCGCCGCAGCCGGCAGCGGTCGTTGCCTTGCCGTGGCTATCAGGGGCTCGAAGCGCTCCGCTACTGGCGGCGGAAGCTTGTCTAGTGCCTGGTGAATCAGGCGCTGGGCCTGCGACGCCATCTCGCCTGCCTTGGCTTGAAGTGCTGGGGTGCTCTGTTGTAGCTGCTGCGTGGCCGTGGTGATGAGCGGCTCGATGCGCTCGGCCACCGGCGGTGGGAGCTTTTGTACTGCCTGGTGAATCAGGCGCTCAGCCTGCGACGCGATCTCGCCTGCCTTGGCTTGGAGTGCTGGGATGTTCTCCTGTAGCTGCTGGGTGGCCTGTTCAGCCTTGACTTGCACGGTTTGCTTGGTGTCGTGCACCTTGTCTTTGACACGCGCAGGTACGTCGACCTTGTGTGCCAATGCTTCCACGGTCTGGCCGAGTTCCGCGCGGGTACGTTCGATGTCTTGGCGTATCTCGTCCTCGGGTGACGAGGCAGTCATCGGTGCATCCCTTTCTTGATGGTCTCGACGTCGGTTTTCACGCTGGCCGCCGCCTCCTC
>DASVWA010000273.1:0-15419 GCA_036389855.1 Pseudonocardiaceae bacterium
TCTGTGGCTCAACGAGTCCTTCGCCACCTGGGCCTCGGTGCTCTGCCAGGCTCAGGCCACCGAGTACACCGGCGCGTGGACCACGTTCGCGACCGTGGAGAAGGCCTGGGCCTACCGGCAGGATCAGCTGCCGTCCACCCATCCGATCGCCTGCGACATCCCCGACGTGCAAGCCGTCGAGGTCAACTTCGACGGCATCACCTATGCCAAGGGCGCCAGCGTGCTGCGCCAGCTGGTCGCCTACGTTGGGCTGCAAGAGTTCCTCGCCGGCCTGCGGATCTACTTCACCCGGCACGCCTGGAGCAACGCCACGCTCACCGACCTGCTGGCCGCGCTGGAGGAGGCGTCCGGTCGTGATCTGTCCGGTTGGAGCGCGCAGTGGTTGCAGACCACCGGGCTCAACACGCTGCGGCCGGAGTACACCGTGGACGGTGACGGAGCGTTCGCATCGTTCGCGGTGCTCCAGGGTGGTGCCCGCCCCGGGGCCGGGGAGCGGCGCACGCACCGCCTCGCCGTCGGTATCTACGATTCCCACCCCGATACCCGTGCCTTGGTACGCACTCATCGGTTGGAACTCGATGTCAGCGAGGAGCGCACCGAGGTGCCCGAAATGATCGGGGTACCCGCGGGTCAGCTGGTGCTGGTCAACGACGACGACCTCACCTACTGCCTGATGCGCCTGGACGAGAAGTCTCTGGCGACTCTCGTCGATCGAATCGGCGACATCACCGAATCGCTACCACGTACGCTGTGCTGGTCGGCGGCCTGGGAGATGACTCGCGAGGCTGAGTTCAAAGCCAGGGACTTCGTCGCACTGGTGCTGGCGGGATTACCCGCCGAAACAGAGGTAGGCGTCGTGCAGCGGCTATTGCTGCAGGCGCAGACCGCGCTGTCCTCCTACGCCGAGCCCGGCTGGGCCATCGAGGACGGCTGGCCGCAGTTCACCCGCGCGCTGATGGACATGCTCAGCACCGCCACTCCGGGCTCTGACCACCAGCTCGCGCTGGTGAACACGCTGACCACGTCGCTGCTGGGCAAGCCGGAACTGGACGCGCTGGCGGGTTGGCTGGCCGGCGAGGGTGTACCTGAAGCGCTCACCGTGGACACTGACCTGCGCTGGCGGCTGCTGCAGGCGCTCACCGCGCATGGTGTGGTGGGTGAAAACGAGATCGCCGCCGAGCAGGACCGCGATGCCACCGCCACCGGGCAGCGGCAAGCCGAGCGGGCGCTGGCGCTGCTGCCCACCCCAGCGGCCAAGGAACGGGCCTGGCAGCGGGCGATGCGCGACGACGAGCTACCCAACGCCATCAGCGAGGCGATCATCAGCGGGTTCAGTCACTACGCACAGAAGCAACTACTCAACCCATACCTGGACCGCTACTTCGACGAGATCGCCGAAGTATGGGAGCGTCGGACCTCCGAGCGCGCCCAGTCGTGCGTGCTCGGGCTGTTCCCGTCGTGGGTGGTCGAACAGCGCTGCGTAGACGCCGCGAGTACGTGGCTGGAGGCCGGTGACCGCCCGGCTGCGCTGCGCCGGCTGGTCTCGGAGGGCCAGGCCGGTGTGGTCCGGGCACTAGCCGCACGCGCCTTCGACGCCAGGGGGACGAACGATCAGTAAGGGGGGTAGAGCCACTCCCGAAGGCGCTGAGTTTCAGCGGCCATCACGGAACCGGGCACAGCTGGGTCCGCTTGCTCTGTGACCCAGTCCTCGGGTCGGATCCGCTCCGGAAGGACGTCCCACTTCCCGGGTTCGGCGAGACCGGCCGGCAGTCTGCGCCGCTGACCGACGCCGGCCCGCTTTCGCTTCGGCGCCGGTGGCCCCGACTCGGCCACAGACTCGACTACCACAGAGACGGTGACCGTCGCCGCGAGACGGACCCGGCGCGAACGAAATTCCGCGTGGGATGTCGCTCGAATCTCCGTCACGCGATCGAGTATGCGGCCAGGACATTCCGCGATGCCAGACAGCATCAGGGGTCTGTTTGCTCCGCGAAGATCCGCAGACCTGAGGTCAGACCTCCAGTGAGGTCGCCATCCTGAAACGAGGAGATCATGCTTTCTACTGCAAGCTTGCATACGCGATCGGGAAGCCGGTGATGAGCGTTGCAGCCGGTGACCACTTCGACTACCCGCTGGCCGGGTGAGACGGCCACCAGCACTGCATCGTTGGCCCGACCGCCCATCAACTCGTGGAGCTGCTCGGCCCGTGCCCGGGTATCAGGGCCGAGGTCGCCGAGGTACACCCCGAAGTGCAGGCCCACACTGCGGTTGACGTAGTCCAACGCGTCGTCGAGCGCCGCACGCTGCGACTTGCTGAAGGGCAGGGTAGGCAGCACCGCTCTGACCTGCCGGGCGGTGGAGATCCGTCCAGTGCCGACCACGACCTCGCCGAGCGCGAGCTCCTGCTGGCCATCCTCACGCTGGGTTTGATGTCGCCGTGCAGGCTTGCCGTGCTGCTCATTACCATTGGCCACGAGCACCTCCCCGGGGTGCACCTGGTGCCTGGGGGCTACCCTCCTGCAGCGCCTCGGGGTTCGCCGTCCACAGCACGGGCGGGTAATTCCATTCCTCGCCGGGGCGGTAGCGAGGAGGCCGGACGAAGTTGGGCCTCAGTGTCAGCAGCCCCAGCAGCACCAGAATGGCCAGCGGAACGCCCACCAGGACGGCGATGATCTCCAGGGACGTCACAGGATCACGGTAGCTGACCGCAACATACCCTTGCCTCACCAGGTAGGGCAGTTGCTGGGAGCCGCCAGCTCAGGCGACCTCACCGAGGTAGGGCAACCACAGCGGGTCGGCGTCGGGCACCGTAGCCAGCAGCCTCCAGTGCTGCCCGCGCGGGGGGCGCGGCACCACCCGCAACTTCCACCCCAGTTCGCTGAGCAGCCGATCGGCCTTGCGGTGGTTGCAGCGGGCGCAGCAGGCCACGCAGTTCTCCCAGCAATGCTCACCGCCGCGGCTGCGCGGTACCACGTGATCAATGGTCTCCGCGCGGGCCCCGCAGTAGCTGCACCGGTAACGGTCGCGATGCATCAGCGCCGCCCTGGTCATCGGTACCCGCGCCCGGTATGGCACTCGCACGAAGGTACGTAGCTTGATCACCGAGGGAACCACGACATTCGTCCTCGCGGAATGCAGGACCAAGCCGTCGGCGTCACCATGCACCACATCCGCTTTTGCGCACACCACCAAGACAATTGCTCGGCGCAACGGCAGCGCGGTCAGCGGCTCAAAGGTGGCGTTGAGCAGCAACACACGTCGGCGACCCCCGGCGAGCGCGCCGATGGCGGTGGCCTTGTCTGCCACGACAACAGTGGTATCGACAACAGTGGTATCGAGGAGCCCGGTTGAGGTTCCTGAGCGCGAGGCGGTCCGCCGGGCCGCCCCCGCTGGGTGACCCTCCGGGCTGGGTTGTCGGTCGTGCACGCGACCACCTCCGGCAAATGCGCGCCACTAGTGCACCATGAAGGCGGCGATCGCGCACGCATCTGATGTGACACGTGTCAGTGACCACCGATCGAGCCAACCGCGACATCTGGTGATTGGACGGCGGGGATACAGTGCCCCCCCGTGGATGGAACTGAGGCCGCGCCTGCCCCGTGTCCGGCGGGCCACGATCCGTCGGCCTACTACCCGGCGGCACAGCGATTGGAACTCATCGAGCACCTGCACGGGCGCCCGGTGGCTGACCCCTACCGCTGGCTGGAGGACCCGACCGACCCGCGCACTGTCACCTGGGCAACCGAGCAGGACAGGCTGGCCCGCGAGACGTTGGACGCGTTGCCCGGCCGGACGGCGCTGGCTGGAGAGCTCGCGCGGCTGCTGTCCACCGGATGGGTATCGGTGCCGGTCTGGCGCAACGGTCGAGCTTTTTTCACCCGCCGGGAACCGGACGGGGAGCACGCCGTGCTGTACGTCCGGGAGGCCGGCCCGGACGGCGGGCTGGTCGACCGGGCGCTGGTGGATGTCATCGCCCTCGACCCGTCCGGGCTGACCACGCTGGACTCGTGGAGCCCCAACCAGGAGGGTGATCGTCTCGCCTACCAGATCTCCATCGGTGGCGACGAGGAATCCGCGCTGCACGTGATCGATGTGGCCACCGGGGAGCGGCTCGACGGACCCATCGAGCGCTGCCGGTACTCATCCATCGGGTGGTTACCCAGAGGGCAGGAGCTTTACTACGTGCGACGACTGCCGGCTGATGAAGTGCCCGATGGGGAGGAGCAGTTCCATCGCCGGGTCTGGCGACACCGTGTCGGCTGCGACCCGGCCACCGATCTGCTGGTGCACGGCGAGGGCCTGGACCCGACCAACTACTACGGGGTGCGCGTCTCGGCCGACGGCCGCTGGCTGGTGGTAGACGCCTCGCCGGGCACGGCACCGCGCACGTCAGTATGGATTGCCGATCTGCACGGCTCGGGTGAGCTGAAGCCCGTGCTCGGCGGTGCTGACGCGGTGCGCTGCTCGGCGTGGGTCGCCCGGGATGGCAGGCTCTACCTGCTCACAACCCTCGACGCCCCGCGCTGGCGGTTGTGCGTCGCCGATCCGTCAGACCCTGCCCCGGCCCGTTGGACCGAACTGATCGCCGAGGATTCCGACTCAGTGCTTGATGGGGTCCGCTGGCTGGAGGATCCCGACGGTGGTGAGCCACTGCTGGTGACCGCTCGGACCCGGCACGCCATCGCCGAGCTGTCCTTGCACGCCGCCGACGATGGGGCGCTGCGTGGCACCATCCCGCTACCCGGCACCGGATCGCTGGTCGGTCTGTCCACCGTAGACGAGCTCACTCCCGCTGGTGCAGGCCAGGTATGGATCGGGTGGACCGACTTTCACACCCCGCCCTGCGTGCACCGTTACGCACTGGCCAGCGCATCCACTGAGCTCGTCGAACCAACTCCCGGCGCCGCGGTGCCCCCGGATGTGCACACCCAGCAGGTGAAATTCACCTCTGCTGATGGCACCACAGTGCGGATGTTCATCGTCTCCCCCGCTATCCCCCCCAGCCCGCGTCCGGACCGGCCGCGGCCGGCCCTGCTCACCGGCTATGGCGGCTTCTCGGTATCTCTGGAACCCGGCTACACGCCCTCGGCGCTGGCTTGGGTGGCAGCCGGCGGGGTATGGGCTCAGGCGTCGCTACGCGGCGGTGGTGAGGAGGGTGAGGCGTGGCACCGCGCCGGAATGCGCGAACACAAGGGCAACGCCTTCGCCGACTTTCATGCCGCGGCCGACGCTTTGGTGGCCGGTGGCTGGTCAACCCCTGAGCAGCTTGCGATCAGCGGAGGATCCAACGGCGGGCTGCTGGTCGGCGCAGCACTGACGCAACGTCCACACGCCTACCGCGCGGTGGTGTGTTCCGCGCCGCTGCTGGACATGGTCCGGTACGAACGGTTTCTCCTCGGGCGCACCTGGAACGACGAGTACGGCAGCGCCGACGATCCCGTCGAATTGGACTGGCTGCTGTCGTACTCCCCGTATCACCAGGTGCGGCCGGGCACCAGCTACCCGGCGGTGCTATTCACGGTGTTTGACTCCGACACCCGAGTCGATCCACTCCATGCCAGGAAGATGTGCGCTGCCCTGCAGCACGCCACAACGGCCGATCCGGCGCGGGCTCCGGTGTTGATCCGCCGTGAGGTCGAGGTTGGGCACTCGGTGCGCGCGGTGTCCCGGACTGTGGCGCTGACCACCGACCAGTTGTGCTTTCTCGCCTATTACACCGGGCTCGATCTGGAGGCGGTGCACACCGGATGACCGCGGAGTTGATTTTCCAGCCTGACTGTGTCCAGGAGGCTGGCTCATGGTGCTCGCGCATCTTCGAGCTCACCCACAACGACATGCTGGCCCGCTATGCCGACGCCGTGGTGGGGACGGGGTTGCGGATCCTGCTCATCGTCATAGTTGCGGTGCTGGTTCGGCTGATGGCACACCGTGCGATCAACCGGTTGACCCGGGTGACGGCCGACGGGCCGCCGCCCGGATTGCTGCGCCCGCTGCGGGAGCGGGCCCCCGAGTCCTGGCGCGGAACGGGGCTACTGTCCAAACGCCGTTCCCAACGAGCCCGCACGATCGGTTCAGTGCTGCGATCCGGCACGACGTTCGTGGTTTCCGGGGTCGCGATCACGCTGGTACTGGGCGAGCTCGGAATCAATCTCGGGCCGATCATCGCCTCGGCCGGCATCCTGGGTCTCGCGCTCGGCTTCGGGGCGCAGAATCTGGTCAAGGACTTCCTGTCCGGGATGTTCATGATGGTCGAGGACCAGTACGGCGTCGGCGACACCGTCGACCTCGGCGAAGCCACCGGCACGGTGGAGGCCGTGGGCCTGCGGGTGACCACCTTGCGGGACGTCAACGGCACGGTGTGGTACGTCCGCAACGGTGAGGTATTGCGGGTCGGCAACTCCAGCCAGGGTTACTCGGTGGCTGTCGTCGACCTTCCCGTCGGACATGATGCGGATATCCCGGAAACCACCGAGCTCGCCGGCCGCACCGCCATCGAGCTCACCGCCGAGGGCAGCGCATTGGCCGACGATGTGCTCGAACCGCCGGAGGTGCTCGGAGTCGAGTCGATCAGTCCCGGAGGCGTGACACTACGGATTACCACCAAGGTCCGGGCCGGCCGGCAGTGGGCGGTGCAGCGGGCGCTGCTGGCCGGTATCAAGGACGCCTTCGCCGATGCCGGGGTTCCGCCGCCGTCGCCAGTCGGCGGGTTTGCCGCGCCACCGACCTGAGGCTTTCCGCAGCGCGTGGTGCACAAGGCAAGATGGGGGGGTGGCTGCTCCGGAGAACTTCTACGAGGCCGTCGGCGGCGAGCAGACGTTTCGCCAGATCGTCGGCCGCTTCTATGAACTGGTGGCAAAAGACGAGGTGCTGCGCCCGCTGTACCCGGACGAGGACCTCGGTCCCGCCGAGGAGCACCTGCGACTGTTCCTCATGCAGTACTGGGGTGGGCCACACACTTACTCCGCGCAGCGTGGACACCCACGGCTGCGGATGCGGCACGTGCCGTTCCGGATCGGGCCGGCCGAACGCGACGCCTGGCTGCGCTGCATGCGCACCGCGGTAGACGAGGCTGACCTCGACGAGGCCCACCGGACCGTGCTATGGGACTACTTGCAGATGGCAGCGAACAGTCTGCAGAACTCGCTGACTTGAGGAAACGATGGGACGAGCCGACGGCCGCCACGACGTGGCTCCCGAAGATCAGGCCTGGTGGCGCAATGCGGTGTGCTACCAGATTTACGTCCGCTCCTTCGCCGACTCCAGCGGTGACGGGGTGGGTGATCTGGAGGGCGTGCGCAGCCGGCTGGGTTACCTGGAACTGCTCGGCGTGGATGCGCTGTGGATCACTCCCTTCTTCCGTTCCCCGATGGTCGACCACGGCTATGACGTCAGCGATCCGCGCGACGTCGACCCGCAGTTCGGCGATCTGGACGCCTTCGATCGGCTGGTCACCGACGCTCACCAGCACGGGCTGCGGGTGACTATCGACCTGGTGCCCAACCACACCTCTGACCAGCACGAGTGGTTCAAGGCGGCGGTGGCGGCCGAACCGGGCAGCCCCGAGCGCGCCCGTTACATCTTCCGGGACGGCACCGGCTTTGGCGGGTCACGGCCCCCGAACAACTGGACCAGTACCTTCGGTGGCCCGGCTTGGACCCAACTACCCCCGGCCGGCGACGCAGCCGGGCAGTGGTACCTGCACCTGTTCGCACCCGAGCAGCCCGATCTGAACTGGGAGAACCCGGAAGTAGCCGCCGACTTCGAGCTGACCCTGCGGTTCTGGCTGGACCGGGGAGTGGACGGATTCCGCATCGACGTGGCGCATGGGATGGCCAAGCCTGCTGGACTGCCGGACATGCCCCAGCCCATCGGGGCCTGCCCGGGTTTGCTCGATACCGATGTCGCCGATCCCCGCTTTGACGCCGACGGTGTGCACGACATCCACCGGATGATCCGCAAGGTGCTCGACGAGTACCCGGCGCGGGTAGCGATCGGCGAGATCTGGGTGGCCGACGACGCCGCATTCGCCCGTTACATTCGCCCCGACGAGCTGCACCTGGGGTTCAACTTCCGGCTGCTGCAGGCGAATTTCGACGCCGGCAGCGTGCGTGCGGCCATCGAGCATTCGCTGCTGGCTGTCCAGAACAGCCCGGCACCGGCCACCTGGACGATCTCCAACCACGACGCGGTCCGGCCGGTGACACGCTACGGCGGCGGCGAGGTGGGCCTGCGGCGCGCGCGGGCGATGGCGTTGGTGCAACTTGCCCTGCCCGGGCCTGCGTACCTGTACAACGGCGACGAGCTGGGCCTGCCCAATGTCGAACTGCCGGACTGGGCGCTGCAGGACCCGGTGTGGCGGCGATCCGGGCGCACTGAGCGCGGGCGCGACGGCTGCCGGGTGCCGCTGCCGTGGGAGGGCGATACTCCGCCCTACGGCTTCACCTCCACGCCCGGCACCTGGTTGCCGATGCCCAGCGGCTGGGCCGACCGTACCGTGGCGGCCCAGTTGGAGGATCCCTCCTCGACGCTGTCGCTGTACCGGCAGGCACTGCAACTACGCCGAGAACATCAGACGTTCGCCGGCACCGAGCTGCTGTGGTACGACGCACCGCCCGGATGTTTCGCTTTCCTGCGCAAGGAGGGCGGGCTGGTCTGCGCTCTGAACGCCTCCGAGGTTCAGGTCCCGCTACCGAACGGGCAGCTGTTGCTGGCCAGCGGCCCGCTTTCGGCGGGCGGCGATGCGCTGCCACCCGATACCGCTGTCTGGTTCGTCGAGCCGTCGCCGTCCTAACCGTCACACAAGCAGTGGGAGCAGGGCGTGCCGGCGGCGTAGCACCGCACCGTAGCGGGCATCCAGCCGCAGCCACGAGTCAGTGGCTGACACCCGGACGGTCTCGGCGGCGGCGTGGCCGCCCACGAATCCCATGCCGGACAGCGCGAACAAGCAGCGCAGCGGTACCTTCACGTCGAATCCGCCCCCACTGACAGTGAGCACTTTCTGGTCCAGCAATGCAGCAGGCGGGGCGCCGCGCGGGCCGGGGTTGTTCCGCGCGACAGCGGCACCCTGGTTGGCGAGATCGGCCAGCACCTCGGCGGGCACCTGGTCGACCTCATGCCAGCCCCGTCCCGGTGGCAGCGCCGAACGCCACAGCGCATCCTCAGACTTACCAGGATCGACCACTGCAGCGTCGACCACCGCCACTGCGGCCAGCAGGTCCGAACCCCGTACGGTGAGATCAGCGGGCAGCACGGCCCCTCGCACCGAACGAGTCACCAGCGTGTCGAACGGGGTGACCACCCAAGCATGCACCCTGCCGTCCCCGTTGCGCAGCCGAACGATCGCGTCGCCCTCAAGGCGCACCGCGCGGGCGACGAAGGCGCCGAGATCGTCCCGCTCGACAGGGTCCGGAATCCGCAACTCAGCCATCGTGGCCGCCCTCCCGAAATGCAGCCAGGAAGTCTCGCTCCACGGACATCAGCCGGCGTGGCCGTTGCGCTTTGGTGTCATAGGGTGCGAGCCAGGTCCGCGCGGTGACGGCGTCACCGTCCGCGGTCGACACCACGTAGTCCACCGCGAACGACGCGGCACGCAGCTCACTGATCCACAGTCGAACCCGCACTGGCGTGGCCGAGTACACCAGCGGCCGCCGGTAGCACACTTCGAGCTTGACGACGACCACACCCTGGATGAGGCCCTCGACACCACATCGGGCACCTTCACCGAATAGCAGCTCGGTGCGTGCCTCCTCCAGCAGTGTCACCACCCGCGCATTGTTCACGTGCCCGTATAAATCCATATCTGACCAGCGCACCGCCACGTCCGTGCTGAACGCCGGCACTTGTCATACCCACCCTTCGGTCAACCCACTCCAGCCGGGTCAGCGCTTGACACGGTCGCGACGTCCAGGTTCAAGCCCGACATGCATCTGTGGCAGGACGCTAGTCCCCGGCAGCGGACCGGCGACCTGTCTCCGGAGGGAACCACAATGGTTCAGCAGTGAGATCCGGCAGCCGCAGCAGGGGGTTGGTAAGCGCCTCGGAGGGATCGTCTTCGCGCCGGTCGATCGGTGGAGCGAGCTGAAGACCGGATGCCCAGCGCGTACCTGGACCGCGGTATGAAGGCGCGTCGCGGCCATCCGCGATATCGTCGGCGGCGCAGCCGTCATCGCCGCGCGGTCCGGCCAGGCCGGCTGCGCCAGCCCGGACATCCCGGCTTTCCTGGTATGCAGCGAGCGCCTCAGCCAGCAAATCGCCGAGGCCCATCTGCCGGGAGTCTCCTTCGCCCGCTGCGCCTGCACTTCCAGGCTCCCATTCCATCGCCCGGGGTGTTGGGGCCGGCGGCGGTCCAGAAGCCTGGAACAGCCGCCGGGTCGGCAGGGACTCCTCAGTGTCCTCGGGCGGTACCGCATCGGTGGCTTCGCGCTCCAGGGCGGTCGACGGACCCAATGGTGGCCGGGACAGCAATGGATAGCGGACAGGGGCAGACGGCGCATCGGGACGATCCGCGGCCTGTCGGGTGCCAACGCTGCCACCGTCTGACCCACCGTCCCCGATCCGGCGAATCTCAACAGCTGGTGCCTCTGCAGAACGCTCCTCGACAGGTTCCTCGGCGCGACGCCGACCGGAGCGCCCTGCCGACAACGCCGACGCGGGCAGCAAGTCGCTCACGCACACCAGGGTGCCCGCCCCCCGGCGGTGCCGTGCTCCGGATCGCCACGGGGTGAGGCCGGTCGCCGACTCGGCGGGTACCAGTTCAGTGGGATTCTGGGACGCGGATCCACTGTCGTTGACGACCGGCTCCACTGCCGTCAGATTGGCCGGGTCTCGCGAACTCTCGGTGACCTTGTCTGGGGATATCTCCGGCGCAGGTAGCGGCGACGGTGCTGCGGACAGTTCGTGGGACTCCACCTCTGGAGTTTCCGCGTCAAGGGATTCGGTCTCGGCGGTCTCCGCCTCCACAGACTCGGCCTCCGCGGTGTCCGCCCCCGCGGTTTCCACCCCCGCCGACTCGGCCTCGGCGGTCTCCGCCTCCACAGACTCGGCGTCTACGGTCTCGACCTCCGCAGACTCGGCGTCCGCGGTGTCCACGTCCGCAGTCTCCGCCTGCGCCGTCTTCACCTCCGCGCTTTCCGCCTGCGCGGTCTCCGTCTCCGCAGTCTCCACCTGTGTGGTTTCCGCGTGCGCGGTCTCCACCTCCACCGTCTCGGCCTCCGCAGGTTCCGATTCCGCGGTTTCCGTCTCTGGGGTTCCCGTCTCTGGGATTTCCGGCTCTGTGACTGCCGTCTGGTTGGTGTCCGCCTCCGTAGCCTCCCCCTCGGCGGTCTCCGCCTGCGCAGTCTTGGCCTCAGCGGCCGGGTGCAGCGCAATCCCGGCGGCGGCGATCTCCACATTCAGCGATTCGGTGTCCGGGTCAGTTCCAGAGCATCCCGTCCCGGCGTTGTTCAGCAGGGCAGCCACCTGGTCGATCAGGCCTTCGACCTCGCGCCGTGCAGCCCCGCAGTGCTCGAGCAGCGTGGACCGGGCGACTTCCATGTTGCGGCTGTGACGGCCCTCAGCTGCACGG
The DNA here is from genome assembly GCA_036389855.1 of Pseudonocardiaceae bacterium. Classification (GTDB taxonomy): domain Bacteria; phylum Actinomycetota; class Actinomycetes; order Mycobacteriales; family Pseudonocardiaceae. The sequence goes on from DASVWA010000273.1 coordinate 11,564, forward strand.
GCGGCACGCACGCAATACAAAGCGTCGGCGAACTCGCCGCGAGCCTCGTGCACGTGGGACAGACCCTCGAGGCATTCGGCGAGAACTGCGTCCATCCCATAGCGCTGGGCTCCCTCCACCGCATCGGCGAGCAGGGTCAACGCCGGCTCGTGGCGACCCTCGGCGAGGTGCACCCGGGTCGCCAGTGCCAGCCGCAGCCTGCCGACCGCACCGGCCGCCGCGGCGCGCACCGGACGGCGCAGCAGCGGCCGCACCTCGTGCATCGCGGCGTCGCCTTCGTCCCGGTCGAGCATGGCGAGCACAATTTCCAGCATCAGCCGCGCCCTGACCTCGCCGCTGTCGTGCTCGGGATCGGCCAAACCGGCCAGTAGCTCGCGGCCTGCCCTGGCATGCGCCTCGGCCTGTGCAGCCGCGCCACATCGACGGTGGCGCGCCGCGTCGGCAGCCCGCGCGGTGGCTCGCAACAGCAGTGCTGTGTCGCGGTCGAGGGTGGAGTCCTCCCGGTAGAGCTCGTCGGCCTCCTCGAGCGCCGGTGTGAACAGGTCTCCCCGGCCGAGCGCATCCGACGCCTCAGCTGCGGCGACGAGCGCGGTCCCCCTCAGCACCGGGGCAACATCGTCGCCTGCGGCTAGTACCGCGTGTACCGCCCGGAGTGCGGTGGCGGGCTCGGCGAGCGCCGCCGCACAGTGCGCCAACTCCACGTGCAGCTCATGCCGCAGCCCGACAGGGGTTCCGTCATCCCAGACCGCCGGGAACAGCCGATGAGCCGCTTCGCCGTGCCGCCCAAGGCGGTTGAGAGTGAAAACTGCGAGGTAATTTGCCCGCAGGACGGCCATCTGGTCATCCTGCGCGGCGGCCACCGCTCGGTCGGCCAGCAGCAGAGCCAGCTCGGGTGCTCGCCAGCGCAAGAGCATCGCCGATTCAACCAGCGAGGCTGCCTCGCCGTTACTGGCCGGCATGCCGTTCCGGACACCGTCGCGCGCCGTACTGCTCACCTCCCACCCCCATCGCCGTTCCCGATCATCGGCTGCCCCATACCCGGTCAATCCCGGGTCAGTCTGCGGTAGATCACACGGTGTGGTCGCGCCGCCTCCGCACCAAGTCGTTCGACCTTGTGCTGCTCGTAGGCCTCGAAGTTGCCCTCAAACCAAAACCAAGAGGCGGGATTTTCCTCCGTTCCCTCCCAGCTAAGAAGGTGGGTCACCACCCGGTCCAGAAACCATCGGTCGTGGGAAATCACCACTGCGCAGCCGGGGAACTGTTCCAGTGCGTTCTCCAACGAGCTCAGCGTCTCGACATCGAGGTCGTTGGTGGGTTCGTCGAGCAGGATCAGGTTGCCGCCCTGTTTGAGGGTAAGCGCGAGGTTGAGCCGGTTCCGTTCGCCTCCGGAAAGTACTCCAGCGGGTTTTTGCTGGTCAGGGCCCTTGAAGCCGAAAGCGCTGACGTAGGCTCTTGACGGCATCTCGGTGTTACCAACCTGGATGTGGTCAAGTCCGTCGGAGACCACCTCGAAGACCGTCTTGTTCGGGTCGATGCCCGCACGTTCCTGGTCGACGTAGGACAGCTTCACCGTCTCGCCCACCTTAACCGTGCCGGAGTCGGGGTCCTCCAAGCCGACGATGGTCTTGAACAGCGTGGTCTTGCCGACCCCGTTAGGACCGATCACCCCCACGATGCCGTTGCGGGGCAGTGTGAAGGACAGATCCTTGATCAGCAGACGGTCGTCGTACCCCTTGTCCAGGTGCGACACCTCCACCACCACGTTGCCCAACCTCGGTCCCGCTGGGATCTGGATCTCTTCGAAGTCAAGCTTGCGGCTGCGCTCGGCTTCGACTGCCATCTCCTCATAACGCTGCAGTCGGGCTCGAGATTTGGCCTGGCGGGCTTTTGCTCCCGATCGGACCCACGCGAGCTCATCGCGCAGCCGCTTCTGCAGCTTCTGGTCCTTCCTGCCCTGCACGGCCAGGCGGTCGGCCTTCTTCTCCAAGTAGGTGGAGTAGTTGCCCTCATAGGGGTAGGCCCGGCCGCGGTCTAGCTCGAGGATCCACTGCGCGACGTTGTCCAGGAAGTACCGGTCGTGGGTGACAGCCAGTACGGCACCTGGGTAGCTCGCCAGGAACTGCTCCAACCACAGCACGCTCTCCGCGTCCAGGTGGTTGGTGGGCTCATCCAGCAGCAGCAGATCAGGTTTGGACAGCAGCAGTTTGCACAGCGCCACCCGACGCCGCTCTCCTCCGGACAGGTGCGTCACCGGCTCGTCGGCCGGCGGGCAACGCAGGGCATCCATGGCCTGCTCAAGCTGTGAGTCGAGATCCCACGCGTCGGCGTGGTCAAGCTCCTCCTGCAGCCGGCCCATCTCCTCCATGAGTTCGTCGGAGTAGTCGGTGGCCATCTTCTCGGCGATCTCGTTGAATCGGTCAAGCTTGGTCTTGATGTCCCCCAGGCCCTCTTGAACGTTGCCCAGGACGGACTTGTCCTCGTTCAGCGTGGGCTCTTGTTGCAAGATGCCCACCGTCGCGCCCGGGGCCAGGAACGCCTCCCCGTTGTTCGGTTGGTCGAGGCCAGCCATGATCTTCAGAACGCTGGACTTGCCGGCTCCGTTAGGTCCAACCACGCCGATCTTCGCGCCGGGATAGAACGCAAGGGTGACACCGTCGAGGATGACCTTGTCACCGTGCGCCTTGCGCACCTGCTTCATGGTGTAGATGAACTCCGCCACGGCCGCGATCGTAGAGGTCGTCGCCGGGACCGGGCAGCGCGGCCGACCGCTGCCCGGTCCAGGTACGCGGTTCAGGCAGTAACGGAAACCAGCGGGCGGGCCGCTTCGGCGAGTTCGGCGAGGCTCACCTCATACGATGGGTCCGCGCGGTCCTGCAGATCCGCCTGGCTTGGTAGGTTATGGCCAGGTGATATCACGGCGTTGTCATGTTCGTTACTCGCCGGCTGCTCTCGGCGCTGTTTACGTACTGTCGCGGCGCAGCGGGCCAGGTCCGGGCCGACCGCGTTGGCCTCCAGCTCGACGGCCGATCGGCGCTCACCCTGCTCGGTGGTCCATTCCCGGGTGCGCAGCTTTCCACTGACTATCACCGGGTCGCCCTTCACGAGGGAGGCGGCGTTCTCGGCAAGTCTGCGCCAGCAGTTCACCGACAGGTAGAGGCTTTCGCCGTCCACCCATGACTCGGACGTCTTGTCGAACCGACGCTCGTTGCTCGCGACCCGGAAGTTGAGCACGAGCGTCCCGTCTGGACCGACTCGGCGCGGTCGCATGTCACTGACCAGTGTTCCTACCACGGTCACCGGTGTCTCACTCATCTCACATGCCCTCCTGTGCACCTTCCACACCGTCTGCGGTGGGGAACCGGCCCCCTCGGCCGGTACCGCACAGGCTGCGCGGTCGGGAGTGGCTCCGGCAGCCGGCCATGATCGACATGGGGATGGAGGGCTTAATGTGCACAACTGGGCTGCAGCAACCGACCGAAGCTCGGGATTGTCGGAGATCGGTGCTAGCCCGCCCGAAGCCGCAATTCGGCTCCGAACGGCACCTCCAGGCACGTCACCTGTTGTCGCGGGCAGGCGGCCGCTCCGCAAGCTCGGCAAGCAGAGCGTTGTAGGCGACCAGCTCGGCCTCACCGTCGGATTCGGCCCTCCGGTCGAACCGGCGGGCCTCGCGGGAGTCGGAGCGAGCCCACTGCACCAGCAGCGCCACCAGCACGACCACCATCGGGATCTCGCCCAAGCTCCAGGCCATCGCTCCGGCCACGCGCTGATCGGCCAGCAGGTCGGGCACGAAGGGCAGGGCCAGCGAGCGGTAGAAGGCACCGCCGATCACCGTGTCCGAGCCCATCAGTGAGATCCC
>DASVWA010000274.1:0-35226 GCA_036389855.1 Pseudonocardiaceae bacterium
AGATTGGTCGGGCTGGTCCGCCGCCGGCGCTTGACCCTCGCGGCTATCCCCGATCGTGGCCAGCTTGGCTCCGACTTCAGCGGTCTCGTCCTGCGCTACGACGATTTCCAGCAAGACACCTGCCGCCGGGGACGGGATCTCGGTGTCAACTTTGTCGGTGGAGACTTCGAGCAGCGGCTCGTCCACCTCGACGGTGTCACCGATCTGCTTGAGCCACCGGGTCACGGTCCCGTTAGTAACGCTCTCTCCCAGCGCAGGCATCGTCACGGATGTTCCGGAGCTGGACCCGGACGCCTCAGAGTCCGACAAGGAGCCCTTACCGGCGGACGGTGGCTGGGTGGATCGAGGCTGGGCTGGCTGCGGCTGTTCCAGCTGGCTCGCCGACGGCTGCGGCTTGCTGCTGCCGCCGTTGAAGTCACCGATCACGGCCAGTTCCGCGCCGACCTCGACGGTCTCGTCCTCAGGCACCACGATCCGCTGCAGCACGCCTGCCGCAGGAGAGGGGATCTCGGTGTCGACCTTGTCGGTGGACACCTCGACCAAGGGTTCGTCGACCGCGACGGTCTCACCCTCCTGTTTGAGCCAGCGTGTCACCGTTCCCTCGGTGACACTCTCGCCGAGCGCGGGCATCTCCACCGAGTAGGCCATCTATTGCCTCGACTCTCGTCGTCCTGTGAGGTCTTCTTGCGTCGTTGTCGCGCGGTGCGCGTCGATCAGCCGTGCGCGTGCAGCGGCTTGCCGGCCAGGGCGAGATGCGCCTCACCGAGAGCCTCGTTCTGTGTCGGGTGGGCATGGACCAGGGCCGCGACGTCGTCCGGAAAGGCATCCCAGTTGACGATCAGCTGCGCCTCACCGACCAGTTCGCCGATGCGAGCACCGACCATGTGCACTCCGACTACCGGGCCGTCCTTGGCCCGCACCAGCTTGATCGCGCCGCGGGCCTGCAGGATCTGGCTGCGACCGTTGCCGGCCAAGTCGTAGGTGAGCGTCTCGACCTCGCGGTGGCGGTCCCTGGCCTGCGCCTCGGTGAGACCGACCGAGGCCACCTGCGGCTCGCAGTAGGTCACCCGCGGGATACCGTCCTCGTCGATCGGACTCGGGTTGCGTCCCGCGATGTCCTCGGCAAGGAAAATGCCCTGGGCGAACCCGCGATGGGCGAGCTGCAGCCCTGGCACGATGTCCCCCAGCGCGTACACCCCCGGCAGGTTGGTACGCAGCCGGTCGTCGGTGAGCACGAAGCCGCGTTCCATCCGCACACCAGCCTCGGCGTATCCGGCCTCAGCGGTGTTCGGACCCCGGCCCACGGCCACCAGCAGCAGGTCGGCCTCGAACTGCTCACCTGACTCCAGGCTCACCGTGACATCGGAGTCGGACTGGCGGGCCCCGGTGAACTTCACGCCGGTCTTGAACGTGATGCCACGCCGCCGGAAGGCTCGCTCCAGTTGCTTGGAGCAGAAGTCGTCCTCTGCCGCGACGAGCCGGGGCAGCGCCTCGACGATGACCACCTCGGCACCGAAGGAGCGCCACACGCTGGCGAACTCGACGCCGATCACACCACCACCGAGCACCACGACGCGCTCAGGCAGGTAATCGAGGTTCAGCGCCTGATCACTGGTGATCACGCGGCCGCCGATTTCCAGGTCGGGCAGGGTCCTGGCGTAGGAACCGGTCGCCAACACGACGCTGCGCCCCGTGTAGCGCTGCCCCTCGACATCAACGGCGTTCGGGGCGACGAACCTGCCGCTTCCCTCGACATAGGTGATGCCGCGGGAGGACACCAATCCCTGCAGGCCCTTGAACATCTTGGCGACGACGCCGTCCTTGTACCTGTTCACTCCGCCCATGTCGACGCCCTCGAGCACGGTCTTCACGCCCAATTGGTGACCGTCACGCGCCGCATCGGCCACCTCGGCAGCGTGCAGCAACGCCTTGGTGGGGATGCAGCCACGATGCAGGCAGGTGCCGCCCAGCTTGTCCTTCTCCACCAAGACGACGGACAGCCCCAACTGCGCAGCACGCAGTGCGCAGGCGTAACCACCAGAGCCGCCACCAAGAATCACCAGGTCGGCGGACGTATCGGTCACTGAGAAGCTCCTCAACAGACATCGGTAACGAGACGAGCGGGCGCCTAGGCCATCTTGTCACCACGCCCGGAGTTCCGGCGACGTGGGCGAGGCCATCTGGCAGCCCAGGGTGAAGTGCGGAGCAAACGGACGGGCACGGTCGTTGAACTGGCAGGATTACCGGGAGATCGGCGTTGGAGGAGGTGCCGACGTGGGCGTGTTCGATCGACTCCTGGGTCGCGAGCGGCCAGGATCCAAGCGCGCGGTGTCCAGCGCTGACGTCGACCACCTTGAGCAGTGGGCAGCGTCACACCGCGGAGTGGAGGCGTTCGTCGAGCCGCGCACGGCGGTCACCGAGACCACCGTGGTACTGGTCGCACACGACGGCGAGTGGACCCGGCGCAGGGTCGAGGGCGACGAGGGCGTCCGGCGACTGGGTAAGCGGCTGCGGATCCCGATTTACGACGTTGCCCAGATGGGCTACCCGCAACGGATGCGGGACTACACAGCCCGCCAACGCATCCTGCGCGAGCGCGAGCGCGACCAGGAGCAGTAGGGTTTCAGCCCCGTTCGGCGATGTCGGTGAGGACAGCGGCCAGGGTGCGCACCGGCACGCCGGTGCCGCCCTTGCTGGTGTAGCCCCACGGGGAGCCGGTGTTGTAGGCGGGTCCGGCGATGTCCAGGTGGGCCCACGGTATGCCGTCGGCGACGAACTCGGACAGGAATATCCCGGCGGCGAGCATGCCACCCCAGCGGTGGCCGGTTATGTTGGCGATGTCAGCGAGCTTGGAGTCCAGGTCAGGTCGTAAGTGGTCGGGCAGCGGCATGGCCCACCCGTTCTCCCCGACCTCCTGCGAGATCGCGGTGACCCGGTCCCGGAACTCCGGGGTACCCATGATCCCCGGTGTACGGCTACCCAGCGCCACGATCTGGGCGCCGGTGAGTGTGGCGGTGTCGATGAGGTAGTCGGGGGAGTCCTGCGCTGCGCGGACCAGCGCATCGGCCAGGATAAGCCGGCCCTCGGCGTCGGTGTTGAGTACCTCGACGGTCTTGCCGCCATACATCGTGAGGACGTCCCCGGGCCGATAGGCGGTGCCCGAGGGCATGTTCTCGGCCATCGGCACGGTGGCGATCACCTCCACCGGCAGCTCGAGGCGGCCGGCGAGCACCGTGGTGGCGATCACGGCGGCGGCACCCGCCATGTCCATGGTCATCTCGTCCATCTTCGCCGCCGGCTTGATTGAGATCCCGCCGGTGTCGAAGGTGATCCCCTTGCCGATCAGGGCGACCTTCGTCCTCGGCGTGGACGTGGCTGCGGTAGGGACCCAGTGCAGCCGAACCAGCCGGGGCGGGCGGGACGAGCCACCGCCGACGCCCAGGACGCCGCCGTACCCCTCCCGCCGCAGCGCTTTCTCGTCGAGCACCTCGGTGCGTAGCCCGGCTTGTTCGGCCAGTGTCACCGCACGCTCAGCGAACGAGGCTGGATACAGGTCGTTGGGTGGCGTGTTCACCAGGTCACGTGCAATCACGACCGCCTCGGCGATAGCGGTCGCCCGGGCCAGCTCCTGCTGTGCGCTATCGGCGCCGGCCGAGGGCACCGACAGGTCCATCCGGCTCAGCGGTCCGTCCCCGTTCTCCGACCGGTACGCGGTGAAGGCATAGCTGCCCAGCGCGGCGCCCTCCGCGGCGGCGGCAAGGTGAATCCGAGACAACGTGGTGACCGCATGGGAGGTACCGGACAGTGCGCGGGCCGCCGCGCCAGCGGCTCGACGCACCTGCTCGCCGGTGGGTTGGCCGTCGACCGCACCCAGACCGGTGGCGATCAGCAGCGGTGCTCCGATGGCTCCGCGGGTGGGTACCTTGATCACCTCGTCGGCCTTGCCCCGAGCGCCCAGCACCGCCAGCAGGTCGGCGAGCGTGCCGTCGAACGCGGCGTCAACCTCCTCGCCACCGGAGGCGAGCCGAGCGCCCCCATCACCGGACACGGTGCCCACCACGACGGCATCGACCGTCGCGGTAGTGACCGAGGCATCGGTGAGGCGCAACGTCGGGGTGGTCAAGTTATCTCCTCGCTGATCTGGCCAGATAGTGTCTAGATAGTGTTGGGAGCCACTAGGAGGTAGCCTTCCACAGCCGTGAGTGCACCCTTGCGTCGCGGACCCTTGCACGCCTTGCACGTCGAGGCCGGGGCCACCCTCGGATCATTCGGCGGCTGGGAGATGCCGATTCATTACGCCGGCGTCGTTGCTGAGCACACCGCGGTGCGGAAGGCGGTCGGCGTGTTCGATGTCACCCATCTGGGCAAGATCAGCGTCACCGGCCCGGCGGCCGCGGACTTCGTCAACTCTTGCCTCACCGCCGACCTCGCCAAGATCACCCCGGGACGGGCGCAGTACACGCTGTGCTGCGCAGCGGACGGCGGTGTGGTGGACGACCTGATCGCCTACCTGGTCGGCGCGGATGACGTGTTCTGCGTGCCGAATGCGGCGAACACCGGGGAGGTTGGTCGGCGGCTGTCCGCCGCGGCGCCCCCGGGAGTGCGGGTCACCGAGCGGCATCACGAGTACGCCGTGCTCGCCGTGCAGGGACCCCGGTCGGCCGAGGTGCTGACCGCAGTCGGGCTGCCCAGTGACATGGATTACATGGCTTTCGCCGACGCCGATCACGACGGCGCGCCGGTGCGGGTGGGTCGCACCGGCTACACCGGCGAGCACGGCTACGAGCTGCTGCCGCTGTGGGAGCATGCGCCCGCATTGTGGGAGGCGTTGCTACGGGCTGCCGGTCCGCTCGGTGGCCGGGAGTGCGGGCTCGGTGCCCGGGACACCCTGCGCACCGAAATGGGCTACCCGTTGCACGGCCAGGACCTCGGGCCGGCAATCACTCCAGTGCAGGGTGGCGCCTCGTGGGCGGTCGGCTGGGGCAAGCCGGCCTTCTGGGGCCGCGACGCGTTGCTCGCCGAGCGCGAGCGCGGCCCATCCCGGCGGTTACGCGGGCTGCGGGCCATCGGGCGCGGGGTCCCACGGCCGCACATGGCGGTGCGGTCCCCGGTGGGTGCGCCACTGGGGGAGATCACCTCGGGCACCTTTTCTCCGACATTGCGCACCGGCATCGCGCTGGCGCTGCTTGATCCCGCGGTGGGGCCGGGTGAGACCGTCGAAGTGGATGTCCGTGGCCGGGCGCTGCCCTGCGAGGTGGTCAGACCTCCTTTTGTGCCCTCTCATGTGCGCTGACGGCCGGATCGCTGTGACCCACGGGAGACAGCACCAGGTGGACCGTGGGTTGCGGGTGGGCGTGATGGGCAGCGGCAGCCAGCACGGCATGGGTTACCGCGCTGACGGCGGTGTGCTCGACCAGGGCCAGGGCTGAGCCGCCGAAGCCGCCGCCGGTCATCCGGGCACCCACTGCTCCGGCGGCGCGGGCGGCATCCACCACGCAATCCAGTTCCGGGCTGGACACCTCCAGATCGTCGCGCAGCGAAGCGTGTGAGGCGTTCAGAAACGGTCCGATGTCCCGGATCCGACCTGAGCTCAGCAACGTCACGACGTTGCGCACTCTGGCGATCTCGGTCACCACATGCCGGGCGCGCCTGCGCAGCAGGGGATTGCCCAGGTCGTCCACCCGCTCCGGGGAGGCTTCGCGCAGGCTGGGCACGCCGAGCTCGGCTGCGGCCTGCTCGGCGCTGCGCCGACGAGCGGCGTACTGACCATCGATGAGCCGGTGCGGTGCCCGGGTGTCGATCAGGAGCAGGGCCAGCCCAGCGCCGACCAGATCCAGCGGCACCTGCCGCATCGTCTGGTCCCGGCAATCCAGCAGCATGGCCTGCCCCGCGATGCAACACAGCGAGGCGATCTGATCCATGCCACCAGTCGGCGCACCGACGATCTCGTTTTCGGCGTGGCGGCACGCCGCCGCAAGCATCACCCGCCCGGCGCTGGTGCCGGCCAGTCCAAGCCCGGCCAGCGCATCCACCGCCAACGCGACGGCGCACTCCAGCGCGGCGGAGGAGGCCAGCCCGGCCCCCGGCGGCACCGATTCACCGACGAGCAGGTCAAGCCCGCCGACCGGCTGACCCAGCGCCCAGATCACGCCGGCTGGATACGCCGCCCAGCCTGGTGGGTGGCCGGGACCCACCTCATTGAGGGCGCCGTCCCAGGCTTGTGCATCACCGAGCAGCGACCGCAACCGCAGCTGGCCGTCGTCCCGAGTCGCGGCGGCCACCACGGTGCGCTGCGGCAGTGCCAGCGGCAAGCACAGCCCGCCAGCGTAGTCAACGTGCTCGCCGATCAGGTTCAGCCGGCCGGGAGCGGACCATAGACCATCCGGTTCCCGACCGAACTCGGCTCGAAAAGCAGCCGGCAACGCGGTACTCATGCCAGCTCCTGCAGCCGGTGTGCGATCTGCTCAGGGGTGGTGTCGTTGAGCCAAGCTCCCACCCCGGACTCGGAGCCGGCGAGGTATTTGAGCTTCCCAGCGGCGCGGCGCACTGAGAACAGCTGCAGGTGCAGCCGGGTGAGGTCGCGCCCCGGGCCGACCGGGGCCTGGTGCCAACCTGCGACATACGGCACCGGTCCTGGGTCGCCCTGGTCGGCGAAGAAGCTGTCTACCCGCCGCAACAGCGCCGGGTAGAGCGTGGCGAGCTCGGAGCGCTCCGCGTCGTCCAAGGCTGCGAGGTCGGGCACCTTCCGGTGTGGCAGCAGGTGCAGTTCCACCGGCCACCGCGCAGCGGCGGGGACGTATGCGGTCCACGCCGCGCCCCGGTGCACTACCCGCGTCCCGGCCCGCAGCTCGGCGGCGAGCACGTCGGACAGCAGATCGGACCCCGAGCTATCGCGATACGCCGCCGCGCTGGCGAGCAGCCGCTCAGTGCGCGGTGCCACGTACGGGTAGGCGTAGATCTGGCCGTGTGGGTGGCGCAGGGTCACGCCAATCTCCGCGCCCCGGTTCTCGAAGCAGAACACCTGCCTGACGCCGTCCAGCCCGGACAGCGCTGCGGTGCGGTCTGCCCACGCCTCGATCACCGTCTCGACCCGGCTCGGGCTGAGATCGGCCAATGAGGATTCGTGCTCGCTGGTGAAGCAGATCACCTCGCACCGGCCCGTTGCCGGCCGCTGCGGCCACAGCAGATCACCGTCCACCGCGGCCGGTACCGGCCGGGCCGTGATGTCGAGCTGGGGTCCCAGGCAGGGAAACCGGTTGTCGAACACCACCACGTCGTAGTCCTCGCCCGGGATCTCGGTCATCTTGCCGTCCCGGCTGGGGCACAGCGGGCATTCTCCCGCCGGAGGCAGGTGAGTCCGGTCCATCCGGTGCGGGGCGAGGATGACCCACTCTCCGGTGAGCACGTCCAGGCGCATCGTGGGCTGAGCCTGGTACGGGGACAGGTCGCGGAGGTCGGCCACGGCGCGGGTTGCCGTGCCTGAGAGGTAGGGCTCGCGGTCGTCGTAGTAGGTCAGCGCGCGACCGTCGGCCAGCCGGATACGGGTGATCCGCACGGGGCTTCGCTGCTCGGGCACCTGGTCAGCATGGCCCATGGGGTCAAACAGTGGGACGTCCTACCATTTCGCTGCACGAGGAGATACCGTGCTGGACATGAATGCCGCACCACCGTTCACCCGCCTGCCGCACCCGTCTCCGACGACGCCGCAGCGAAGGGCGGAGATCCTGGCCGCGCCAGGCTTCGGCCGTCATTTCACCGACCACATGGTGCAGATCAGCTGGACCGATGGTGCCGGTTGGCATGATCCTGAGGTCGGCCCGTACCGGCAGCTCGTCATGGACCCGGCTGCGATGGTGCTGCATTACGGGCAGGCGGTGTTCGAAGGCCTCAAGGCCTACCGGCAACCGGATGGCACGGTGGCCTCCTTCCGGCCGCTGGCCAACGCCGCCCGGCTGCGCGCCTCGGCCCGCCGGATGGCGATGCCGGAGTTGCCCGACGAGCTGTTCGTCGGTTCGCTGCGCGAACTGGTGCGCGCCGACCTCGACTGGGTACCAGCCGCGGGCGGGGAGGAGTCCTTGTACCTGCGGCCGCTGCTGTTCGCTACCGAGGCAGGGCTCGGAGTGCGCCCCGCGAAGAACTACCGGTACCTGGTCATCGCCTCTCCGGCTGGTCCTTACTTCCCAGGTGGCCTCAAGCCGGTCAGCGTGTGGCTGTCCACCGAGTACGTCCGAGCGTCCCCTGGCGGGACCGGAGCTGCCAAGTTCGCTGGAAACTATGCCGCCTCGCTCGTGGCTCAGCAGCAGGCCGCGGACAAGAACTGCGATCAGGTTGTGTGGCTGGACGCGGTCGAGCGGCGCTGGGTGGAGGAGATGGGCGGGATGAACCTCTACTTTGTCCTCGGGGAGGGATCGCAGGCCCGCCTGGTCACTCCGGAACTCACCGGCACACTGTTGCCCGGCATCACCCGTGACTCCCTGCTCACGCTGGCCGGCGACCACGGGATGGTCGTCGAGGAGCGGCGGATCTCCACCGAGGAGTGGGAGAAGGGCGTGGAGACCGGGGACATCTCGGAGGTCTTCGCCTGCGGCACCGCCGCCGTGATCACCCCGGTCGGGCGGGTCGCGTACCCCGGCGGTGAGTTCACCATCGGCAGCGGCGAACCCGGCCCGGTCACCACCCGGTTGCGCGCGGCCCTCACCGCGATCCAGCGTGGCGTCGCCCCCGACTCGCACCACTGGATGATCCCCCTCACCTGACCCCTCACCCGCATTCAGCAGTGGGGTTATCAGGCGCTGGTTTACCCGCTGAGCCTGCTGAATGCGCTAAGCCTGATCAGCCGAGCGCGCATACGGCGAGTACTACGGTGGTGGTCAGCTCGCTGGCGGCACCGAGTACGTCACCTGTGACACCGCCGAAGCGGCGACGGGTGTGCGCCGAGAACGCCACGATCACCAAAGCGGCCAGGCCCACCGCCAGCGCGCCCTGCCAGGCCCGTCCGGGCACCACCATCAGCCCACCGGCCAGCAGGGCTGCCGACCAGGCCACTGCAACAGCGGGCGGTTGGCTACCGGCCACCACCCCGCCCAACCCCTCTGGCCGTGCCGGCGGTACCCCCGTGCGGGCGCACCAGCTGAAGGCCACCCGCCCTGCGGCCACCGCAAGCAGCACGGCGCCCAGCCGGCCGGTCTCAGCCAGCGCACCGAGCGCGGCCGCCTGCGTCACCAGCACCAGCACCAGCGCGACCACTCCGAACGGCCCGGTCGAACCGTCGCGCATCACCGCCAGCGCCCGCTGCGGCTCCCCGTAACAGCCCAGCCCATCGGCGGTGTCGGCGAGCCCGTCCAGGTGCATCCCTCGGGTAAGGCAAGCCAGCGTCGCCGCCACGGCCAGCCCGGTCAGCAGTGGCGGAGCGCCCAGCGCGGACAGCCCCGCGAGCACCCCGACCGCCGCGGCGCCCAGCCCGGCGCCGACCACGGGAGCCCAGTACAGCGCCCGGCGAGCGACCGCCCGGTCCACCTCGACGGACGCGCCGACCGGCAGCACGGTCAGCCAGGACACCGCCAATCGAAACCCGCGGCTCACCTCGTCGGCACTGGATCATTTGTGGGCCCAGAGACGCCGGCGTCATCAAAGGTGGCCATCTCGGCGAGCACCCGGACGGCCATCTGAACCAGCGGCAGCGCGACCACCGCCCCACAGCCCTCGCCCAGCCGCATTCCCAGATCAAGGATGGGGTCCAGCTCCAGGTGCTTCAGCGCCAAGGTGTGCGCGGGCTCCACGGAGCGATGCCCTGCCACCCACCACTGCCGCGCTCCCGGGGCGAGTTCCTCGGCGAGCATCGCCGCTGCCCCGACGGCCACGCCGTCGAGGATGGCCGGGGTGCGCCGGAGCGCGGCCTGGGCCAGGAAGGCGGCCATTGCCGCAATATCGGCGCCCCCCGCGGTGCGCAGCAGCGCGATAGGGTCCCCGACGACTGGCCGGGCCCGGCGCAGCGCGTCTCGGATCGCCGCGACCTTGCGCATCCAGCCGGCATCGTCGATCCCGGTGCCGCGGCCGACCACTGCTACCGGTTCCGCGCCGGTGAGTGCGGCCACCAGCACCGCCGCGGCAGTGGTGTTGCCGATACCCATGTCTCCCGCGATCAGCAGGTCGGCTCCGCGATCGACCTCCTCGTCGGCGATCGCGACCCCGGCGGCCAAAGCCTGGGTCACTTCCGCGTCGGTCAGCGCGTCCTGCCGGTCGATCGCGCCGCTGCTGCGGCGAACCTTGTGTCGGGTGACCAGCGGTGACCCTTCGGTGCTCGACGCGGCGGGCTCGTCGTCCACGGCCATGTCCACCACCCGCACCGCAGCCCCGGCCAAGGAGGCGAGCACGTTCACCGCCGCGCCCCCGCCCAAGAAGTTGCTCACCATCTGCCGGGTGACCTCGCTGGGGTAGGCGGAGACGCCCCGGGCGGCGATGCCGTGGTCGCCCGCGAACACCACCACCTGCGGCTGAGCAAACGGCCGTGGTGGGCAGACCCCTTGGCAGGCCGCCACCCATACCCCCAGCTCCTCCAGCCGTCCCAAAGAACCCGCCGGTTTGGTCAGCTGCTCATGACGGGCCACCGCCTCCCGGTGGGCCTGCTGGTCAGGTGGCGTGATGCTGGGGAACTCCACGCAGCGCTCCTGTAGTGCTTGAGGTGGTCCGTCTACGTGCATCCTGCCCGCCGGGGCGCCAGCCGCTTGAGCCTGGCGCAACCGCACCGGCAGCCCTGCCACCAGCAGCAGCACCTCGTCGCACACTGCGGCCAGCTCAGCGTTCAGCGCGCCAAGCTCGTCGCGAAACAGCCGTCCCGCCCGGGTCGCAGGCACGACGCCAAGCCCGACCTCAGCACTGACCAGTACCAATCGCGACGGGCAGGCCGCCACCGCGGACACCAGCTCCGCGCACCGTGCGCGGCAAGCCGCCAGCGCATCCTGCGCACCCTGCCAGGCTCCCGCGTCGTCCAGCTGTCCGGTCAACCAGGTGGCCACATCATCGACCAGCACCGGGACCGGTCCCGCGGCGCGCACTGCAGCGGGCAGGTCGGACGGTTCCACGGTGCGCCAGCCGGGGGGCCTGCGGGCCACGTGCAGGGCGATCCGCTCTTCCCAGTCCGGATCATCGAGCTGGCGCCGGGCTGTTGCCAGGTATTCCACCTGAGCCGCGCCCAGTAACTTCTCGGCGTGCGCGGACTTTCCCGAGCGCGCGCCTCCGAGCACCAGCGTCCGCACCTGACCTCCTTACCGCCGGCGACGCTACCGTCAAGCGATGACCCTCCGGTGGCGTTACCAACACTCCGACGGCGGACAGGCATCCGGCCCCGACATCACCTTTGACGACCAGGCGGGCGCCGAAGAGTGGCTTGAACAGGAGTGGCCGACCCTGCTGCAGGGCGGCGTCGCGGCGGTCACCCTGCTCGACGGCGAAGACGAGGTGTACGGCCCGATGAGCTTGCGACCGGCGTGAGCAAACCCTGCTACGGGATCGGGTCGCCCGGACCGACCCGAGGTTTGGGTACCCGCAGCCGGCGCAGCTGGGTCGCTCTGGTCATCGCATAGAACCCCAAGCCGATGCCGGTCCCGGACGCATCAGGGAACCGCTGGCGAACCCGGCGATTGACAATCCGGCCGAGCAGCAGCCCCTCAACGATCATCGTGGCGAGCATGGCCATCGACACCAGCGATACGTACTGCTGCACAACAGGTGACGGGACCAGGATCACCACAATCACCAGCAGCGCCAAGGGCATGAACAGGCCGGAGACATTGCGCCGGGAATCCACCAGGTCCCGGACGTAGGCCTTTACCGGACCGCGGTCACGAGGCAGCAGGTACTTTTCGTCCCCGGACATCATCCGCTCGCGCCGCGCCGCTGAGGCCTTGCGGCGTTCCTCCTTGGACCCGCGCATCCGGCGTAGTGCTTCCCGCTGGGTCCGCGGTGGGGGTGGGGCCGGGCCGCGCTTGCGGCCCTCGGCCTCTCGGCGGCTTGGAGTGGGCCGGCCCTTGCTGCTGGCGCGGCCCCGGTTTGCCACGTCGTCACGGTGTGTGACGTCGTCGGCGTCGGACGCCACCTCCACCGTCGGCTCCTGCTCGGGATCGGTGGCTCCCGGGCCGGTCTTGCCGCGCAGGAACCTCACGATGACCAGACTAGGACACCACGCCGCAGGCGTAGCGTCGGCAGTTGTGCGCGTGTTGATCGCCCCGGACTGCTTCGGTGGGACCCTCAGCGCGGTGGAGGCGGCCGAAGCCGTCGCGACGGGATGGCGGCGGGCCGCACCCGGTGACGAGCTGGCATTGCGGCCGCTGGCCGATGGAGGCCCGGGTTTCGTGGATGTCCTACATAGCGCGCTAGGCGGCACCCTGCACCGCGTCCGGGTCACCGGCCCGGCAGCAGAGCCGGTGACTGCGTGTTGGCTGGAGCACGAGACCACCGGCTACGTGGAGGCGGCGCAGGCTTGTGGCCTGCACCTGGTGCCGTCCGAGTTACGCGACGCGACGGCCGCGACCAGCCGCGGGGTGGGGGAGCTGCTCGTGGCGGTACGGGACACCGGTCTGCGCACCGCAGTAGTGGGTCTGGGCGGTTCGGCAAGCTCCGACGGCGGGGCCGGAGCGCTCGCGGCACTGGGTGCGGTCGCCGTGGACCACGCTGGTCGACCGTTGCCCCCCGGTGGCGCCGCCCTCGCCCGGTGCGCACGGCTGGATGGCCAGGCCATGGTTGAGGGCCTGCACCTGGTCGCTGCCGCGGACGTGACCAACCCACTGTTGGGTCGCCATGGTGCCGCGGAGGTGTTCGGACCGCAGAAGGGTGCCGGCCCCGAGCAGGTTCGTGAGCTGGAGGCGGCGCTGGCGCACTGGGCCGACGTGCTGGAGGAGGCGACCGGCCGGGAGGTCCGGGAGTTGCCCTCGGCTGGGGCGGCGGGTGGCCTCGGTGCGGCCCTGCTCGGGCTCGGTGCCGAACGGGTTTCCGGGGCGCAGCTGGTGGCGCAACGCACGGGTCTGGAGGAGGCCCTGGACACCGCCGAACTGGTGATCACCGGTGAGGGCAGCTTCGACTGGCAGTCGTTGCGCGGCAAGCTCGTCACCGCGCTGGCCGAAGGCGCCGCGCGGCGCGGGTCGCCCTGTGTCGTGCTGGCCGGGCAAATATCCGTGGGACGGCGGGAGGCGGCCGCGGCCGGGATCTGCGCCGCATATGCCGCCGCAGATGTTGCCGGCTCAGTCCAGGCCGCACTGGCTGACCCGGCGGGTACCCTGGCGGCGGTGGCCGAGCACGCCGCCCGTCAGTGGGGCGGGCAATGAGGTTCCTGTCCCCGCCAGGGAGTGGGAATCATGCACCGGTCGCGGGCGTTACCGTGGTCCAGACAGCTGTGCACGCTTGAGCGCCGATTCCAGGGAGAGCCATGACCGTCGAGAACATCACCGACACCGAGGCGCCGACCCACGGTGTCGAGCTGACCGATGCCGCTGCCGCCAAGGCGAAGGCGCTGCTCGACCAGGAAGGCCGCACTGACATGCATCTGCGCATCGCCGTGCAGCCCGGGGGCTGCGCAGGCCTGCGCTACCAGCTGTTCTTCGATGAGCGCACGCTCGACGGCGATGCCAAGCGGGACTTCAACGGCCTCGCCGTCGTGGTCGATCGGATGAGCACCCCTTACCTGCAGGGCGCTGTGATCGACTTCGTGGACACGATCGAGAAGCAGGGTTTCACGATCGACAATCCCAACGCGGGCGGCTCCTGTGCCTGCGGAGACTCGTTCAACTGAGCCCAGGCAAGTCGGCGTGTCGGGCGCTAGTGCACGGTATGTCCGACACTAGTGCCCGCCCGCCTAGATCTGTACCGGGTAGTGCGGTTCGGGCACCTTGGGGGCGATCCGCTGCTCGACGAAGATCCCATGCCAGAGCATGAAAACCAGCACCGCCCAAATGCGCCTGCTGTGATCGCGTAAGCCGGCGCGATGCTGGTCGAGCATCCGGTGCACCGCCGCGAGGTCCAGAAGCTCCGCGGTGCCGGAGTCGTTGACGATGCCGCGGGCCCAGTCGTGCAAATCGTCTTTGAGCCAGTGCCGGATCGGTACCGGGAAACCCAGTTTCCGCCGGTTCAGCACGTGAGCAGGCACGATGTCGCGCAGTGCCCTGCGTAAGGCGTGCTTGGTGGTCTCGCGGCTGATCTTCTCCTCGAGCGGGATGGTGGCGGCCACTTGGAATACCTCGGTGTCGAGGAAGGGCACCCGTAGCTCCAGTGAATTGGCCATGGTCATCTTGTCGGCCTTGACCAAGATGTCGCCACGCAGCCACGTGAACAGGTCCACGTGTTGCATGCGGGTCACCGGATCCCAGCCGGTCGAGGCGGCGTAGGCCTGCGCGGTGACGTCCGTGTGCGAGATGGTCGGGTCGTATCCGCGCAGCACCCCCCGCAGCTGATCATCCGGGAAGATTCGTGCGTTGCCGTAATAGCGCTGTTCTAGCGTCAGTGATCCACGGCGTAGCAGGTCCTTGCCTCGTACTCCCTGTGGGATGCGGTTCGAGATTTGCCCCAGCATTCGGCGCAACGCACCAGGGATTTTCTCGAAAGGCGCCAGCGAAAGCGGTTCCCGGTAGATGGTGTATCCACCGAAGAGCTCGTCTGCGCCCTCGCCGGAGAGCACCACCTTCACGTGTTCCCTGGCCTCCCTGGCGATGAACCACAGCGGCACCAGCGCCGGATCAGCCACTGGATCGTCCAGGTACCACACGATCAGCGGCAGCGCCTCGGCCAGCTCCGTGGCCGAGACGGTACGGACCACGTGCCGGACGTCGATCGCGGCGGCCGACTCCGCGGCCACATCTACCTCCGAGTATCCCTCCCGGTCAAAGCCAGTGGTGAAGGTGATCAGATCCGGATTGTGCTCCCTGGCCAGCGCGGCGATGGCAGTGGAGTCGATCCCGCCGGACAGGAAGGCCCCGACGGTGACGTCGGCCCGCATGTGTTTGGCGACCGAGTCGCGCAGCGCCGTGGTGATCTGGTCGTGCAGGGCACCGGCCTCGGCCTCGGAGCGAACCGGCCGGGGACGGAAATCGGGACGGAAGTACCGATCGGTGATCAGCTCGCCACCGGGGGAGAGGGTGAAGGAGGTGCCGGACTCGATCCGGGTTATCCCCGTGTGCAGGGACGCCGGTTCGGGCACGTACTGCAGGCTCAGGTAAAGCTGCAATGCTCGGTGGTCCACCGTCATAGACACGCCCAATGAGGGCGCCAGCTCCAGCAGACTCTTCTTCTCACTGGCGAAGGCAACTCCGCCCGGTCCTGCGCAACTGAACAGTGGCTTGATACCGAAGGGATCCCGGGCGCCGAATGCGACGCGCAACTGCCCGTCCCAGATGATAAAAGCGAACATTCCTCGGAGCCGCTGCACTGCAGCCGTCCCGAAGTGGTGGTAGGCGGCCAGGATGACCTCGGTGTCGCCTTCAGTGACAAAGCTCACGTCATAGGGTTCGCCCTGGAGCTCGTCGCGAAGCTCGACGTAGTTGTAGATCTCTCCGTTGAACAGGATGGTGTAGCGCTCAGGCGCCTCGGGCGGCCCCCACCGCAGGGGCTGGTGTGAGTGGTCGATGTCGATGATGGACAGCCGGTTGAATCCGAGCACCACGTCGGCGTCGTGCCAGGTCCCGGTCTCGTCGGGGCCGCGATGTCGCTGGCAGCTCAAGGCGGTGGTCACGTCCACCACCCGGGATGGCGCGTCTTGCTGCGCTGTCAGCAGTCCCAGCAACCCGCACACGCGCTCGCCCTTTCGTCGGTGGCCGGCACCATCGGCACAGTATGACCACCGGTCTCGCTGGACACCCGCTCCCCGGGGGAGCCGCGGACGCAGAGCTGGTTTAGGCTCCAGCTAAGTGAGCTGACGGCCGCATGGGGCGACGAGGAGGAACAAGGCGTGATCGGCGTGGTCCGCTCTCGCGCTGTTCGGCTATTGAAGGTGGCCGGTCTGGCCGGGATGGTCGCCTTTGTATCGACCGGGTGCTCGGTCCACGATGTGTTCGCCTTCGGCTGGCCGGAGGGTGTCACTCCGCAGGCTGCGACGATGCGCGCACTGTGGATCTGGGCGACAGTCGCGGCGCTGGTGGTGGGGGCGATCGTCGCGGGTCTGATCATGTGGTCGGTCGCCTTCCACCGCAAAAGGTCCGGCGAGATGCCTCGGCAGACCCAGTACAACCTACCGCTTGAAATTGTCTACACGGTCATCCCGTTCATCATCGTCGCGGTGCTGTTTTACTTCACAGTGGTAGCGCAGAACTTCGTCAATGCCAAAGTCGATGACCCCGACCTGCGGGTGAGCGTAGTCGGATTTCAATGGAACTGGGAGTTCCAGTACCTGCAGGATAACCCAGGCAGGGACGGCATTTATCAGGTCCGGCGAACCGTGGAGGGCTCACCGCTGTCCACCGTCGGTGCGCCCAACACTGTCCCAATCCTGGTGGTGCCGACCGATCGGATTGTGGAGTACCGGATCGCGTCCGAGGACGTTGTGCACTCTTTTTTCATACCGGAATTTCTCTTCAAGCGTGACGTCTTCCCGCGGCCGGAGAAGAACGACACCGATCACATCTTTCAGACCACCGTGGAGCGTCCGGGCGCCTTCGTCGGTCGCTGCGCGGAGTTCTGCGGCACTTACCACGCGATGATGAACTTCGAGCTCCGCGCCTTGCCTGGGGACCTGTTCGATCGCTACATGGTGCTGCGTGCTCAAACCAACCCCCAGACCCAGCGGCCGTACACCAGCGGTGAGGCACTCGCCCAGTTGAATTGTGGTGAGCTGTGCGCGCCCGAGGCAGTGACCACGACCCCGTTCGACACTGATCGCACCGCCCGCGAGATCCGCCAGGCCGGTGCGGGTCGCTAACCTTCATTATTGACTGATCAATCGAAGGTCCGAGAGCGAGGCAGCACCATGCGGGTCGAGGCGCGGATCTTCGAGATCCTCACCGGGTTCTTCTTCCTGTGCGCGGTGGTCTACGGCCTATGGTCGGTCGGCGAGCCGGTGGGAACGGCCGCGCTCGTCCTGACCGGTGGGCTGACCCTCATCATGGGCACTTACTTCCGCTTCGTCTCCCGGCGAGTCCGGATGCGCCCGGAAGACAATGCCGATGCCGAGATCTCTGACGGTGCCGGCGAACTAGGCTTCTTCTCGCCCGGCAGTTACTGGCCATTTGGGATGGGGTTGTCTGCGGCCGTGCTCGGCTCCGCGCTTGCTTTCGACCAGTGGTGGCTGGTTGCGGTCGGCGCCGCTTTGATTTTGCTCACGGTGGGCGGGCTGGTCTTCGAATACCACATCGGTCCCAAGGCGGAGTAAGCTCGCTGGGCACTTAGAAGGCCGATGATGCCGTGCACTCTGCTCGAACCTGACGGTCCCTCCATCGCTCGCTGAGCTTTTGGCGCTCCATCCGCCACCGGTAAGCCGGCGTGGCAGGGCCCCACCTGGCTTCCTCCAGCTGGACAGCGTTTAGTCGGTGGGCTGGTTCGGTCGGCCAGCCAACTCCCGGTCTGAGCGGTTGGTAGTGAGTGCGTCGCCCGAGGTCGCCCCGTCGCGGGCCTTCTCCAACGCCCTCGTTTGCTCCGGAGGATCCGGCCGCAGCAGCGATCCCGGAACTGGAGAACCGGCCGAGCCCAGTTGGTTCATCCGCTTGGGAACCGAGGCACCCTGGTACTCCAGCGGGATGGGGTGGCCGTGGTCATCGAGACCCCCGAGGGGCTGGTGCACCTCGATGAACTCACCGTGCGGCAGGCGCTTGATGATGCCGGTCTCGATGCCGTGTTCGAGGATGGCGCGGTCGGCCCGCTGCAGACCGAGGCAGATCCGGTAGGTGATGTAGTAGGCAGCCGGTGGCAACAACAGCAGACCGATGCGACCAGCCCAGGTTGTTGCGTTCAACGAGATGTTGAGCACGTAGGCGATGACGTCGTTGCCGCCGGAAAGCAGCAGCACAAACATGAAGGAGATCGCCATCATGCCCAGCGCGGAACGCACCGGGACGTCGCGTGGGCGCTGCAGGAGGTTGTGGCTGGCGTTGTCCTTAGTGAGCTTGCGCTCGATGGCAGGGTACGTCGCCGCTAGGGTGAACATGATGGCGGGAAGCACCATGGTCGGCCAGAATGACTGGGGAATTAGGTAATCGCCCAGATAGATCTCCCAGGGAGGCCACACCCGGGCGATGCCGTCCAGCCAACCGACATACCAGTCGGGCTGTGAAGCCCCCGAAACTTGGGCCGGGTTGTACGGGCCGAAATTCCACACCGGGTTGATCTGGAACAGCCCAGCCATGATGCAGATCACACCGATGTTCACCATCGCGAAGCCGCCGGCCTTCACCGCGAAGATCGGCAGGATCCGTACCCCCACCACGTTGCGCTCGGTGCGACCGGGACCGGGGAACTGGGTGTGCTTCTGATACCAGACCAGCCCGAGGTGCACCGCGATGAGCGCAAACAGGATGCCGGGCAGGATCAGCACGTGGATGATGTAGAACCGAGGTATGATCAAAGTTCCGGGGAACTCGCCGCCGAAGATCGCCCAGTGCAGCCAGGTACCGATCACCGGTGGCGACATGGTGATCGCCGAGATGATCCGGAGCCCGGTTCCCGAAAGCAGGTCGTCGGGCAATGAGTAGCCGGTCAGTCCCTCGAGCCCGGCCAGAAGCGCGATGACCACGCCGATCATCCAGTTCGTCTCCCGCGGCTTGCGGAAGGCACCGGTGAAGAACGTTCGGAACATGTGCGCGACGATGGCCGCGACGAACAGCAGCGCTGCCCAGTGGTGCACCTGCCGGATGAACAACCCGCCGCGGACCTCGAAAGAGAGCTCCAGCGTCGACGCGTACGCCCGGGACATCTCGATCCCACGAAGGTTCTCGAAGGGACCCTGGTACTCGACCTCTGCCATCGAGGGGTCGAAGAACAGCGCCAGGTACGTCCCGGACAGCAACAGCACGATGAAGGTGTTCAGCGCGATCTCACCGAGCATGAACGACCAGTGCGTCGGGAAGACCTTGTTGATCTGCCGGCGCATGCCGGCAGCGAGATGAAACCGCTGGTCCAGCTCGTCGGCTGTTTTGCCGGCTTTGGCGGCCACGCCCGACGACTTGCTCGGCGTCGTCATGGCACTCACGACCTCCGCTCCCAGAACGCCGGTCCTACAGGCTCGATGAAACCACTCTTGGCATAAAAGTACCCCTCATCGTTGACGTCGATGGGCAGCTGGGGCAAGGCCCTGGTGGCCGGGCCGAAGATCGGCTTGGCGTAGGCCAACATGTCGAACTGCGACTGGTGGCATGGACACAGCAGCCGGGCGGTCTGTGCCTCATACAGCGAGGCGGGGCAGCCGAGGTGAGTGCAGATCTTGGAGTAGGCGTAGAAGTCGCCGTAGTGAAAATCGACCTGGCCCTCGCGCTGGATCACTTGCGCTGCCTGCTCGGGCCGCAACCGGATAAGCATCACGGGGCTGTCGGAAGCCCGCAGCGCCTCGTGCGCTTCCTCTTCCGACCAGGAGCGCTTGTACGGGAAGACCGTCGCGATGCTTCCAGCGGCGAGATCCTCGGGGCGGGCCAGGGTGATCTCATGATCCTCGTAGCGCAGGAACACCGGCTCACCATTGTCCGAACGCCAGGGCGTGACCCACAGCGCGGCTTGGTCACCGCCCCGCCACGGGTTGCGCACCAGCCCGCCCAAGGCGAGAACTCCTATCCCGACACCGAGGACACCGGCGCCCAGCCCAGCCGCTCGCTTGATCAGGGATCGTCGCCCGATGTGGCTGCGGGTACCCGTGTCAGTCAGGATCGCGGTCGTGGTCACGCGGTCCACCTCTGCCGAAGCGCCCATGTGACGTTGCTGGACCGCGGTCTCGTGCGGCAGCAGGCTCTTGGCGTAGCCGATGGTCCCGGCACCGATGGCGAACACCGACATACCGAGCAAGAGACCGATGATCGGCGTGTAGAGCTGGTAGAGCAGGTGCTGGCTGTTAGGGCTGCCGGGTGCGGCGTATTCCCACGGCCAGAACAGGTAGGCCGCGAGGAAGCCCAGCCCGGTCAGCGCGGCGATGATGAACCACCACGCGACCTTGCGTTCGGTGCGCTTCTCGGCACGGGTGCCCTGCACCGGGAACGGGTCCTCTAGGTGAGCGAGGGTCACCCCATCGGCCGCCAAGCCCCGCCGGACCAGTTCTTCGCGGCTCAACGTGGACAGGTCGGCGTCACCCGGGGGCTGTCGCTGCTCAGCCGGCCCGCCGGTGGATTCACCGTGGCCGCTCATGCCTTCGCCCCGATCCACAGCGTGACGGCGACCAACGCGGACATCCCGACGATCCAAGCGACCAGGCCCTCCGAGAACGGCCCGTAGCCACCGAGGGCGTAGCCACCCGGATTGTTCTGCTCCTCGCTGATCGACTCGAGGTAGGCAATGATGTCCCGCTTGTCCTCTGGGGTGAGCTGCCGGTCAGAGAACTTGGGCATGCTCTGTGGCCCGGTGGTGATCGCGGTGTAGATCTGCTGGGGATTCACGCCCTCAATGGCTGGAGCGAACTTGCCGGAGGACAGCGCGATGCCGCGTCCGGTGAACTGGTGGCAGGACGCGCAGTTGAGCCGGAACAGCTCGCCCCCCGCAGCCGGGTCACCGCCGGCAAGGCTGCCTGCCGGCGGCACTGTCGGACCACCGCCGTTGGCCTGCACGAAGGCGCCCAACGCGTCGATCTCCTCCGGGGTGTACTTGACCGGTTTCTCGAGGATCTGCGCCTCCTGGCGCACCGCGGGCATCCGCCCGGTGGAAACCTGGAAGTACACCGCGGCTTCTCCGGTGCCGATCAGACTGGGTCCTCGGTCGGTCACTCCTTGCAGGTTGGCGCCGTGGCAGCTGATGCAGGCGTTGTTGTAGAGCTGCTCGCCCTGGCGCTCCAGTGCCGGATCTTCCTGGGCGTGCGCGATCTGCGGCTGCGGTGCCAGCACCGTGTACAGCCCGCCAGCAGACAGCAGCGCCACGGCGAGAGCCAGCATCCCGGACACCCGACGGCGCAGCCGGCCGCGACCCTTCCGCCTCGATCGGGCTGGTTCCGATCCCCGCGGGTTCGATCCTTCGGTAGGGCTCGATCGAGCGTCGCGTTTTGCGGTGGTCATCGGTCTCGGCTACCCCTGCTGTCTGGTTCGGCTCTGCTGTCTTCTCGGCTGGGTGCTGGTGCTAAGGCAAGAAGTAGATGGTGGCGAACAGGCCGATCCACACCACATCGACGAAATGCCAGTAATACGACACGACGATCGCGGCGGTGGCCTGTGCCGGAGTGAACTTGCTCAGCTTGGTCCGGACGATGAGGAAGATGAATGCGATCAAACCGCCGGTCACGTGCAAGCCGTGGAAGCCGGTAGTGAGGTAGAAGACAGTGCCGTAGGCCCCGGAGGGGATCGTGACACCCTCGTGAACGAGGTTGCGGTATTCGTTGGCCTGGCCGAGCACGAATAGCGTGCCCATGATCAGCGTGATCGTGTACCACAGCCGCAACCCGAATACGTCGCCTTGTTCGGCCTTGAACACGCCCCACTGGCAGGTGAACGACGAGGACACCAAAATGATCGTGACCACCAGTGCATAGGGAATGTCGAGATGGATCGGGTGCCCGGTGGACTCCAGGACCGGGGGCCAGTGACCCTCGCTGTTCGCCTTCACGGTGAAGAACATCGCGAACAGACCGGCGAAGAACATCAGCTCGCTGGACAGCCATACGATGGTGCCGACGCTGACCATGTTGGGCCGGTTCAGCGAGTGCACCCGTTGACTGATAGAGGGTGCTGCCAGGCTGGACGAGGAGGTCACACCAAGCATTATGGCCAACGGTGCCTGCCTTGGCGGGGCCGGGGCCAGCCGGACGCCTGCCCGGAGTGACGAACCTTGACCCGGATATCATCATCGCCACCCCCCGCGCGGTGACCTCCGTGCCATAGAACCGTGCTGGCCACCGGCGGACCTGCGGGACTCCTACGGACCCGGGCGCACTGAGATGAGGACCTTGACCACCAGATGATTACCAGATGACCGCTGTGAGCGACGCCACCACTGTTCTGGTCTTCAGCCACCGGCCGGAGGTGCGCGAGGCCATCATCAACGCGGTCGGGCGACGTCCGGCGCAGGATATCGGTCGGCTGAATTACGTCGAGGCGGGGACGATTGCCGAGGTGCTGGCACAGGTCGACGCTGGCGCAGTGAACCTGGCAATCCTTGACGGCGAGGCCCAGCCCACCGGAGGGATGGGGCTGTCCCGCCAGCTCAAGAACGAGATCGCGCAATGCCCGCCGGTGATCGTTTCAGTGCAGCGAAGGGATGACCGCTGGTTGGCCGTCTGGTCACAAGCCGACGCGGTGATCGTGTACCCGTTGGACCCGCTGGTTGCCGCGGAGACTGTGGCCGAGGTGCTTCGCGCGCACCGGCTGCCGGCAGCGAACGGTTGACGCCGCCCATGGTGACGACGGCCGGTGTCCGTACCTGGCCAGTGCTGCTCACTCAGTTGATCGACGGGACCGATCTGGATGCCGACGACACTGCCTGGGCGATGAACCAGGTGATGACCGGTGCAGCGACGCCCGCGCAGGTGGCCGCGTTCGTGGTGGCGTTGCGAGGTAAGGGCGAGACCTCGGCGGAGATCACTGGACTCGCCGCCGGCATGCTGTCACACGCCCGGCGAGTGCACGTGCCGCAGCGCGCGATCGACGTGGTGGGCACTGGGGGCGACCAGGCACACACCGTCAACATCTCCACGATGACCGCGTTGGTGACGGCCGCAGCCGGTGCAACCGTCGTCAAGCACGGCAACCGTGCGGCGTCGTCGAGGTGCGGCACCGCGGACGTGCTGGAAAAACTTGGTGTGGCGATCGACCTCGGGCCCGAGCAGGTGGCGCAGTGCGTGGCCGAGCTGGGAATCGGGTTCTGCTTCGCACCGGTGTTCCACCCGGCGATGCGGCACGCGGCCGCGGTACGGCGTGAGATCGGAGTGCCTACTGCGTTCAATTTTCTTGGGCCACTGACCAACCCAGCGCAGCCGGACGCCGGGTTGGTGGGCTGCGCGGATCTACGGATGGCCCCGGTGATGGCACAGGTGCTCGCCGATCGAGGTGTCAGCGCGCTGGTGGTCCGGGGCGATGACGGACTCGATGAGATCACCACGACGACCACCACCTCGGTGTGGGTGGCTGAGGGCGGCACGGTGCGGCGTGACCAAGTGAACCCGGTGGCGCTGGACGTGCCGATCGCCCGTCGAGAGGACCTGCGCGGCGGGGACGCCGCGGCCAACGCAGAGGTGGTTCGACGCCTGCTCGCCGGCGATCCCGGTCCGGTGCGAGATGCCGTAGTGCTCAACTCAGCCGCCGCACTTGCCACCCACCGCGGTCTCACCGGCGATCTGGCCAGCGATCTCATGGGTACCGCACGAAGCGCCGTCGAAGCCATCGACTCCGGCGCTGCGGCCGCATTGCTGGAGCGCTGGGCGAGGATGACAACGGAGCTGTCCGCGACTGTGACTCTGCGTTGACGCCTTCAGGCGGTCAGCCGTAAGTGGTTGCCCCCTTCTGACTTGCCTGGTTACCAGTCATCACTGCGTCATTCGCTTCAGATATGAGTACGCAGCGCATTGACAAGCGTCCCAGATCACCCTTTCAGGGGTGGCAAGAAGACCGGTCGGGTGAAGATCCGCGCCTATTGGTCCCAAGAGCCGTTACTCCGGTCGCGGGATGATCTCCCGTGACCGGTCCGGCACCGGACGTTGACGTCCGAGAACAGGAGACGCCGCGGGTGGTGTCCCATCGTCTGAGCCGCGCTGCTCGCGGTGTGGTGGCTGGTGTTGTGGCCGCTGCTGTGTTCGGCATGTCCGCGCTCCCCGCGGCCGCCGACCCGGCACCCGGCCCTGCGCCCGATCCGGCCAAAACCGTTGAAGAGGTTCGGGAGCTGAGTCACCAAGCCGAGGTGATCACCGAGCAGTGGCATCTTGCCACCGACCGGTTGCTGGCCCGCCGGGCAGATGCCGACCGGGCTCGTAGTGACGCAGCGGCAGCGACGGCCACCGCCAACCAGGCCCGGTCTGCGCAGCAGGCGTTCCGCGCCCAGGTTGACCGGCTGACCAGCGCGACTTTTGAGGGCGTTCGCATCAGCAGCCTGACCGCGATGCTGATCAGCGACTCACCCCAGCAATTCATGGAGCAGATGTCCGCGCTGGATGTGCTGGCGGTGAGCAATAGAGCGGCGATGGACAAGCTCTCCGACGCCGTCGCCCGTACCGAGCAGGCAGAGACCGCTGCCACCGACGCCGAGACCCGGGCAGCCGTCGCGGAGCTGGACGCCGGCCGGATAGCCGGAGATGTGGCCCAGGCCCGGATCGAAATGGGCCGCCGCATCGATGCGGTGCAGGCTCGCCTTGGCCGGCTGACTCCGGATGAACTAGTCCGGTACTCCTCGGAGGGATTCACTGACTTCCCGCTTGACATTGCGGGTGACGGGCTCGGGGTCAGGGCGCTGCGGGCGGCCCTGACCAGGCAGGGCGCGCCATACGTCTGGGGCGCCGAAGGTCCCGGGACCTTCGACTGTTCGGGCCTGATGCTGTGGGCCTACCGCCAGGCTGGAGTGAACCTGCCGAGGGGCAGCTGGGACCAGGCCAGGATTGGTACCCCGGTGGTCTCGGGGCTGATGCCAGGTGACCTGATCGCGCTGTACTCGCCAGTGAGCCACATCGGTATGTACGTGGGAAACGGGCTGTACCTCCACGCGCCGCAGAGTGGCGATGTGGTCAAAGTCGCCAGGGTCCCGTGGCACGTTGTCACGGCGATCCGGCGGGTCGGCTGATCCCGCGCCCTTCCTTGGGCGGATCTACATCTACGGGTAGCCAGCCTCGCGCGCCCGAGATTGTCGGTGTGACGATCTAGCGTCCGCGTGACGAGATCACGAGTGAGACGGGAGCCCGACATGATCGTGGATTGCGACCGATGCCAGGTGCGTGGCAACGCTTGCCAGGACTGCGTCATCACCGTTTTGCTCGGAGCGCCGCCGGGGGCCGTTGAGCTGGATGGTGCGGAACGACAGGCGCTGGACACCCTAGCCGCGGCCGGCATGGTGCCCCATCTGCGACTGGTCGATCCTGCCGAAGATCACCACCCGATACCAGTTCGCACCGCTACCGCCTCCGGCCAGACAGTGGCGTTGAGCGGTCGGCAACTCGCGGTGAACGGTCGACACGCTACGTAGGCTGATCGGGTCGGGTGAACAGTGGCACGGCTGCGGTGACGCCAACCGTGTCCGGAAGTCACTTCGCCCCATGCGGGTGCGTCGGTGGTGGACAGTGCAAGTCACCTTTCGTAACCTTGCCGCGACTTAGCGGTAGCAGCTTCCAAGCCGGAAGCACGCAGGTCGCTGCCGAATCGGCTTCGTCGGTGCTGCCATACGACAGCCGAGCCGGGGATCCAACTCTTCGGGATGAATCCGGATGAGCGTTCGCGCCCAGATGGAAGGGCTCACGTCTGCTCACCGGCTGACCCGTTCGGTCAACCCCGGTAGGCGGTCCGAGGGAAGAGGAGACAGACGGCACGTGTCGTCGCACCGTCTGAAGCGCAGCGCGCCGGCAGCGGTCCTTACCGGCGCCATGGCTGTCCTGATGGCCTTGATTCCCGCTCCGGCTGCGGCCGACCCCGTACCACCCGACGATGCTCCGGCGGCTGTGCAACGGCTTGCTGAGCTCAACCATCAGGCTGAGGTGCTCACCGAGCGGTGGCACTACGCCCGTGACCAGCTCAATGCCCGCCGGACCGATGTGGAGCGGGCCACGGCTGACGTCACCGCCGCAGCCGCCTCGGGCGAACGTGCTCGAGCGATCCAGGGTCAGTACCGCGGTCAGGTCGACCGGCTGACCAATGCCTCCTTCCAGGGGGCGCGCCTCAATCGGCTGTCCGCCGTGTTGATCAGTGACTCCCCCGAGGAGTT
The DNA here is from genome assembly GCA_036389855.1 of Pseudonocardiaceae bacterium. GTDB lineage: Bacteria > Actinomycetota > Actinomycetes > Mycobacteriales > Pseudonocardiaceae. The sequence goes on from DASVWA010000274.1 coordinate 25,990, forward strand.
CCTGGATCAGATGTCGGCGTTGGACATGCTCGCGGTGGACAACAAACAGGCTCTGGACCGACTCACTGGTGCCGTCGTGGCGGCCCAGCAAGCCGAGCAGGCGGCTCACGAGGCGGCAGCGCGGGCGAGCCAGGCCGAGCGCGATGCGGCGCGGCTCGAAGGCGACCTGACCCGCTCCCGCGACGAGATGGATCGCCAGATCCAGGTGGTCCAGCAGCGCCTCGGGGCGCTCGACCGCGAGGAGCGGGCCGCCTACACGTCCGGCGGTAGTACCGAGTTCCCGGTCAACCTCGTCGGCAGCGGTGCCGCAATCCAAGCGACGCGGGCCGCGCTGAGCAAGCAAGGCTCGGCGTATGTGTGGGGCGGCGACGGTCCGATCACGTTCGACTGCTCGGGCCTGGTGAAATGGTCCTTTGCGCAGGCTGGCATGTCGGGCCTACCGCACTCGTCCCAGGAGCAGGCCCGAATGGGGAGCAGGGTCAGCCGGTCGCAGCTGCGTCCGGGAGACCTCATCGCGCTTTACTCCCCCATCAGCCACATCGGCATCTATGTCGGTGACGGGTTCTATGTGAACGCACCACAGCCCGGTGACGTGGTCAAAGTGGTTCGGGTCCCGTGGGATCAGGTCACCGCGATGAGCCGGATCGCCTGAGCACACCCGATCCGGCTACCCTCCGGCGGTGCCGCGCATCCTGCTGGTGAGCAATGACTTCCCGCCCCGGGCCGGTGGCATCCAGACCTACCTGCACAAGTTGGCCATGGCGTTACCCGCCAGTGAGATCGCTGTCTACGCACCGGACTGGCCGGGGGCGCCATCCTTCGATGCGCAATTGCCATTCCCGGTCATCCGGCATGCTGGATCTCTCATGCTTCCCACCCCGGCGGTACTGCGACGGGCCGTCGGGCTGCTGACGGAGCTGCGCTATGAGACCGCGTGGTTCGGCGCCGCCGCCCCGCTGGCACTGCTGGGACCGGCGTTGCGTCGCGCAGGGGTACGACGGGTGGTGGCTAGCAGCCATGGGCACGAGGTGGGCTGGTCCATGCTGCCCCCTGGCCGGATGGCACTGCGCCGGATCGGAATGGATGCCGACGTAGTCACCGCGGTGAGCCGGTACACCCGCCGCCGCGTGGCTTCCGCATTCGGTCCGCTGGCCGCTCTTGAACTACTCCAGCCTGGAGTGGACTGCGCAGCGTTTCACCCGGATCCCGCAGCACGGGCAGAGATCCGGCGACGTCATCGGCTGGGCGATGCTCCGGTCGTGCTGTGCGTGTCCCGGCTGGTCGCCCGCAAAGGACAGGACACGCTGGTGAAGGCATTGCCCGCGATCCGGCGCCAGGTGCCAGGGGCCACGCTGCTGCTGGTGGGGGGCGGGCCTCAGCGCGCAGTGTTGCACCGGCTGGCTGCGCAATGTGGTGTCGCCGACGCCGTGGTCTGCACGGGACCAGTGCCGTGGCGGGAGCTGCCAGCGCACTACGCGGCGGGTGACGTCTTCGCGATGCCCTGCCGGACCCGTGGCCGGGGGTTGGACGTCGAAGGGCTGGGGATGGTGTATCTCGAAGCCGCGGCGACCGCCTTGCCCGTGGTCGCGGGGGACGCAGGTGGGGCACGGGAGACTGTCTGCACTGGCGACACCGGTGAGCTGGTGAACGGCCGTGACGTTGATGCGGTGGCCAAGACCATCGGGACACTGCTTGCCAATCCGGAGCGGGCCGCGGCGATGGGCCGGCGCGGGCGGCGTTGGATGCTGCAGAACTGGGACGGGGGATGCCGCCAGCAGAAGCTCGAAGAGCTGCTGCTGGCGAGCTCGTGAGTGGGTACCAGTGTCATGACACTGGTACCCACTCACGGCGCGTACAGCGCCTCGATCTCGGCGGCGAACTCCTTGGCTATCACCGCCCGCTTGATCTTGAGACTCGGAGTGAGCTGGCCACCAGCCTCGGTGAAGTCGATCGGCAGGATCCGGAACTTGCGGATCGTCTCGGCCCGGGAGACGGTCTTGTTGGCGTCGTCCACCGCACGTTGCACCTCGGCGCACAGGGACTCATCTTCGATCAGGTCGGCGGTGGAGATGCCAGCCGGCTTGCCCTGATCAGCGCACCAGGCCGGGAGTGCCTCGGCGTCGAGGGTGATCAGGGCGGCGATGAACGGCTGCTTGTCGCCCACCACCATGCATTGGCTGATCAGCCGGTGAGCCCGGATCCGGTCCTCCAGCGCGGTCGGGGAGACGTTCTTGCCTGCCGCGGTGACGATGATCTCCTTCTTGCGACCGGTAATCCGCAGGAAGCCGTCGGCGTCCAGCTCCCCGAGGTCGCCGGTGTGAAACCAGCCGTCGACGATGGCTTCCCTGGTGGCCTGCTCGTTGCGCCAGTACCGGCGCAGCACACCGGGTCCCTTGACCAGCACCTCACCATCGTCATTGATCTTGATCGTCACACCGGGCAACGGTTGCCCCACGGTACCGATCTTGAAGTGCTTCTCGGTGTTGACCGTGGCGGGCGCGCTGGTCTCGGTCAGCCCGTACCCCTCCAGCACCGGCACTCCGATCCCGCGGAAGAAATGCCCGAGCCGCTCGCCCAGTGGGGCGCCCCCGGACACCGCCGCGACGCACCGACCGCCGAGCACCGCTCGCAGCTTGGAATAGACCAGTTGGTCGAACAATGCGTGCTTGGCCCGCAGGGCCAATCCCGCCCCGCCGGTGTCTTGGGCACGGCTCCACTCGGTGGCGGTCGCGTCGGCGACATCAAAGATGCGGCCCTTGCCGTCGGCGTGTGCCCTCTGCTTGGCCGTGTTGTAAACCTTTTCGAACACCCGGGGCACCGCCAGCACGAACGTAGGCCGGAACTCAGCCAACGCGGCGACCAGGTTCTTCACGTCCGGAGTGTGCCCGAGGGTGATCCGCCCGTACACGCAGCAGCACTGGACGATTCGGGCGAGCACGTGCGCCAGCGGGATGAACAGCAGCATTGAGTTGCTCGGCTGCATCAGGCCGGGGAACTCCCCCAGGGCTGCCCGCGTCACGGAGAGCAGGTTGCGATGGGTGATCTCGCAGCCCTTGGGACGCCCCGTGGTCCCTGAAGTGTAGATCAGTGTTGCCTGGTCGTCGGCGCTTACCGCGGTAGCGCGTTGGCGAACGGCATTGTCACTGATTTCAGCACCCACCTCAGTGAGCTCGTCAACCGCTCCACTGCTCGTCGCCGGCTCGATTTGCCAGATGAGGCACGGTTCACCCAGGCGATCAACCAGCTCCTGAACCATCTGGTGGTGCGCGAGGGTCTCGACGATAACCGCCTTAGCGCCGGAGTCCGACAGGATCCATTCCACCTGCTCGGACGAGGACGTCTCGTAGATCGGCACCGTCGACCCGCCGGCCGCCCATATCGCATAGTCCAGCAGGGTCCACTCGTAGCGGGTCTTGGACAGTAGCGCGACTCGATCTCCGCGTTCGATGCCCGATGCAATGAGCCCCTTGGCCACGGATGTGATCTGCTTCGCGAACTCCGCCGCTGTGACGTCCACCCAGCCGCCGTCGACCCGGCGGCGAAGGCTCACGCTGCCGGGGAACCGCTCGGCATTGGCCCACACCGCGTCGGTAAGGTTTTCCTCGTCGGTCACCGTTACGGTGGCCGGGACTGTGAACTCCCGCACGGGTACCTCCGTGGTTCGGGCCGCTCCACTGCTGTCAGGCGCAGGCCGGCGGCCGGCCTGCGCCTGGAGTATCGAACGTATCGCGACCAGCGTTCGGTCCAACAGCCCGGCTGTGCTTGAACCGTTGGCGGGTAGCCTGCCTGCTCGTGCGGGTCCATGTGGTGTCCGACGTGCACGGCAACGCGGACGCTCTGGCCGTGGCGGGCGCGGGTGCCGATGCGCTGCTGGTGCTAGGGGACCTGATCGACTTCGTGAACTACCACGACCACTCCGCTGGCATCCTCGGCTCGGTGTTCGGGTCCGCCGTGGTCCGCCAATTCGCGAAGCTGCGTTCTGATGGTGCACCTGGCGAGGCGTTCGCGTTTGTGCGTGACCTGTGGGCGGGTGTTCCAGACCCTCGCAGTGTGGTCCGCGACGCCGTCGTCGAGCAGTACGAGCGGCTGTTCGCGGTGCTGCCTATCCCGACCTATGCCACTCCGGGCAATGTGGACCTGCCCGAACTGTGGCCGCGCTTCGCGCGCCCCGGCGTGCACATTCTGGATGGTCAGACCACGGAGATCGGCGGCCTGCGTTACGGTTTCGTCGGTGGCGGACTGTTACCTGAAGGGGTCACCCGGGCACCAGACGCGGCCTTTAGCTCATACCTGCGTACCCCCCAGCAGTACGCAGTGGCAGTCGAGGCCCTGGGGCGGGTGGACGTCTTATGCAGCCACATCCCACCCGCGGTGCCTGAGCTGCTCTATGACGTGCAGGCCCGCCGACCCGAAGTCGGCTCCGAGCAGCTGCTTGCGGTGATCGGCCGGGACCGGCCGCGTGCTGCGTTGTTCGGGCACGTGCATCAACCGCTGGCCCGGCGGGTCCGGGTGGGGCGAACCGAATGTGTCAACGTCGGCCACTTCCAGCGCACTGGCACCCCACACGTGCTGAGGTGGCGAGCTTGACACGGTCGGCTGCGCGAGAGCTGAGCTACAGCCGCGCCCCGTCGTCCCAGCCGTCCGGTGGGGGACCGGAACGTAGTCCGAGCACCAGGGCGCCGATCCCGGCAGTCAGCGCCAACAGGCCCAGCGGTGTAGCCACTGCCTCGCCAAGGCTCAGCAGGTTCGGTGCTATGAGCAGCAGCACTCCGACAGCCAGCAGCGCCACGCCGCCAACCGTCCGCGGCCGGGGCACCGGCAACGGCGGTGGATCTGGCGGCTCGAAATGATCCTCCTCGGCGGGCCAACGGGGTGAGTCCGGATCGGGGAAGGTCAAATCCGACACCACTCTCGGGCTCGGGCTGGAATCGCTGCAGCGGTAACGGTACCGGGCAGGGGTGGCTGGCGCGCGAGTGCTTGCGCGATCGAACCGCGCAGCCGAACCTGCGTACCAGGAGTGGGCGCGGGATCGTTGTGCGCCCGATACCGTGCTCCGTAGGCTTGCCGATGCGGCGGCCCGCGAGGGGGAGGGAAGGATCGGTAGGCGGTGTTCTACTGGCTGCTCAAGCACCTGCTACTGGGCCCCTTGATGCGTCTGGCATGCCGGCCGCAGGTCTATGGCGCCGAGCATCTCCCACGCCGCGGCGGCGCCATTCTGGCCAGCAACCATCTCGCGGTGGCCGACTCGTTTTTCCTCCCGCTGGTGGTCCGCCGCCGGGTGACATTTCTGGCCAAGCGGGAGTACTTCACCACGCCGGGACTGCGGGGATGGTTCAAGCGGCAGTTCTTCAGTGCCGCCGGCCAAGTTCCGATCGACCGCTCCAGCGGCTCGGCCGCGCAAGCTGCCCTGGACACCGGAGTGCGGTTGCTGGCCGCGGGCAACCTGCTCGGCATCTATCCGGAAGGCACCCGATCCCCGGACGGCCGGTTGTACAAGGGCAAGACCGGCGTCGCCCGGATGGCGCTGCAGGCCGGCGTCCCGGTGATCCCGGTCGCCATGGTAGGCACCGACAAGGTCAGCCCCCGGGGTACCAAAATGTGGCGGCCACATCGGGTAGAAGTGCGCTTCGGCGCGCCACTGGACTTCTCGCGCTACGCGGGTCTGGCCGGTGACCGGTTCGTCGAACGATCGATGGTTGACGAAATCATGTACTCCTTGATGGAGCTCTCCGGTCAGGAATACGTCGACATGTACGCATCGTCGGTCAAGGAGCGCGAGCCACCGCCGCGGTTGACCCTCAAAAAGGCGTCCTGACCGGGGCGGATAGGGACTCAGGTGCAGCGATAACCGGTACCCCGGAGGCGATCCGCTCGAAACGCGCTTCCCCCACACCAGCGCCTTCCTTCACTGACCACCTGCCGTGCCTGGCTGCCAAACGGGTGAAGTGACCGACAGTGGGTTAACGGCGCAGTCCATGCCCGGTCAACGCTCGAGGCTAAAGTCCGCAACGCGGCCGGTCGGCGAGCGGCGCCTGGGACACTCGACAGCAGCGATCAGTGGACACCTACGCTCGCTGTCAGTTCCCGTGGACACTGTGCGGGCGGGCGAGGGCCCGCCGTGACATCGGCGCAGGGAAGAGAGAGGGTGAGGGTCGGTCCAGGTGCGGTTCTTCTACGACTGCGAGTTCATCGAGGATGGCGTCACCATCGAGCTGATCTCCATCGGAGTGGTGGACGAGCAGGGTCGGGAGTACTACGCGGTGTCCACGGAGTTCGATCCCGAGCGGGCCGGTGAGTGGGTGCGGTTGCACGTGTTGCCGAAGCTGCCGGCGCCGTCGGACCAAGCATGGCGCAGCCGGGCGGCCATCCGCGACACGCTGCTGGAGTTTCTCACCGCGCCCGGTGAGCGAGTGGAGTTGTGGGCCTGGTTCGCTGCCTATGACCACGTCGCTCTCGCCCAATTGTGGGGACCGATGCCGGCGCTGCCACGAGAACTACCCCGATTCACCCGGGACTTGAGGCAGCGCTGGGAGGACGCCGGTAAGCCGGCATTGCCACCGCCGCCCAGTGACGCTCACGACGCAGTGGCCGATGCCCGGCACAACCTCGTCAGGTGGCGGGTTATCGAGGAACACCGCGCGGCACGCTCTGGGCGTGCCCGATAACCTCCCCGCTTTGCCGGCCTGAACCCAGTCATGCCACTCTCACGCCGTCAGCAGGGGACGACTGGAAAGGCGAACAAGATTATGCGTATCGGCGTACTCACGGGGGGTGGAGACTGCCCGGGCCTCAATGCGGTGATCCGGGCGGTGGTCCGCAAGGGCATCGAAGTGTATGGGCACGAGATCATCGGATTCCGGGACGGCTGGCGGGGGCCGATGGAGGGACTTGTCCAGCCGCTCGACCTGTCCGATGTGGAGCACATCCTGCCTCGCGGGGGCACCATCCTGCGCACATCGCGCACCAACCCGTATCGCAACGGCGGTGCGGAGCAGGTCAAGCGGACCCTGGCCGAGCACGGCGTGGACGCCCTGATCGCAATCGGCGGTGAGGACACCCTCGGGGTGGCTCGCCGGCTGGGCGAGGACGGGATCTTCGTGGTGGGCGTGCCCAAGACCATCGATAACGACTTGGGCGCCACCGACTACACCTTCGGGTTCGACACCGCGGTGCACATCGCGACCGAGGCGATCGACCGACTGCGTACCACTGCCGAGTCGCACCATCGGGCAGCGGTCGTGGAGGTGATGGGCCGCAACGCGGGCTGGATCGCGCTGCACTCCGGAATGGCTGGCGGGGCGAACGCCATCCTGATGCCGGAACGGCCGTTCTCCGTGGACCGGGTGTGCGAGTGGGTCACCCGGTGCCTCACGCGCGACGACGCCGCGATTGTCGTGGTCGCCGAGGGCGCCGTGCCGGAGGGCGGTGCTGAGCTGCTGTCAACTGCGGAGGTCGACGCCTTCGGTCACAAGCGCCTCGGCGGGGTCGGGATCTGGTTGGCCGACGAGATCGCCCGCCGCACCAGTGCCGAGTCCCGCGCCGTGGTACTGGGACACATTCAGCGCGGTGGTACGCCCACTGCCTATGACCGGGTGCTGGCTACCCGGTTCGGCGTGCATGCAGTCGATGCGGTGCACGACGGCGACGCCGGCGTGATGGTCGCACTGCGCGGCACCGACATCATCCGGGTGAAGCTGGCCGAGGCCACTGCCGAAGTCAAGACAGTGCCGCTGGAGCGCCATGCGGAGGCCGAGGTTTTCTTCGGTTAACGGCCCGCTGGACCGCTCCGATGGCTCACCCCATACGCTCAGGCACCGTGAACTGGACTGTGGATGTTCCGGTCGACATGCTGCCGGAGCTACCGCCGCTGCCCGCCGATCTCCGTACCAAGCTCGACGCTGCCCTGGCCCGACCCGCCGGACAGCAGCCGAGCTGGCCAGACCCGGACGCAGTGCGCAACATCCGCACCGTGCTGGAAAGTGTCCCGCCGATCACCGTGCCACCTGAGGTGGACGAGTTGCGGGACCAGCTCGCAGCGGTCGCCCGCGGCGAGGCTTTCCTGCTGCAGGGCGGGGACTGTGCCGAGACCTTCGCCGACAACACTGAACCGCACCTGCGGGCCAACGTTCGCACGTTGCTGCAGATGGCAGTAGTGCTCACCTACGGATCGAGCATGCCGGTAGTGAAGGTGGCGCGGGTGGCGGGGCAATACGCCAAGCCGAGGTCGGCGCCGATCGACGCGTTCGGCCTGGCGTCTTACCGCGGTGACATGATCAATTCATTGGTCGCCAAGCCCGAGGCACGGGTGCACGATCCTTCGCGGATGATCCGCGCCTACGCCAACGCCGCGGCGGCGATGAATCTGGTGCGGGCGCTGACCTTGGCCGGCATGGCGGACCTGAACAGGGTGCACGACTGGAACAAGGACTTTGTGCGCCGATCACCAGCCGGAGCCCGGTATGAGGCTCTGGCCGGTGAGATCGACCGGGGCCTGCGCTTCATGTCGGCGTGCGGCGTGAATGACTCATCGCTGCACTCCACCGAGATCTACGCCAGTCACGAGGCGTTGGTCCTCGACTACGAGCGGGCCATGCTCCGCTTGGACCGCACCGCCGCGAAACCCACGCTCTACGACCTGTCCGCGCATTTCCTGTGGGTGGGGGAGCGCACCCGTGCGCTGGATGGGGCGCACATTGCATTTGCTGAACTGCTGGCCAATCCCATTGGGCTCAAGCTCGGCCCGAGCACCACACCGGATCAGGCTGTGGAATACGTCGAGCGGCTTGATCCGCACGGTATCCCGGGTCGGCTCACCCTGATCTCGCGGATGGGGGCGCAGCGGGTGCGGGACGTGTTGCCGGGAATCGTGCAAAAGGTCACTGCCGCTGGGCATCAGGTGATTTGGCAGTGCGATCCGATGCATGGCAACACTATCGAGTCCTCAACCGGATACAAGACAAGGCACTTCGACTGGGTGGTCGACGAGGTGCAGGGCTTCTTTGAGGTGCACCATGCGCTGGGCACCTATCCCGGTGGAATCCACGTAGAGCTCACCGGGGAGGACGTCACCGAGTGCCTCGGCGGCGCGCAGGACATCTCCGATGCGGACCTGTCCGGTCGCTACGAAACCGCGTGCGATCCGCGGTTGAACACCCAGCAGGCGCTAGAGCTCGCATTCCTGGTCGCCGAGATGCTGCGGTCTTGAGGGTCTTGAGTGGCGTGATCGTGAGCGCGACC
>DASVWA010000275.1:0-2636 GCA_036389855.1 Pseudonocardiaceae bacterium
CCACGCCGACCTCGTCGTCTGGCTCGCCGACGGCCGGGTGCGCTGCGTCGCACCACACCGCGAGCTGTGGAGTGAGCTCGCCTACCGCGAGGTGTTCGACCAGGGGCTCCCCCCAGGCTCCCCGCGGGCAGGGGGGACAGCATGACGCCCGGCTGGCTCCTGCGCCCGGAGCGCGCCCACTGGCACGTGTTGTTCGGCGTCTTCCATAAGCGGCGCGGGTTGCTGGCCCGCTTGTTCGCCTGGTCGGCCGTTGAGGCGGTGCCGGCTTTCCTGTCCGGCCGCCTGGTCGCGACCGCGATTGACGACGGTTTCCTGTCCGGCCGGCCGGCGGCGGGCTTCGGCTGGCTAGGGCTGATGGCGCTGAGCGCACTCGTCGGCGCGGTCGGGACCCGCCAGACCTACCTGCGGCTCGCCGAGCTCGTCGAACCGTTCCGCGACGAGCTCGTCGACCTCGTCGTGAGCGGCGCGCTGCGCCGCTGCACTTTCGGAGGCGATGCAGCTGACAACGCCGCAGTGGCACGGCTGACACACCAGGTGGAGATCGTCCGGGAGTCATTCGCCAGCGTGATCATGGTGACGCAGGGTTTCGTGGTGACCACAGGGAGCGCGCTACTCGGTCTGTTCACCCTGGTTCCGCTCGCTGTCGCGCTGGTCGCGCCGCCGCTGCTGATCGGGCTCGGGCTGTTTCTTGCCGCGCTACGCGCCATGGCTACTTACCAGCGTGCCGCGATCATGGCGGACGAGGGCATCGCCGAGGCGGTCACCACAGTGGCAAGCGGTTTGCGCGACGTCGTCGCGTGCGGTGCCGAAGATCGAGTGCGCGCCACGGTAGGTCGCACCATCGATACGCAGGAGGAGGCGGCGATCCACCTGGCCAAGGTCACCATGTTGCGGACCACGGCGCTGGGCATCAGCACCTGGGTTCCGCTGCTGCTGATTCTGGTGGGATCGCCGTGGCTGGTGTCACGCGGCGCGACGACCGGCACGGTGCTAGGTGCCATCACCTACGTGTCGATGGGACTTCAACCTGCTATGCAGACCCTGATCCAGGCTGTTGGCGGTAGCGGACTGTTGCTGGTAGTCACCTTGCGCCGCATCGTCGAGGCTGCGGAGCCTCCTGCCAACGCTGACGGCGCGCCAGTGCAACTCGAATCGCCGCGCCTCGAACCGCTGCCCCGCCCCCGCCCCGATGGATCCGTGCTGGAACTTTGCGGCGTCACCTTCGCCTACGGTCAGCACGCCGATCCGGTGATCCGCGACCTCGACCTGCTGTTGTCCGACGACGACCATCTGGCGGTCGTCGGCCCGAGTGGCGTGGGCAAGTCGACGCTCGCTGGAATCATCGCCGGCCTACTCAATCCACAGTCGGGCCGGGTGCTCCTAGGTGGGGTCGAGCTGCGTGACTGGGAAGGCCAGGAGCTCGCCCAGCACCGAGTGCTGATCCCGCAGGAGGCCTACGTCTTCGCCGGCACGGTCGAGGAGAACCTGGCCTATCTCCGGGACGATCCGACACCTGCGGAGATCGACGAAGCAATCGACGCCGTCGGGGTCCGGGAGCTCGTTGAACGCCTCGGCGGGTACGGCGCAGACCTGGAGCCCGCGGCGCTATCCGCAGGTGAAAGGCAGCTCGTCGCCCTCGCTCGCGCCTACCTTTCGCCAGCCCGGCTGGTGATTCTGGACGAAGCCACCTGCCACTTGGATCCGGTGGCAGACTCGCGGGTCGAGCGAGCCTTTGCCCAGCGTCCGGGCGCGCTCGTGGTCGTGGCTCACCGCATCAGCTCGGCGTTGCACGCCAAAAGGATCCTCGTTCTCGATGGCAACCGCGCGCTGCTGGGCACTCATCAGGAGCTGCTCACTTGCTCGGCGCTCTACCGCGACCTGGTGGGGCACTGGGCGCCTGATTTGATTTCAGGCTAGGTAATCTCAGCCAGTAGCTTTGCCATCCGCGTCACTCCGGTGCGCAGGTTTTCGTCGCCTAGGGCGTAGGACAGGCGGAAGTACCCGGGCGTGCCAAAGGCCTCACCGGGCACCACGGCGACCTCAGCGTGCTCCAGCACGGCTGCGGCCAGCTCGACGCTGGTCCGCACCGTGGCTCCGCGTAGCGAGCGGCCCAGCAAGTCCTTGACCGAGGGATAGGCGTAGAACGCACCGTAGGGCACTGGGCACGTCACGCCCTCGATGCCGGACAGCAGCTCGACGATGGTGCGCCGCCTGCGGTCGAAGGCCTCGCGCATCCGGGCAACCGCGTCCAGTGGTCCGGATACCGCAGCCAGTGCGGCACGTTGAGCCACGTTGCTGACATTGGAGCTCAGGTGCGATTGCAGGTTGGTCGCCGCCGCCACCACGTCCGGCGGCCCGATCAGCCAGCCGACCCGCCAACCGGTCATCGCGTAGGTCTTGGCCACGCCGTTGAGCACCACGCACTGCTGCGCCAGCTCGGGCACCGCGACCGGCATCGACTGCGCCTGGACGCCATCGTAGACCAGGTGTTCGTAGATCTCGTCGGTGACCACCCACAGCCCGTGTTCGGCGGCCCAGCGCCCGACCTCGACCACAAGGTCCGGTGGCGCCACCGCTCCGGACGGGTTTGACGGTGAGCACCACAGCAAGATCTTCGTGCGCTCGGTCCGTGCGGC
>DASVWA010000276.1:0-13243 GCA_036389855.1 Pseudonocardiaceae bacterium
CACGACATCTACTCCATCGAGGACATCAAGCAGCTGATCCACGACCTCAAGAACGCCAATCCGCGGGCCCGCGTGCACGTCAAGCTGGTGTCCGAGGTCGGGGTCGGCACGGTGGCCGCTGGAGTCGCCAAGGCGTACTCCGACGTGGTGCTCATCTCCGGTCATGACGGTGGCACCGGGGCCTCGCCGCTGTCGTCGATCAAGCATGCCGGCACGCCGTGGGAGCTGGGCCTGGCCGAGACCCAGCAGACGCTGATCGCCAACAAGCTGCGGGACCGGATCGTCGTGCAGACCGACGGCCAACTCAAGACCGGCCGCGACGTGATGATCGCGGCGTTACTGGGCGCCGAGGAGTACGGTTTCGCCACCGCCCCGCTGGTGGTCTCGGGTTGCATCATGATGCGGGTCTGCCATCTGGATACCTGCCCGGTGGGGGTGGCCACCCAGAACCCGGTGCTGCGCGCGAAGTTCACCGGCAAGGCCGAGTACGTCGTCAACTTCTTCGAGTTCGTCGCTCAGGAGGTCCGCGAGTACCTGGCGGCGCTGGGGTTCCGCAGCTTGGAAGAGGCGATCGGGTGCACCGAGATGCTGGACACCCGTCCGGTCATCGATCACTGGAAGGCCGCCGGGCTGGACCTGTCACCGATCCTGCACGTCGGCTCCGACATCGGCGACGCTCCCCGGCACAAGGTGGTGGAGCAGGACCACGGGCTGGACAAGGCGCTGGACAACACCCTCATCGCACTGGCCGAAGGCGCGCTGGCTGGCGGTGAACCGGTGCGACTGGACCTGCCGGTACGCAACGTCAACCGCACGGTGGGCACCATGCTCGGCTCCGAGCTGACCCGTCGCTGGGGTGGCGACGGGCTGCCCGACAACACCATCGACATCACGCTGACCGGGTCGGCGGGTCAGTCCTTCGGGGCATTCCTGCCGCGTGGGATCACCCTGCGGCTGGTCGGCGACGCCAATGACTACGTCGGCAAGGGCCTGTCCGGTGGGCGGATCACGGTGCGTCCACACCCTGACTCGCAGTTCACCGCCGAGCAGCACATCATCGCGGGCAACGTGATTCTCTACGGCGCGACGTCCGGCGAGATGTTCCTGCGCGGGATGGTCGGAGAGCGCTTCTGCGTGCGCAACTCCGGTGCACTGGCCGTCGTCGAGGGCGTCGGTGATCATGGCTGTGAGTACATGACCGGCGGCCAGGTGGTGGTGCTCGGGCCAACTGGACGCAACTTCGCGGCTGGGATGTCCGGCGGGACCGCCTATGTGCTCGACTTGGCTGTCCATCGCGTCAATCAGGAGATGGTCGACCTCGATCCGCTGGATGACGAGGACCGCGCGTTCCTGGCCGACGCGGTGGCGCGGCATCACGCCGAGACCGGCTCGGCGGTGGCGCATGCGCTGCTGGCCGACTGGGACACCGCGGTGGATCGGTTCGGCAAGGTCATGCCCAAGGACTTCAAGCGGGTGCTGGCCGCCCAGGCAGCGGCGCAGCGGGACGGCCGTGACATCAATGAGGCCATCATGGAGGCTGCCCATGGCTAGGCGTCGTCGCCGTGGCCGCCTCCCAGAAGGAGGCCACCATGGCTGACCCCAAAGGCTTTCTCACTACCGGTCGGCAGAATCCACCGCGTCGCCCGGTGGAGTTGCGGTTACGGGACTGGCGCGAGGTCTATGAGGACTTCAGCCGCGAGGCGCTGGAGGCACAAGCAGGCCGGTGCATGAACTGCGGGATACCGTTCTGCCATCTCGGTTGCCCGCTGGGCAACCTCATCCCGGAGTGGAACGACCTGGTCTGGCGCAAGGATTGGGCCGATGCCATCGAGCGGCTACACGCGACCAACAATTTTCCCGAGTTCACCGGGACGCTATGTCCGGCGCCGTGCGAGGCGGCCTGCGTGCTGGCCATCAACGACGATGCGGTGACCATCAAGCAGGTCGAGATCGAGATCATCGACCGGGCGTGGGACGAGGGGTGGGTTGTCCCGCAACCGCCGCAGGTCCGCACCGGTAAGAGGGTCGCCGTGGTCGGATCTGGCCCAGCTGGGCTGGCTGGGGCCCAACAGCTGACCCGGGTCGGGCATGACGTGGTGGTCTACGAGCGCGCGGACCGGATCGGTGGGCTACTGCGCTACGGCATTCCCGAGTTCAAGATGGCCAAGCACCGGTTGGACCGGCGGCTGGAGCAGATGCGCGCTGAGGGTACCGAGTTCCGGCCCGGTGTCGACGTCGGAGTGGACATCACGGCCAAGGAGCTGCGCGCGGGCTTCGATGCTGTGGTGCTCGCCGGTGGTGCTACCGCGTGGCGGGACCTGCCGGTGCCCGGGCGCGAGCTGACCGGCATTTACCAGGCGATGGAGTACCTGCCGCTTTCCAACCAGGTACAGGAGGGTGACCTCCCGCGGTCGCCGATCGACGCCGAGGGCAAACATGTAGTGATCATCGGTGGGGGTGACACCGGAGCCGACTGCCTGGGCACTGCACATCGCCAAGGCGCTGCCTCCGTGACCCAGCTGGAGATCATGCCGATCCCGCCGGAGCACCGCCCGGATCACCAGCCATGGCCGACGTACCCGATGGTCTACCGGGTTTCCTCGGCCCACGAGGAGGGTGGTGAGCGGTTGTTCTCAGTCAGCACCCAGCGGTTCCTCGGCGACGCCGAGGGTCGGCTGCGCGGGCTACGGCTGGCCGAGGTGGTCTCCGAGGACGGCAAGTTCGTGCCGGTGCCAGACAGCGAACAGGACCTGCCCGCCGACCTGGTACTGCTGGCGATGGGATTCGTCGGTCCGGAGAAGGGCAAGCTGCTGGAGGAGCTGGGTGTCGAGTACGACGTCCGGGGCAATGTCGCTCGTGACCGGTGTTTCATGACCGGCGTGCCGGGCGTGTTCGCCGCTGGAGACATGGGCCGCGGCCAGTCGCTGATTGTATGGGCCATCGCCGAGGGTCGCTCTGCCGCCGCCGGTGTGGACCGATACCTCACCGGTCGCGACCTGCTACCGGCCCCTATCGCCCCCACGGAACGGCCGCTTGCCTGAAGACTGTCAGTGGCTCTGCTGGGCGCCGACCAGGGGAGCTTGGCATCGCCTAGTTGGGGTACCAGCGGACCGGACCAGCACGGATATCCGGTTCCGGGCGACGGCGGTGCGGTGCCGGTGACATCGGCGGTCCTGGAGCGGGTCGCTGGTGACGGGTGGCACGCCGGCTCTGGTCATAGGCTGCTCGGCGGGCAGGGTCGCGCAGGATGGCATAGGCGGCTACAGCGGCAGCCAGCGCGGCGGGATCAGGATCGGGATGTATGTCGGGGTGGTGGGCGCGGACCAGGCGCCGGTAGGCGCGACCAATCTGCGTCTGCGAGGCATCCGGGTCCACGTGCAGGACCGCATAGAGATCCTGATCTTCAGGTGTCATCGCAGCTGTCCATGTGGGTGTCCTGGGGCCGACGGCGGGACGTGGGGTTATGGCACGGTGGCTGACCAGGCGGCTGCCAGGGTGCTCAATGCAACGATGTGCTCATCGCCGGGGGCCAGGTCCCCATCAGGCAGGAGCGCGACCCAGAACGTGTAATGCTCGTCGGCAGGGAGCACAGCGGTCACCCGGCCGTGGACGGGGTTGCGGTGGCAGACGGCGGTGACCTGGACGTAACGGCTCCCGGAGTCCTCAGCGCGCCACGCACAGATGGTCGGCGTGGGCAAGGCGTACACCCAGGCCACCAGTGCGGAGGGGCTGGTGATGGTGGCAGTCACGTCGCCGACAATGTCCAACTCGCTGCTGATGCGAAGCAGCGTGGACAGTTGCTGGGCATCAACGGATGTCGACATGGTGCGTCTCCCTTGCCAGGAGGCGGCCAGGTGGCGCCGCGGGCCGGACCGACGGGAAAGGGAAGGCCAATGCGCCGGGGATGTGCCAGGCACCATGCGTGTCACTTCCCCGCCGCGATAGTAGGACTGATCTGCCGGGCTGTAGGGCCCAGGGTCAGGCGTTGATCTCCATGGGGGTGCTGCCCCCGGTGATCTCGATCTTGCGGGGCTTGGCCTTCTCGGCGATGGGGATGCGCAGGGTCAGCACCCCGGCGTCGTAGTGCGCCTCGATGCGGTCGGTGTCGAGGGTGTCGCCCAGGAACAGCTGCCGGGAGAACACTCCGCGAGGCCGCTCGGCGACCTGCAGCTCGACATCTTCACCATAGCTGGGAGTGCGCTCGGCCTTGACGGAGAGCACGTTGCGTTCGACATCGAGGTCGATTGAAGAGGGGTCCGCTCCCGGCAGGTCGAAGTGCACGACGAACTGCTCCCCTTGGCGGTAGGCGTCCATAGGCATCACCGCCGGACGCGAAGTGGTGCCGGTGGCGTTGAACAGCTGTTGCGTCAGTCGGTCAAGTTCCCGAAACGGGTCGGTACGCATCAGCATCGTGGATATCTCCTTCCAGGGTAGTGGCACGACGCGATAGGGTACGCACTGCTGTCACCGTACGTCTATATTACTGCCAACGCCGACAGGCGTACAGTTGTTCCTGCGCCTAGATGGTTTTTGAGGGTAGGGCGCTCAGCTGTATCGATGACCATGGGAAACATGGAGCGCGCTCTGGTAGCGCTGTCGGTGCACGGCCAGGGCTCTACTACGGTGCACCCTCGATCCCACTGCCCGTAACAGCGCGATGACTGCCCTAAGCCAGCCGCATCGCCGTGTGACCGAGCGCATGGCTGCACCACGGCTCAACCCCAGTGCCGTCCGGGATGCAACACCTACCATATGGCGACTTGGGCACTGCGGGGGTAGACAACATGCACTGGAGACTCTAGGATCTGCTGTGCAAGCAGTGAGAGGTTGTTCCTTCGTAAGGAGGTGGTAGCCGCGGACTGTGACATCGGCGGCAGTGTTCCACTCTCCTGCATCGGGATCGCCAGGGCCGGGACCTCCCGGACCGTGCCGCGATAACCCCGCAGGGTCGCCGCCAAGGAGAGTTCATCCGTTCTGGGTGACACCACCAGGACGGCACCTCACACGCTAGGGCCCGGGCAGCTGTTCTTACCGTGGCTGCCCGGGCCCTCATCACGCCCGGAGGCCAGGTGATACG
The DNA here is from genome assembly GCA_036389855.1 of Pseudonocardiaceae bacterium. GTDB lineage: Bacteria > Actinomycetota > Actinomycetes > Mycobacteriales > Pseudonocardiaceae. The sequence continues at coordinate 5,078 of DASVWA010000276.1, forward strand.
ACCGCAGGGCACTACGGACAAACTCGACGATGCCGACTACCCGGCCTACACCATGGGTCGAGCCGCGGACCTGCTCGGCGTGCAACCCGCCTTCCTGCGCAGCCTCGACGCGGCCGGGCTATTGACCCCGGACCGGTCCGCCGGCGGCCAACGTCGCTATAGCCGCGCGGAACTCACCCTCGCTACCCGGGTGCGCGAACTGCTCGATCAGAACATGCCCCTGGTAGCCGCCACTCGCATCGTCAGCCTCGAACACCAGCTCGCCGCCGCACACCGGCGCATCGCCCACCTCGAACAAACTGTCAGCGAGCTCAGCGAGCGCTAGCACGAGGTGCGCAGTGCCAGATCCGCGAGCAACAGGGCGTGGTCGCTGCCTGCCGTTGCGGCCTCGTCCGCCAAGCATTGGACGTCGAGCACCTCTAGGTCGCTAGTGGCCCACATGTGGTCGTGACTTGCGCGCACGACCTCGCGCAGGCCGTGCACTGGATTAGAGCCGAGCAACGGGTCCGCGCCATCGAGTACTGGTGGGCCGGCGTCCATGCCGAAGATGATTGGACCGGGCACGGTGGCGAGCCATCCCGCGATCCCGGCGTGGAACGCTCGCTGCAACTCGGGCGGGGGAGGGCTGGCTCCGGGACGACCGTGGACACTGCACACAGTGATCAGCGCGCCAGTGGACAGCGCGACCCGCGCTGCTACGGTCCGCCAGAGGAATCCGAGCCGCACGGGGTCGCGGACGTCGAACGGGGCCCGGTTGAGCACGGAGGAATCCAGCACCGCGGTGGTGGGGACTCCCAGCACAGCGCATCCGAGGCGGTACTCGCTAGCCCGCCGGTCGCACAGGTCGGTGGACAGCGCGCCCCAGGAGAAAACCCTCGACTTGAGGTGCATCCGTTGATGTGCCGACGGGTGCGGTAGCAGCGCGCGGTAGACCGGCCGGCCGATCTCTTGAAGTAGCGCGAGGTCAGGCCGTAACTGGCGGAGTAGCTCGACCTTGGCGTCCAGCAGCCCAGTCGGTCGGGAATCGACGTTCCAGCTCACCACTCGCAAGTGCACTTCAGTCAGCCGGTCACTGCCGTTGGCTGGGCGGCCGGTGCTCGGCGACCCGGTGGACTTCGGGGACGAATCCCCATACCGAGCCGAGGCGCCCCGGCTCGAAATCCTCGCCGACGCGTTGCCGGTAGGACGCCTGCAGGATCGGCTGCTCGTCGAGCCCCTGATTGATCGCCACGCAAGGTGACCGGTAGGCACAGACCGAACAGTGCTCCCAGGACGGCGTCGGATAAATCCGCAGCGACGGATCGGTCATCTCCTGCGTCTCGCGCGCAACGGCGACGCCCCGCCGCTCAATCTCCAGCTCAGTCCTGGGAAGGTGGGTGCGGCGGAAGGATTCGGTGCTGCGCTGCGTGATAATGCCACCGGGCCCGGGTACCGCCCCGAGCGCGACCTCGGAGGTCCGCGCCGGGTCGGGGAGGGTCGCACGCAGCTCGTTGTAAATGGTGCCTTCGAGCTGGGCGAGGAAGTGCAGCTGCCAGGCCCAGCTGCGAGTCAGAGCCTGTTCGTCGAGCCGGAGCTGGTCGAGGCCTGGCCAGGCTGAATCGGTGATGATTCGGTGCTCGACGAGCCAATACAGCTCGTGGTCGTCGATCACCGCCAGGTCGATCTTGACGCGGTATTGGATAGGGCGCCGGTCCGGTGTGAGCAGACCGCTGTCGGGGTGATCCGGGTCGGGAACGTTGATGTCGAACTGCGCTGCGACCTGGATCGGCGTGAAGCGGTCGACCTCCAGCGCCCATTCGAAGTAGCGCTCCAGCACGCCAGCGCCCAGTTCCAGGTGTTGGTCGAAGTCGCGAACCTGCTCCGCGGACAGGTCACGGGTCTGCGTGTAGGCCGCCCGCTGCCTGCGCATCGACTTCTCGAAACCGGCCACGGCCAGCGGCCGCACGATCGTCCGGTTCCACTCCCACATGCCCGGGAAGTAGTACACGTCCAGCGCATCGTGCATCGCCTCGCCAAAGTCGAACACCTGCGCCTGCTCGACCGGCTCGTAGTGCTGCCGTTCCCCGGCGGCGAGATCCCAGGCTCTGCGGCACTGTCGGAACAGCCTGTTTTCCCGCGGCCTGGTCAGATAGTTCACCCTCACGGCTACCTCCTGCCGCCCGCACCAGGAATTCGAGCCTACCCCGGGCTCATTGGTCTGGAGGAGGGTCAGCCGACGCCGAGGTGACGAGCGATGAGCATGCGCTGTACCTCGCTGGTGCCCTCACCGATCTCCAGCACCTTCGCGTCGCGGTAGAAGCGGGCCACCGGATACTCGTTCATGAACCCGTACCCGCCGAAGACCTGGGTGGCGTCTCGAGCGTTGTCCATCGCCGCGTTCGAGGAAACCAGCTTGGCGATCGCGGCCTCCTTCTTGAACGGTTGGCCACGCAGCATCCGCGCCGCGGCCTGGTAGTAGGCCAGCCGGGCGGTGTGCGCCCGCACCTCCATGTCGGCGATCTTGAACTGGATAGCCTGGTAGCTACCGATGGCGTGGCCGAAAGCGTGCCGTTGCCGCGCGTAGGACACGCACTCGTCGATGCAGCCCTGGGCCAGGCCGACACCCAGCGCAGCGATCGCGATACGGCCCTCGTCCAGAATGGACAGGAACTGCGCGTAGCCCCGGCCGCGCTCACCGAGCAGGTTGTCTACCGGCACCCGGCAGTCGTCGAAGAACAGTTCGCGGGTGTCCGAGCAGTTCCAGCCGACCTTGGAGTAACTCTCGGAGACCGTAAAGCCCGGTTGCCGAGCCGGGACGATGATGGCGGAGATCTCCTTGCGGCCGCCGCTGACGCCGGTGATCGCGGTGACCGTGACCACTGACGTGATGTCGGTACCGGAGTTGGTGATGAATGCCTTGGAGCCGTTGATCACCCATTCGTCGTCGTCGCACCGGGCAGTGGTGCGGGTAGCGCGCGCGTCGGAACCGCCGCCGGGTTCGGTGAGACCGAAGGCGCCCAGTTTGTCGCCGGCGCACAGCTCCGGTAGCCACTGCTGCTTCTGCTCCGCGGTGCCGAACCGGTAGATCGGCATCGCGCCCAGCGACACGCTGTCTTCCAGCGTGATGGCCACCGACGAGTCCACCCGCGCAAGTTCCTCCAACGCCAGGCATAGCGCGAAGTAGTCGCCGCCCATCCCGCCGTACTTTTCGGGGAAGGGCAGCCCGAACAAGCCCATCGCACCCATCTTCGCCACCAGTTCGTACGGGAACTCACCGCGCTGGTACAGCTCCCCGATGACCGGTGCGACCTCCTTGTGCGCGAACTCCTCCACAGTGGCACGCAGCGCCGCATGCTCCTCACTCAATTCCATGGCGTGTCCTCCTCTCCCGCCCGGTGTGTCGCCACCCCACGCACCGTGTGTCGCGCTCTCTTGCGCAGTGTGTCGTCATCTCGTGCACGCTGGTTCGACAACGGCGAGCACCGCGTCACGCGCGACGGTGCCGCCGGGACGGGCGTGCAGCTCGCGGACCACCCCGTCAATGGGTGCGGTGAGCACGTGCTCCATCTTCATCGCCTCGATGACGAGTAATCGGGCGCCCGCGATGACCTGCTGGCCCTCGTCGACCTCGACGGCGGTGACGGTGCCGGGCATCGGAGCAAGCACCGGGCCGGCACCCGCAACGTCACTGGCAACGCGCCGCGCGCCTTCGAGCTCACGCAGCACCCAGCTGTGCCCGTCGCGGCCCAACCACACCACGGCGCCGTCCCGCGCGCAGGTGTAGCGGCGGGTGATCCCGTCCAAGGTGGCTACCAGGTCTGCACCGTCCCACCAGGCTGACGCTGGGACGGGCTTGCCCTGCCCGACGGCGACATCGGCCGCGCCGGCCCGCCCCCGAGTGTGGACCTCCACCAGGTCGGTAGCCAGCAGCCGCCAGCGGGTCCAGGACGGTTCGCCGACCCGCCAGCCACCGGGCAGTGCGAACGGATCCACCACCGGTCCGCTGGGCTCCAGCGCCAACAACGCGAGCAACCCGGCCGCGGCGGCCACGTCGTCGGGCAGGGCCTCGCCGACCCAGCCATCGACGCGGCGCTCGACCAACCCGGTGTCCAGCTGACCGGCGCGCACGTCGGAATCGACCAGCAGCGCGCGCAGAAAGCCCGTGTTCACCCCCAGGCCCAGGATGCTGATCCCCGCTAACGCGGTGTCCAGGCGGCGCAGCGCGGTGTCCCGGTCCGGGCCATAACCGATGACCTTGGCCAGCAGCGGATCGTAATCACTGGAGACGGTGCCGCCCAGCACCAGCCCGGAGTCGACCCGGATGCCGGATCCGGTGGGCTCCCGCAGAGACAACACCCGGCCCCCGGTGGGCAGGAAACCACGGGAAGGGTCCTCGGCGTAGATCCGCGCCTGCACGGCGTGGCCGCGAATGCGGACGTCGTCCTGGCACAGTGCTAGCGGCTCCCCGGCGGCCACCCGCAGCTGCAGCTCAATCAGGTCCAGGCCGGTGACCAGCTCGGTGACCGGATGCTCGACCTGCAGCCGGGTATTCATCTCCACGAAGAAGAACTGATCAGGAGCATCGGCCGGCACGATGAACTCCACGGTGCCCGCGCCGGTGTATCCCACCGCTCGCGCGACGGCCACCGCGGCGCTGCCCAGCTGGGCCCGTCGTGCAGCGTCCGGCAGCGCCGAAGGTGCCTCCTCGATGATCTTCTGATGCCGCCGCTGCAGGGTGCACTCGCGCTCGCCGAGGTGCACCACCGCACCGTGCGCATCAGCCAGCACCTGGATCTCGATGTGCCGCGGCCTGGTGATCAGCCGTTCGACAAGCAACGTGTCGTCGCCGAAGGCTGCGCGGGCCTCCCGGCGGGCTCCGGCGAGCGCCTCGGGCAGGTCTTGCGCCCGATGCACCGCTCGCATGCCCTTGCCCCCACCGCCGGCGGACGGCTTGAGCAGCACTGGGTACCCGATCGCCTCGGCCGCGACGGCCAACGCCGCGTCGTCGAGGCCTGCGGTGTCACTGCCGGGCACCACCGGGATGCCGGCGGCCGCCGCGGCCTGCTTGGCGCGGATCTTGTCGCCCATCGCCTCGATAGAGGCAGCAGGGGGGCCGACGAATACCACTTCGGCCTGCGCGCAGGCTCGGGCGAACGCGGCGTTCTCCGACAGGAACCCGTAGCCGGGATGCACGGCCTGCGCGCCGGTGCGCGCGGCGGCGTTCAAGATCCGTTGGATGGACAGGTAGCTGTGAGCCGCGGGCGCAGGGCCGAGTCGGACGGCGACGTCGGCGTCGCGGACATGCCGCGCGTCGGCGTCAGCGTCGCTGTACACGGCAACCGACTGGATACCCATGGCGCGCAGCGTGCGGATTACCCGGACCGCGATCTCGCCTCGGTTGGCCACCAGAACTGTCTCGAACACGCCGATCACATCCGGAAGAGGCCGAAACGGCTGGGTTCCAGTGGCGCGTTGGCGGCAGCGGACAGCGCCAGTCCGAGCACCATCCGGGTGTCCGCCGGGTCGATCACCCCGTCGTCCCACAGCCGGGCCGTGGAGTAGTAAGGGTGGCCTTGCTGCTCGTACTGGGCATGTATGCGGTCCTTGAAGGCCACCTCGGGTTCAGGCTCACCGGGGCGCCGGACAGCGGCGAGCACCATGGCAGCCTGCTCGCCGCCCATCACCGAGATCCGCGCATTGGGCCACATGAACAGAAAGCGCGGCGAGTACGCCCGGCCACACATCGAATAGTTTCCCGCTCCGAATGAGCCGCCGATGATGACGGTCAGCTTGGGAACCCGGGTGGTCGCCACCGCGGTGACCATTTTAGCGCCGTGCTTGGCAATCCCACCGGCCTCGTACTCCCGGCCCACCATGAATCCGGAGATATTCTGCAAGAACACCAGCGGGATGCCGCGCTGGTCGCACAATTCGATGAAATGCGCGCCCTTGAGCGCCGACTCGCTGAACAGAATCCCGTTGTTAGCCACGACGCCCACCGCGTGCCCGTGCAGCCGGGCGAAGCCGGTGACCAGGGTCACACCGTACTCGGCCTTGAACTCCGACAAGCGGCTGCCGTCGACGATCCGAGCGATCACCTCGCGGACGTCATAGGCAGTGCGGTTGTCCACCGGCACCACGCCGTGAATCCCGTCCAACGCAGGTTCCTCGGTGGCGACCACCTCCCACGGCCGGGGCGGGCGGGGGCCGAGAGTCGCCACGATGGAGCGGACGATCTGCAGCGCGTGCGCGTCTTCGTCGGCGAGGTGGTCGGTGACCCCGGAGATGCGGGAGTGCAGGTCTGCGCCCCCGAGCTCCTCAGCGCTGACCACTTCGCCCGTCGCCGCCCTGACCAGCGGGGGGCCGCCGAGAAAGATCGTGCCCTGGTTGCGGACGATCACCGTCTCATCGCTCATCGCCGGCAGGTAGGCGCCTCCCGCGGTGCAGGAACCGAGCACCGCCGCGATCTGCGGGATGCCCTGCGCGGACATCGTCGCCTGGTTGTAGAAGATCCGGCCGAAGTGCTCCCGGTCGGGGAACACCTGGTCCTGCTCGGGCAGGTAGGCCCCGCCGGAGTCGACGAGGTAAAGGCATGGCAGGCGGTTGTGCAGCGCCACCTCCTGGGCACGTAGATGCTTCTTGACCGTCATCGGGTAGTACGTGCCGCCCTTGACGGTGGCGTCATTGGCGACGATCACGCATTCCCGCCCGGCCACCCGCCCGACCCCGGTGATGACTCCCGCGCCTGGTGCCTCGTCGCCGTACATGTCGGTAGCCGCCAGCGGGGACAGTTCCAAGAACGGCGAGGACGGGTCCAGCAGCGTGTCGACGCGGTCGCGCGGCAACAGCTTGCCGCGCTCGACATGGCGTTGTCGAGCTTTCGGCGGTCCACCCAGCCGGGCCTTTGCGAGCCGCTGGCGCAGGTCGGCGACGATTGCGGCGTGCGCCTGGACGTTATGCGCGGCTGAGCCTGCGGAGTCAACATGGCTGGCCAGGACGTCCATCGTCGCTCCCTTTTCCATGCACCGCAGTTAGCGCTCATTAACGACGTTAGCGCTCATTAACATCGCCCGCTAGGGTCTTGCCCATGGCATTGCCTTCCGCAGCGGGCGGTGCGACCCGGCGGGAGCAGATCCTGCAAGTCGCGGCCACACTGTTCGCTCGGCACGGGTTCCACGGGGTGAGCATCGCCGAGCTCGGTGCCGCGGTGGGCATCAGCGGGCCTGCGTTGTACCGGCACTTTCCGGGCAAGGAGGCGCTGCTGGCCGAGATGCTCGTCGGCATCAGCGAGTACCTGCTCGACGGTGGGCGTGCTCGAGCTCGCACTGATGACCCCCGCCAGGCGCTGACCGAATTGGTCGAGTTCCACGTGGACTTCGCGCTACGACATCCCCAGCTGATCACGGTGCAGGACCGTGACCTGGCAAACCTGCCTGTGCAGGTGCGACATCAGGTCCGTGCCCTACAGCGGGCTTACCTGCAGATCTGGGTGGACACGCTGCGCGAACTCATCCCCGAGCTGTCCGCCCAGGCTGCTCGGATCGCTGCCCACGGGGCATTCGGGCTGCTCAACTCCACGCCACGCAGCGCTCCCGGCTCCGATCCACAGCAGGTGGCCGCGCTGCTTCGGCGGATGGCGATGGCCGCGCTGTCCGATCCCGACCTTGCCATCAGCCACCCACTCAGCCGCTGAAGGGTTCCGGAAGGCGGTCTCGATGGCTTGCACATTGCCACTAGGTTCCAGAAGGCCGCTGCGCGAGGTGTATTGGAGCCGCGGGTGGTCGTGGTGCAGGACACGATAACCGGGCTGACCCCCTGTCAGGGCAGCACCTCGGTGCTCGTCAGAACCTTGGTGACCCGCTGGCTCGGGGTGGAATGATCTCCTCCATGCGCGCCCGCCAACCCACCGCAGCCGCTGGGATGGTCGCCCTGCTCACCAGCACCGGGATACTGCACTTCACGGTGCCTGGGCCGTTCGACGCAATCGTTCCCGAGCAACTGCCCGGCTCCGCCCGCACCTGGACCCACGTCTCCGGAGTGACCGAGCTAGTGGTCGCCGCACTGATCGCGGCGCCTCGCACCCGGCGCTTCGGTGGGCTGCTCGCCGCGTTGCTGTTCGTCGTGGTGTTCCCCGCCAACGTCAAGATGGCGATCGACTGGTCGGATCGGTCGGGCTGGATGCGTGCC
>DASVWA010000277.1:0-4137 GCA_036389855.1 Pseudonocardiaceae bacterium
CCTTACCCGCGATCACGACGTGCACGTCGGCGGGGGCGATCGCGCGTGGCCAGATCAGGCCGCGCGCATCGTGGCTCTGCTCAGCGATCGCGCCGACCAGCCGGGAGATGCCGATGCCGTAGGAACCCATGGTGATCCGGATCGGCTTGCCGTCGGGCCCCAGCGCGTCCAAGCCGAAGGTATCGGCGAACTTGCGGCCGAGCTGGAAGATGTGGCCAATTTCAATGCCCCTGGCGGTGACGAGGGTGCCCGCACCGTCGGGTGACGGATCGCCGGGGCGAACCTGCGCCGCCTCGATCGTGCCGTCGGGGATGAAGTCCCGGCCGCAGACCAGATCGACGACATGGTGGTCGGCCCGGTCCGCGCCGGTAGCCCAGACCGTGCCCGGCACGACTCGCGGATCGACGAGATACCGCACGCCGTTTGCCGCCAGCACCCCCGGCCCGATGTAGCCCTTGACCAGAAACGGGTACGCGGCGAAGTCAGCGTCGTCGAGCAGCGCGATTTCGGCCGGATACACCGCGGCTGCCAGCCGCTTCATGTCGATCTCGCGATCGCCGGGAACTCCAATACCCAGCAGGGTCCAGCTGTCCTGCGCGCCAGGTGGCCGGGTCTTGACCATGACGTTCTTCAGGGTGTCCACGGCGCTGAAGGTGCGACCCAAGCCTGCCGCGTTGAGGTGGTCGACCAGCATGTCGATGGTCGGGGTGTCGGGCGTATGCAGGATCTGCGCCGGCGCCACGCCATCGATGGGCAGTTCCGGCGGTGCCGGGGTGGTCACCGCCTCCACATTGGCTGCGTACCCGGACTCGGTGCTGCGCACAAAGGTGTCCTCACCGGTGTCGGCTTCGGCGAGGAACTCCTCGCTGGCCGAGCCGCCCATCGCGCCGGACATCGCCGACACGATCACGTACCGTAGCCCGAGCCGGTCGAAGATCTTGATGTATGCCTCGCGGTGGAGCCGGTAGGAGCGCGCCAATCCTTCGTCGGAGAGATCGAAGGAGTAGGAGTCCTTCATCAAGAACTCGCGACCGCGCAAGATCCCGGCACGGGGGCGCTCCTCGTCGCGGTACTTGGTCTGCACCTGATAGAGGATCACCGGATAGTCCTTGTAGGAGCTGAGCTCACCCTTGACAGTGAGCGTGAAGAACTCCTCGTGGGTGGGGCCGAGCAGGTAGTCGCCGCCCTTGCGGTCGCGCAGCCGGAACAGGTTGGCGCCGTACTCGGTCCAGCGGCCAGTGGCCTGGTAGGGCTCCCGGGGCAACAGCGCAGGGAACTGGATCTCCTGCCCGCCGATCGCGTCCATCTCCTGACGCACCACTGCCTCAATGTTGCGCAGCACCCGTAGCCCGAGCGGCAGCCATGAGTAGACCCCCGGAGCGACCCGGCGTACGTATCCGGCACGTACGAGCAGCTTGTGACTGGGCACGTCGGCGTCAGCCGGATCCTCGCGCAAGGTGCGTAGGAACAACGTCGACAGCCTGGTGATCACGCTTTTGAGCTCCTCGAATGCCGCCCTCGCAAGGGTCGCAGCGTATCCGTCGCCGCGAGATGTCGGTGCTCCCGGTTACCGTCGCGGGCGTGAGTCTCTCGATCTGCATGGTGGCCTGGGTTGGCAGCCATCACGGGTAGCCGCGCGGCGGCCGCGTTGGGCGCGCTGTGCGTCGTCGTGATCGCGGTCCTCACGCTGCTGTCCGAACGGCCGCCCAGCCCGGTACCTGCATCGGCGCCGGCCCAGCAGTTCAGTGCGCAGCGGGCGTTGGTTGCCTTGGGAGAGTTCGCCACCGAGCCTCGCCCACTGGGCAGCTCGGCCAGCGATCGCGCCCGGGACTACCTGGTCGATGCACTGCGCTCAGCGGGTTTCTCGGTGCAGACCGACCGCGCGGTCGGAGCAGTCAGCGCCGAGGGCGTTGCGGCCTTCGGCCGGGTGGACAACATCGTCGCCACCCTTCCTGGGCGGGACCCGACCGGCAGCGTCGTGCTCGCCGCCCACTACGACTCGGTCCCAGCCGGACCGGGTGCCTCCGACGACGGGGCCGCGATCGCCGCGATGCTGGAGACGGTGCGCGCGCTGCGCGGTAGTGATCAACTGCGTAACGACCTGGTACTGCTGATCACCGATGGCGAGGAGAACGGACTGCTCGGCGCTGCTGCCTTTGCCGACCACCCGCTGGTCCGGCAGCGGGCGGTCGTGCTCAACTGGGAGGCCCGCGGGATCAGTGGCCCTTCGTTGATGTTCGAGACATCGCGGGACAACGCGGCACTGGTCGACGTGTTCGCCGAGGCCGCACCGCACCCACACGGGGATTCCTCGCTGACCGAGTTCTACCGGCTGCTGCCCAACAACACCGACTTCACCGAGTTCGCCGGGGCCGGCCTGCCCGGCATGAACTTCGCTTACATCGAGGGCGCGGCGCGCTACCACACCTCAGGCGACAGCATCACCAATCTGGACCGGGCCAGCCTGCAGCACCACGGGGCGAATATGCTCGGGTTGACCCGCGCGCTGGGAAACATCGATCTGGCCACGCTGACCACCGACCACGATGTGATCTTCTTCCGCTTCCTCGGCCCCGTGATCATCTATCCGACCGCTCTGGTGTGGCCGTTGGCGCTGTTCACCCTCATCGTGCTCGCCGGTTTCGTGGCGCTGGCCCGGCGTCGGCGGCTGATGAGCATTCCACAGCTGCTGCTCAGCGCCGTCTCGGTCGTGTTGCCGCTGGCCGCTGCGGCCGTGGCGGTCCAGGGCCTGTGGTGGGTCATGGTGGCGCTGCGACCCGACTACGCGGATAACCCGTTCCCTTATCGCCCGCAGCTCTATCAGTTGGCCGCCGCCGCGCTGGCTGGACTCGCCGTGCTGACCTGGTACCTGCTGCTGCGGCGCCGGCTCGGCCCGGCCGCGCTGGCCTGCGGCTCGCTGGCCTGGCTAGCCCTGCTCAGCGTACTCAGCGCCTGGGTCGCATCCGCAACGTCGCACCTGGTCGTGTTGCCCGCACTGTTCCTGGCCGGTGGCGGGCTGGCTGCCCTGCTGGTATCACGACGTTCGGTGTGGCCGGTAGTAGTCATAACCGCCGGCATCATCCCGTCCGTGGTGCTGCTGATGCCGGTGGGCGTGGGCACCTTCGACGCCGCGGGGCTGGCAGGAGGCGGGGCGGCCGCGGTGCTGCTGGCCCTGTTCGGGCTCACCCTGCTGCCGCTGGTCGAGTTGCTCGTTCCATCGGTAGACCAGCCCCTCGGCAAGCGTCGCGCCGTGCTGGTTGCGGTCGCCGGAATGGGCCTGGTGCTCGCCCTGACCGGTGCCGGCCTGGCCGTGGACCGAGTCGATGCGGCCCATCCACGCCGCGCGAACCTGGCCTATGTGCTGGATGCCGACACCGGTCTGGCCCGCTGGGTGAGCCAGGATACCGAACCAGCCCAATGGACCCGCACCTATGTGACTGAACGTTCCGCGTACGCCGTGGTCGGCTTCGAGGACGGTCCGATGTGGACAGGCCCGGCCCCCACCGTGCCCATGCCCACTCCCGAGGTGACCCTGCGATCCCGGCAAGGCGGCACCGTCGAGCTGCATGTCTCCTCTCCGCGCTTCGCCCCGACCGTGGTGCTGCGGATCGACTACCGCATCGACCAGGTCACCGCCACCGCACCCGGGCTCGCCCCCGCGGACGTCGCCCTCGTGGGCACCGGACGAGGTCGATGGCCCACCGAGGTGCGCTTCGGCGACCTGCCGCCCGAGGGCATCGATCTCACCCTGCGCACCACACACCAGGGCCCGCTGCGAGTCTCCGTCTACGACCAGACCCACGGGCTGGCTCACCTCCCCGGCTTCCGGCCGCGCCCACCAACCCTCGCGCCACGGCACTCGGACAGCGACGCCGTTGTCGTGGCACGGACCTACCAGTTCTAAGCCCGAAAATCGGTTGCCCACCACCGGCGTGTCAGGCCACGCTGTACGCCACGACGACGGCAGGTGCCCGCCACGCGGGCCCCAACGGTAGAAAAGCAACGGGAGGAGGCGAGTGGCCATGGCTGCCAGTGGTGTGCAGCTCAACGTGACCTCACACTCCCGCCATCCGGCCGGCTGATTTCTGCTTCTGGGTGGCGTCACCCAAGGAGCCCTTCCAATGCCACAGCACGACC
>DASVWA010000278.1:0-6681 GCA_036389855.1 Pseudonocardiaceae bacterium
TCGAGGTCATGGTGGACGGTGACCGTGGCGCCGGTAGTGGCAGGCACGGGCTTGGTGTTGGCGGCGTCTTCGCCAGTTCGACCAGGTGATCGTGGTGGTGACGCAGGCGATCGGCGTGAGGACGAGAGCGGCGAGCAGGCGGCGGATCTCGTTGCTGCTCAACGGGATCAGCCCGTTGCGACCGGCCGCGGGTCCCCCTTTTTGGCCTCCTGCGCGCGGGTGGCGGCAAGGTATGCGGCGGCGAGCATGGCAAGGGTGATGTGGGCATACCAGGCTCGGTAGCCGCGGACCTGGTAGTGGTCCAGACCGGCTTCGTTCTTCGCGGTCTGGAAGCACTCCTCGATCGCCCACCGGGCGCCCGCGACGCGGATCAGCTCCGGCGCCGGCGTGGCAGCGGGGCCAGCGCATCGGTAGAACGCCAGCTCAGGGTCCTTACCTGGCTGCGGGTCGATCTGCCGGCGAACCAGCAGCCAGTGACCCCATCCCGTTGGCAGGCCGTCGGGCTTGGCGGTGGCATCCAGGGCGAGAACGGTCCAGTCATAAAGCCGCTCGCCGTGCGCGCCCGGCCCTGCCGAGCGGCGTTCCCATGCTCGGTCACCGGCCAGCGCGGCGAGCCTTTTGGCCTGGTGGCGGCGCCTGTCGGGACAGGTCAACGTGTCGTCGCTGCGGGTGGCCAGCACGAACGGCACCTCGTGGGCGGCCAGCCAGGACCGGAACGCGCGATTCTGACCGAACGCCTCGTCGGCGGTCACCCAGCCCGCCAGCACGCCGGCAGCGTGCGCGCGGGCCAACATGTCGACACCGAGCTGGGGCTTGGTCGCGAACCCGGTCTCGGCCGGGATCCCGGCGGCCGCGCAGCGATCAGCGTCCTCGGTCCACGACGTGGACAGATACAGCTCGCGGTCCACCAACGCCCGCCCACGCGCGGAGCCGTAGGCCAAAAACACCCCGAGCTGACAGTTGTCGATCTTCCCGCTGGTGCCGGTGTACTGGCGGGCCACCCCCGCCGACCGGACACCCTTCTTGATGAACCCGGTGTCATCGACGATCCACACCCCGGACTGGTCGCCGAGCTGGCCCAGGACGTATCCGCGCACGTCATCACACACCCCGTCGAGGTCCCAGTCCGCAGTGCGTAGCAGCCGCTGCATCCCGTCCGGCGACACCGCGCCCGCGTGCTCAGCCAACGTCCAGCCGTTCTTGCGCTCTAACCCGGCCAGCAGACCACGCAAATACGCGCCCACCCGGCGACGCGGCTCGACCCGGCCAAACCGGCCCGCGATCAACTCCACCACCGCATCCAACGACGCGACCCACCCAGCAAGATTCACCACGCGGTGATCATCACCGCCGAACAGGCTTAGCATCTCACGACACGCCCGAGTGCCGTTGCAGTACTAGACGTCGTCGCTGGCGATCACCGGCCGAGTGAGCTGGCGCGACAACTCCCTGTCCCTGGTGGGTATCCTTGGTGACCATGATCGATCTGGCCGACCGAGTGGGTCGCCGTTAGTGCTGCACAGTTGACGTCTAGCTCGGACTCCGTTTGTCCTGTTTTGCCACGAATGAACAACGTCACCATGTCACGAGACCGTGCAACGTATCGAGCGGAAGTTGAACTCTGACATCACGCACAACTGCATCCCCTCTCCGTTCGGCGTCGTTTATCCAGAGTCGCTTGGGGGTCGCCCGGTAGACCTGCCTGATACCACCCTCGCGGAACCGATCGGGTCCATCGTCTAAAGGTAGTCCCGCCCGCAGTGATGAGTGACGTCTCGCCTCGACAATCTCTGCTGGATCAGCAAGCACTTGCGCGTGAGCTTCCACATAGACACCTTTCCCGGTGCCTTCGGGAACTGTCGAGTCGTAGATCACAAGGAAGACGTCGCCATTTGCGTCGATGTTCCTGGAGTGTTGAGCCTCTGAAGCCGACGTCCAGTAGAAGTTACCTTCGGTATCAAACGCTGAATAGACCGGGCTGTTCCACGGTTTTCCTTCTGACGAAACCGTGGCAATCGTGATATACAAGATTCGCTTTACGATCTCCCGCGCTGCCACTTGATATCGATCTCTCATCTCTCTCCAATGGTCTGCTACGCGCCAGTATTTCCCCAAGAGCAGCGATCTGCGCGTGCACGACGCCGACCGGAGCGAGGATGCGCGATGGCGGACATGCGTCGGCGCAGCCTGGAACCACCACCCCAGCTACCGCAGATCCAGTTCACCCCCGGGCTCGCCAACGAAATGCTGCCCGAGCTCGCGCCGCTGCTGGCCGAGGAAGCATCGACGTCAACAACCTCGACATCCCCGACCTGGACACCCTGCAACAGGCGCTCAACCGCGCGGTCGAACGGCACAACATGATCCGGTTCACACCCGTTCGCCCAGACACGAGGCATCGTGAACCCATGCCGTCGGCAGCCAGGTCGGCCACGTTGCGTGCTCCGCCCGGCCGAACATGAGGTCGAGGGCCGACGCAGTGTCACAGATTCTTGATTGGTTCCAGAAATTGGGGCACGCTTCGGAGCGTGTCAACGACTTCGGACTTCGAGCGCATGTTGCGCGGGGTTGCTCTGCGTGTGACGCGCCCTCGGGTAGCGGTGCTGTCCGCGGTGCACGACCATCCGCACGCCGACACGGACTCGATCATCGGTGTCGTGCGTGAGGATCTCGGTGAGGTGTCCCACCAGGCCGTCTACGACGTGCTGCGCGCGCTGACTGCCGCGGGTCTGGTGCGGCGTTTCCAGCCGACGGGCTCCGTGGCGCGCTACGAGGCACGGGTCGGGGACAACCACCACCACGTCGTCTGTCGGTTGTGCAGTGCCATCGCCGATGCCGACTGCGCGGTCGGCTACACCCCGTGCCTGACGGCCGCCGACGACTCGGGCTACGAGATCGACGAAGCCGAGGTCATCTACTGGGGCCGATGTCCCGAGTGTGTCGCGGCAACTTCTGCCACGTCCGGCGGCTGATCGCAGACACGCAGCGCTCGACACCAGCAGAGCAACACAGCCTTGGATTCAGAGCAACCAACGTCAAGAGCAACCAGCCATCAGAGGAATAGCGAGACAGGAGAAGGACCGACGTGTCTGACAGCGTCAACGAAAGCGAGAACCCAGCAATCCCCTCCCCGACTCCCAAGGCGACTCGGCCCAGGACGAACCGGGACTGGTGGCCGAACCAGCCGGACCTGAGTGTTCTCCACCAGCACTCGCCCCTGTCTAATCCGATGGGCGAGGACTTCAACTACGCAGAAGAGTTCAAGACCCTCGACCTCGACGCGCTGAAGCGGGACATCATCGAGGTGATGACGACGTCGCAGGACTGGTGGCCTGCCGACTACGGCCACTACGGCGGGCTCTTCATTCGGATGAGTTGGCATGCCGCGGGCACGTACCGCATCGCCGACGGCCGGGGCGGCGGCGGCAGCGGCTCTCAGCGCTTCGCTCCCCTCAACAGTTGGCCCGACAACGTGAGCCTCGACAAGGCGCGCCGGTTGCTCTGGCCGATCAAGCAGAAGTACGGCCGCAAGCTCTCCTGGGCCGACCTGATCATCTTCGCTGGCAACTGCGCCTACGAGTCGATGGGGTTCAAGACGTTCGGCTTCGCCTTCGGGCGTGAGGACACCTGGGAGCCCGAGGAGATCTTCTGGGGGCCTGAGGACACGTGGCTGGGAGATGAGCGCTACAGCGGCGACCGGGACCTCACCGGTCCTTTCGCCGCCGTACAGATGGGTCTGATCTACGTGAATCCGGAGGGGCCCAACGGCAACCCGGATCCGCTGGCTTCCGCCAGGGACATCCGAGAGACCTTCGGTCGGATGGCGATGAACGACGAGGAGACGGTTGCGCTCATCGTCGGCGGCCACACGGTCGGCAAGTGCCATGGTGCCGTCGATCCCGGTTGCCTCGGTCCGGAACCTGAGGGTGCCCCCCTCGAGCAGCAAGGCCTCGGCTGGCGGAACACCTGCGGCAGCGGCAAGGGCGCCGACACGCTCACCAGCGGGCTGGAGGGCGCGTGGACCAACGAGCCGACGAAGTGGGACAACGGGTACCTGGACAACCTGTTCAGGTACGACTGGGAGCTGACGACGAGCCCCGCCGGCGCGAAGCAGTGGACCCCCAAGAATCCCGAGGCCCAGGACACCGTGCCCGACGCTCATGATCCGTCGAAGCGGCACGCCCCGATGATGCTGACGTCGGACCTCGCGCTGAGGGTGGATCCGATCTACGGTCCGATCGCCAAGCGCTTCCACGAGAATCCGGACCAGCTCGCGGACGCGTTCGCCAAGGCGTGGTACAAGCTGTTGCACCGCGACATGGGACCCATCTCGCGCTACCTCGGCCCGTGGGTTCCGGAGCCCCAGCTGTGGCAGGACCCCGTCCCCGAGGTCGATCATGAATTGATCACCGACGAGGACATCGCCGCCCTCAAGGGCAAGCTCCTCGATTCGGGGCTGTCCATCTCCCAGTTGGTCTCCACCGCCTGGGCCTCGGCGGCGAGCTTCCGCGGCACCGACAAGCGTGGCGGGGCCAACGGGGCGCGGATCCGCCTTGCGCCGCAGAAGGACTGGGAGGCCAACGACCCGGCCGAACTGGCCAAGGTGCTGCCGACCCTCGAGCGGATCCAGCAGGACTTCAACAGCGCACAGTCGGGCGGCAAGAAGGTCTCGCTCGCCGACCTGATCGTCCTGGGCGGATGCGCGGCCGTCGAGCGGGCGGCGAAGAACGCCGGACACGACGTCACGGTCCCGTTCGCGCCGGGGCGCACGGACGCCTCGCAGGAGCAGACCGACGTGGAGTCGTTCGGCGTGCTCGAACCGACCGCAGACGGGTTCCGCAACTACCTGCGAGCCGGAGAGAAGTTGTCGCCGGAGACCCTGCTGGTGGACCGGGCCTACATGTTGACGCTGAGCGCTCCTGAGATGGCGGTCCTGATCGGCGGCATGCGGGCCCTGAACGCCAACTTCGGACGAGCTCCACACGGCGTCTTCACCGACCGGCCCGAGACGTTGACCAACGACTTCTTCGTGAACCTGCTCGACATGAGCACGGAATGGAAGGTGTCCACCTCAGCTGAGAACGTGTACGAAGGTCGGGATCGGTCCACGGGTGAGGTCAAGTGGACCGCCACCGCCGTTGACCTCGTCTTCGGTTCGAACTCCCAGCTCCGTGGAATCTCGGAGGTCTACGCGTGCGACGACGCGAAGGAGAAGTTCGTGCGTGACTTCGTGGCCGCGTGGGACAAGGTCATGGACCTCGATCGGTTCGACCTCGCCTGATCCCGATGTCCAGGTCGGCCGCTCATCGGCCGACCTGGACATCCTCGGTCGGGTGCTCCTTTTTCCCTTCCATCCAGTCACCGGATGAACCCCCTGCGGGCAGACACTGACGGCGATGGGCGCAGGCTCCGTCGCGAGATCAGGGTCGGCAAGAACCAGTTCGTCGAGGTTGGCTCGCACTCGTGGGCCCGCACGCAGGAACCTCGTGTACTCGGCTTGCCGACGATCGCACGGCTCCGCTTCGGCGTCTTGTCCCTCGCTCGAACGACGGGCCGGTGCGTTCGCCGGGCATGCACTCTGCTGGAAACTCTTCGGTGAGCGGGCCGGTCCTTCGGCTCCGACCGGTGCAGTCGTACTCGTAGGTCGCGATGTCGGCCGCGACATAGATCTGCATCATTCGGAATCGCTCGGAGTAGGCGATTCGGCGCCAGAATGGCGACGCCGCCACTCTTCCTCCGGGTATGCGATGATCGGGGCCAGCTCGGCCATGGAGCCAGCGATTCAATCGGCGCCAGCGTCGCAGCCGCCTGCCGCGCGGGGACCGACCGGAAGCCACACACCCCGCCCGAGCGCCGGCGGCTGCATCCACAGAGCGCCGACGCGGCACCCGCAGGGGCGCCGTCTTGATCTTCTGAGAGGCTTATTCCGGGTGTCGGGCGGCGGTCGTCAAGGCTCCGCTACAACCAGTGCGACAAACGGGACTCGAACCGCGACCCGCTGTTCCACGATCGACGATGCGGGCTACTGCCCGATAGGCCGCACAACTACCGGAAGCAAGGCATTCCCATCGCCACGCAGGGATGGAGACGATGCCGTTCGATCGGGAGCCTTGCCTATCAACGAACGGGGCATCTGGGCATACCATAGGAGATGCAAGTACTTGCAGGATGAACCGGTCCTGCCTGTGTGCGCTCGTGGTGTGGGCAGTGAGCGGATCAGCTAAAGAGGATGCAACAGACAAGGAGCACCATGGCAGATAATCGCCTCTCGCAAAAATTAGTTCCTAAAACGGCTGCCCGCATCGGCGTCATAACGAGACAGCCCCTTCTGTGGATTCTCGCTACTGCGGTTATGGTGGCTAAGGGTGGGGAGAGAGGAAGACGAGCAGCGTTGCGAGGGTCTCTCTGTTACTTACTGGGGCTTGCCGCCGGCAATCTACCGAAACCTCTGTTTGGACGGGCTCAGCCCCGCCACTCTCGGCCTCGAAAGCCGCAAGTTATCAGAGGATCTTTTCCGTCCGGTCATAATGCAGCAGAAGTAGCATACGTCTTTGGGGCATCGCTGGAAGACCCCATCGCTTTCTTTCCGCTGGGAACAATGGCCCTGCTTGGCCACTTATCATTGGTCAAAGCAGGAAAGCATTACGTCAGCGACACAATAGTAGGCGGAATTATTGGGCT
>DASVWA010000279.1:0-12085 GCA_036389855.1 Pseudonocardiaceae bacterium
GGTCGCCGGGTTCGAGTTGGGTTCATCGCCACCGGAGTACCGGAGATGGCACCCCTAATCGCGGGGCTGCGAGCGGCTGGTGAGCCCACGGTGGCGGTGGCCTCGTGGCTGCTGTCTCCCGGACTGTTTCATTGCAGGCTCAC
Source organism: Pseudonocardiaceae bacterium (assembly GCA_036389855.1). Taxonomy (GTDB): domain Bacteria; phylum Actinomycetota; class Actinomycetes; order Mycobacteriales; family Pseudonocardiaceae. Next base: position 144 of record DASVWA010000279.1, read on the forward strand.
CGAGGTAGGGGCAGATGTGGTGGCCGACCCATTGGGTGTGCACCCGGGGGTGGTTGACCGGCTGGCCCACCTCGCGGGGACGGCTGCGGTGTTGCGCAGCGCATGACTGGCGCAGTCATGCAGCACCACGAACAAACGTAATACTCCCACTGGTCCAGATTCAGCGGGCACACGGCGGCTTTGCCCCGGAAGGACTGACATGCGCGGTGGGGGCTTCGGCGGTTCGCGACGTCGGCACGGCGCGGCGATGCGCGTGGCGCTGGCTACACTGCTCTTGCTCGCGGCGATGGCCGTGCTCTCACCCGCGTTGGGGCAAGCCAATACCGGCTATCCGGTGCTGCTCGTGCACGGCAGGATCGGTTCTCCGGCCGATCGCAACCAGATGATTGGCTGACTCATCGCCGATGGCTACCGGCCCTACACGTGCCAATCCAGCCCGATCCTGCTGCGCCTCAACCGGGGCGTTGACACACCCGGCCGGATCCACTACACCTCCATCACCAGCACGCAGGCCCACGCCGAGAAGCCAACGGCAGGTGGCACCCACTTGATCATGGCGCCTGCGCCTCTGATCGACGGGGGACCGCATGGCACCGAACCGCGCAATGCGGTGATCTACGAAGCGGTGAAGGACGGACTCACGTCCACCTGCCCGGCCGAGTGGCGAACCAGCCGTAACCGTGGCTCGCTGTACGCCCTCGTCCCCGGTGCCGTGTCCGGGTCGGAACAAGAACGGCTGCTAGGACTGCTCTCATCCGGTAACACCACAGCGGTGCACTGACACGGCGTAGGAGCCAGTATCGGTGAACGGGTGTCGATCCCAGGTGGCGTACCGCGCCTCGAGGGCAAGGCCGGCGTTCTCGCACCACAGATCGTAGTCCGCCACGGACGGCCAGCACTCTTGCAGCTGGAATCCGGCGATCAGCCGCCCGTTCGGCGTCAGGTGTCGCGCACACGAAATGACCGCTGCCTGATGCCGGTTGACAGCCACGTACGGGATGACATTGCCGGCAAGCACGACGGCGTCGAACCGATTCGTCAGATCGAGCTCACTGAGATCAGCGTGCACCCAGGTCAGCTCGGGCGCTTTGGCGCGCGCCAAAGCGATCATGTCCTGATCAAGGTCGGTACCGATGACGTCCAGCCCGCGGCGAGCCAGCTCGATGGCCACCCGGCCAGTACCACACCCTGCGTCCAGCACAGAGCGAGGACCGTAGGAGAACACAAAATCCGCTTCGCCATGAGGGTTGGCGCCCGCGGCTTCCATGCGCCGCCAGCGCGCGTCGTAGTCCCTAGGGCTGAGCTGCTGACGCCAGTGGTCCCAGGCGTCGGACGGCGACCCGGTCACTCATCGACCCCCGTTCTCGCCAGCACACGCCCGGATATAGCAGCTAAAACACTATAAGTGGACGGCTGTTTTGCCTGCAGCCAGCTCCTCAGCAGTACTGACCCGACGTATCTACGGCGTGTCTCCTTCGTCGAGCGGTAAGTTCCGGTGCTCTCGCCGCTGCCGCACCTCCACGTGCATCTCAACGGGGGTTCGCGCCAATACGGCATCAACGAGTGTCGCCAGGAACCTTGCCGCATTCACATCATCTGGCACGGCGTCATGGCGTAGGCGTACGCCGGCCGCGGGATTGGCGTCACTCCACTCCGCGACGAGGAGACAGGTTGCGTCGTAGACGTCAGCCTCCGCCCTGAGCTTGCGCAGCATGTCTATCGCACGCTCTACTGTGCCCGGCTCCCGAAGCGCGGTCGAACGCAGGATGAACAGGAAACCCATCGCCGCAAGGGGGTAACGACCCCGGAGGTTTTTAGCGTCCCCGTAGGCTTCCTCGAATCGGTTAGCGAGGTTCTTGCGGAATGATGCCACCATTGTCTTCGTCGACACAAGCAATTCCGTCCCACGCGACCACTGCGCAACCAACACATCGACCTGTTTGACGTACGCTCGCCCCAGAATGCGGGCGTCCGATGGGGCTACTGCCCGGTTGCGCGCGAGACTGGCCTCCGCGGTGCTCCGAATTGTTGCAGGCAGTGACTTGACGAACAGGTTGACCTCTCGCGGCAAGATCCTTGGTGCTGTGAGCCGCGGCCAGACTTCGTCTGCGCCAAAGCCGGCCCGCCGAAGCTCCTGGGACACCCAGGCGTCGGCCGCCTTTGCCAGCCGGCCCGACTGCGAGCCGGCGCCTTCCCCGACGGGAACACCCAGCATGGCTTCCAGCAGCGTGTAGTCCGGGAGGTACTGCATGGCACCTACCGAAATGGGTACCCACGGATTCAATTCCGGGCGTTGCGCGACGAGCGGCTCGAGCAACGCGTACAGGTCTGAGGGCTCATCCTGTCCCGGCATCAGGAGGGCACTTCCACTAACCAAGTATCGATATCAGCTACCGGAAAGGCCACGGCCAGCGCCTCCTCGGGCTGCGCGGCGGGCGGCCAGCTCGGCGTGAGCGTCCCGCAGCGAATTCACCTCCGAGGCAGCGATACCGAGTTGACCGACGAGAAGAACGTCATCAAGGAGCTTGACTGCCTCGGCCAGCCCTCCGGGTCTATCCAGCAGAGCCGCAACCTGCGGGCGGATCGCGGTCAACACCGTCTGGGCCTGCTGCAGCAGACCCGGCTCAGGAACCGGCAGCCGATCCGCTTCCTTCGGCTCCAGCTTCAGCATGCCGCCACCGTAGGCGCGGCCAACCGTCTCGGCGCCCAGCAACGTCATCGACGTCAACGTGCCCAGCGGCAGTAAGTCGATGCCCAGCCCTCGCAACTCAGGGCGCAGGTACACACCATGTACGGAGTTGAGGTGATGGGTTCGAGCGTGGTTGGCGCACAGCCGGGGACTGTCCGCGTTCATGTAGGTCACCAACACATCAGCTGGTGGTACGAGTGGTACCCGCCACCACGGCGAGCGAACCCGGCACTTATAGGCGGTGTGCACCCCGAGTTGCTCGCCGGCTCGGATATAGCGCTTGGCTGCTGGTGACGGCTGACCTGCTGGCCGGAACAGCAAGGTCGACGACCCGGTCCGGGCCAGCTGCTGGTGGGCGGCAGCGGTGAAGGCCAGGCCGCGCAGGTGGCGCGACCCTGGCGGAGACACTGACACCAGCTCATCGCTGCGCAGGCCGAGCTCAGCGGCGCGGTCTGCAGGCAGGGCGAAGTACTTGTTGTTACCTGTGACCATGCCCAGGGTGGTCTCACCCCAGGATTGCAGCGTGGTGAACTGCCCGCTTCGTTGCAGGGTCAGGTGCGCCTCCCGCGCCGCGGTGGACAGCAGTGACGATGTCCACTTGCCCTCGACCGGGTCCGGTTTCCATGTCCGGATCAGCGGAGCTGCACCCGCCAGATCTGCAGCAGTAGGGAGTTGCTGGAGTTCGCAATGGCTGGCCGGCCCTTGCCCGTAACCGTCGGCGAGCAGGAGAACGACTTCCTCCTGCACCCCCGGAAAGACCCGTTCGGTGAACAACACCAAGCGCACCCGGGCGAACCGCTGCATGAGGAATCTGCGCACCTCCGCGGCGTAATTCACCGACAGCAGCTCCGCCGGAAGTACCAACCCGAGCCGGCCACCCGGCTTCAGGAACAGCGCACTGTGCACCGTGAACGCGGCCCATGACGAAGCCAGCCGGGTCAGTGCCACGCCGGCCCGAAGCGCTGCCTCGCGGCTGCGGGCCCGGGACTCCCCGGCGAAGTCCTGATAACGGATGTAAGGAGGGTTGCCGATTACCGCGTCGTAGCGGGCAACCGGCGGGATGAGGAAGAAGTCTCCAGCGATCACGTGTGCCTGATGGCCAGCGGCCCGGACGAGCGCCTCCGCCTGCCGGGCACTATCACGGTGTAGCTCGATACCGTGTAACTCGGTACCAGGTGATTCGATGCTGTTGCGGCCGCTGCGCATCTCGCCCGCAGACGCGGCTAACGTGTCGAGCCGCTCCCCGGCCGCCAGCAGAAACGCGGCCTCCCCACACGAAGGCTCCAGCACTTCATCTGACGCCGAGCGGATCGCCCAGCCCACTACGTACCGACACAGCTCAGGTGGGGTGAAGAAGGCTCCACGCGCCTTCCGCACTTGCGCGGTGTCGGAAGTGAGGCGGACGGTCACCCGGCGCAGTCTGCCGTACGGTTACGACAGGTTCGGGGACGCTCGCCGTCCGGCTCCGCTCGAGTGACGGCACGGTCAGCTAGCGGCGGGGGCTGGATGGTGTTGGTGCGGGTTGTTCCCAGGCACGGGCGTAGCGGCGCGCGCCGGGGTGGGCATCGCGGCTGCGGTAGACGACGTAGGGCCGGACCAGATAACCCAGCGGTGCGCTGAACACGTGCACCAGGCGGGTGCCGGGCCAGATGGCCAGCAGCCCGAGCACGACGAGGTTGTGCACCTGGAAGCTGAGTGGGACACCGGCCATCAGCTCCGGTTGTGGGGAAAGGGTGAACAGGCTGCGGAACCAGGGCGACACCGTTGCCCGGTAGCTGTAGCCACCACCGAGCAGGTTGCTGCCAACTGTGTTCAGCATCCCGGTGATGATCGCCGCGGTCAGCAACAGGTACATGACCTTGTCGATGCCGGTGGTGGCCTTGCGCACCGCTGCCACGGTGATCCGCCGGTAGAGCAGGATCGCCAGCCCGGCGACCGTGGCCAGGCCGGCCACCGTGCCGATGGAGACCGACATCAGGTGGTAGGAGTGCTCTGATACACCAAGCGCCTCGGTCCAGCCCGCCGGCACGCCGATGCCGAGCACATGACCGAACAGCACCGCCAGCAGCCCGAAGTGGAACAGCGGACTGCCCAGCCGCAGCAGCCTGCTCTCGTAGAGCTGAGAGGACCGGGTGGTCCACCCGAACTGGTCATGCCGGTAGCGCCAGATGTGGCCGACCACGAACGAAATCAATGCCACGTAAGGCACGGTCAGCCACAGCAGCGTGTTCACCGGCGTCCTCCCATCTGCTCCTGCAGCATCGGGTCCATCGCGAACGCCTCCAGGCCCACTTCTTCCTCCGGTGGACCCTGCGCAGCCAACTCGGCAACCCGGCGCCGGTCAGCGACGTTGAGCTCCGGCAGGGTGGCACACACCGCGTCGAGCACCGCCGTATAGGGCGACCCGCAGTCCTGCAAGGACAGCTTGAGCAGCTCCACGACCGGCCGGTATTCGGCCAGCAGCCGCCGGCCAGCCACCGGGTCGACGGTCGCGGCGAACTCCAGCACCACCGCCAGATGGTCTGGTAACTCGTGCTCGCCCAGCGTGACACCCGCTGACCGGTATGCGTGCTTGAACCGCAGCAGCGCCATGCCGCGTTTGCGCGTGTCGCCGTAGGCGTAGTAACTCAGATGCAGGCAATTGCGGCGGCGCAGGTCGAAGGTCTCCACGTAATACGCGGCCAGCTCGATCGGCGGCGTCCGATCCATGTGCTCCACGAACGACACCAGAGCGGGTCCTGCCGCCGCGGGGAGCGATCCGGCCGCTGCGTGCAGCTCGTCACGCAGGTCCAAAGTTTGCTGTGTCGGGTAGTCCAGCAGCAGCGCGGCGATCCGCCACACCATCCGCTGATGCAGCTCGGCCAGCTCGTCGGTGGATGTCTCGGCCTTCCGGCGACCCAACCAGGCCGGACTCATGGGATGTGTTCTGGCGCGTGCGCCTGGTCCTTCGCCGCGCCATTGGTGCCGGGCGTGGCGGTGAACAGGCCATTGGTGTTCTTACCGTCCCAGTTGAGCAGGTTGATCCGGCGCCCCTTGTCCGCCGGGGCCGCGGCACCGTTGCTGTCGGCCGGCTGCGCCGTGAGGTGGAACTTGTCATCCATGACATCGAAGGCGGTCATGCCTGGGCCGCCGTCGGACTCCAGGCTGCATCCGGTGGCAAGGGCATCCAGCCGGTGGGCATCGGAGCCGGCCGCGCTGGGGATGACGTAGCGGTGCTCGTACTTCGCGATGGCCAGCAGCCGGTACATCGCCTCGATCTCGGCCGGCGTCAGGCGTACCGACTCGGCGATCTCGGGGTCGACCGGCTCCCCGAGGTTGACCCGGCGCATGTGTGCGCGCATCGCGGCCAGCCGCTGCAGCGAGGCCCGCACCGGCCCGACGTCACCAGCGGTGAACAGCTCGGCCAGGTACTCCACCGGAATGCGCAGCGCGTCGATCGCGCCGAACAGGTTGCCGGGGTCCTCGCCGTCATGCCCGGTGCTCGACAGCACGTCCACCACCGGCGACAGCGGCGGGATGTACCAGACCATCGGCATGGTGCGGTACTCCGGGTGTAGCGGCAGCGCCACCTGGTAGTCCACGATCAACTTGTAGATCGGGGACGCCTGCGCGGCCTCGATCCACTCCTGGGAGATACCGGCTCGCTCGGCCTCGGCCACCACCCGCGGGTCGTGCGGATTGAGGAACACACCCAGCTGTGCCGGGTAAAGGTCCTTCTCGTCGCGCGCGGAAGCCGCGGCCAGCACCGCGTCCGCGTCGTAGAACATCACCCCGATATAGCGCAGCCGCCCGACGCAGGTCTCCGCGCAGACCGTGGGGATGCCCACCTCCACCCGCGGGTAGCAGAACGTGCACTTCTCCGCCTTGCCGGTCTTGTGGTTGAAGTAGATCTTCTTGTATGGGCAACCTGATACGCACTGCCGCCAGCCGCGGCAGCGATCCTGGTCGACGAGCACGATGCCGTCCTCGCTGCGCTTGTAGATCGCGCCGGACGGGCAGGACGCCGCGCACGACGGGTTGAGGCAGTGCTCGCAGATCCGCGGCAGGTAGAACATGAACGTCTGCTGGAACTCCAACTTCACCTTGTCGGACACCTTGGCCAGCAGCGGGTCACGGCCGATCTGCTCCGGGCCGCCGCCCAGGTCGTCGTCCCAGTTGGCGCCCCAGGTGACCTTGGTGTCCTCCCCGGTGATCAGCGAGGTAGGCCGGGCCGTCGGGGTGGTGTCCGACGGCGGTGCGGACAGCAGGTTGTCGTAGTCGTAGGTCCACGGCTCGTAGTAGTCGGCTACCGTCGGCAGGTCGGGGTTGGCGAAGATGTTCAGCAGCCGCTTGAACCGTGAGCCCGAGCGCAACGTCAGCCGGCCGCGCTTGGTCAGCGTCCAGCCGCCCTTCCACCGCCGCTGATCCTGGTACTGCCGCGGATACCCCTGTCCCGGTCTGGTCTCCACGTTGTTGAACCACGCGTACTCGACGCCGCCCCGGTTGGTCCACGCCTGCTTGCAGGTGACGCTGCAGGTGTGGCAGCCGATGCACTTGTCCAGGTTCATCACCATGGCCAGCTGCGCCATGAGTCTCATCGGTTCGCTCCGCAAGCGTCGCTCAGCGTCATCAGTAGGTCACTTCCTGGCTGCGCCGGCGGATGGTGGTGACCTCGTCACGCTGGTTACCGGTGGGGCCGTGGTAGTTCAGCGCGAACGACTGCTGGGCGTAGCCACCGATCAGGTGGGTCGGCTTGATCATCAGCCGGGTCAGCGCGTTGTGGATGCCACCGCGCTTGCCGGTCTTCTCGATGCGGGGCACGCCCACGGTGCGCTCCTGGGCGTGGTACATGAACACGGTGCCCTCGGGCATCCGATGGCTGACGATCACCCTGGCGACCACCACTCCGTTGCGGTTGATCGCCTCGATCCACTCGTTGTCCACCACGCCGATCTTGGCCGCGTCCACATCGGACATCCAGATCGCCTGCCCGCCGCGGGACAGCGTGAGCATGTGCAGGTTGTCCTGGTACGCGGAGTGGATGGACCACTTCGAATGCGGGGTGAGATACCGGACGGTGATCGACCGGTGCCCATTGCTAGGCCCACCGAGGTGCCCGTTGTTCGCGCCGACGTTCGGCTCGCCGAACAACGCGGTCATGTCCAGCGGCGGCCGGAAAATCGGCAACTGCTCACCGAGCTCGGACATCCAGTCGTGGTCGAGAAAGAAATGCTGCCGCCCGGTCAGCGTGTGCCACGGCTTGAGCCGCTCGGTGTTGATGGTGAACGGCGCATAGCGCCGGCCGCCGGCCTCGCTGCCGGACCACTCCGGTGACGTGATCACCGGCACCGGGCGCGCCTGGGTGTCGGCAAAGGTGATCCGCTTGCCCTCGTTCTCGGCGGCGAGGTCGGCGAGTTTGGTGCCGGTGCGCCGCTCCAAGGCGTGGAAGCCCTCAACCGCCAGCCTGCCGTTCGTGGTGCCGGACAGCGCCAAGATCGCCTCAGCGGCGTGGGTATCCTTGGCCAGCGACGGCTGACCGGCAGTCCTTCCGGAGGCGATCACGCCGTTGGCCGCTTTGAGGTAGTCAACCTCGGCGTCCGGATGCACGGTGACGCCCTTGGTGGTCAGGCCGACCCGTTCCACCAGCGGACCGAGCGCGGCCATCTTCTCGCCGATCGCCGGGTAGTCGCGTTGCACCACGATCAGCCGCGGCATGGTCTTGCCGGGTACCGGCTCGCACTCGCCTGCTTTCCAGTCCAGCACCCGACCGCCGGGCTGGGCGGTGGCGTCGGCGGTGTCGTGCAGCAGCGGTACCGCCACGATGTCCTGGCGCACGCCGAGGTGCTTCTCCGCCAGCCAGGAGAAGCCGCGGGCGATCCGGTGGAAGGCCTCGAAGTCGGTCTTGGTCTCCCACGGCGGGGAGATCGCCGGAGAGAAGGCATGCACGTAGGGGTGCATGTCGGTGCTGGACAGGTCGTGCTTCTCATACCAGGTGGCGGCGGGCAGCACCACGTCGGAGAACAGGGTGGTGCTGGTCATCCGGAAATCCAGCGACAGCAGCAGGTCGAGCTTGCCGACCGGCGCTTCGTCGCGCCAGGTGACCTCGACGGGCCGTACCCCGTCGTGGTCGGTGGCCTGCAGGTTGGAGTCGCTGCCCAGCAGGTGGCGCAGGAAGTACTCGTTGCCCTTGGCTGAGGAGCCGAGCAGGTTGGCCCGCCACACGGTCAGGCACCGCGGGAAGTTCTCCGGCGCATCCGGGTCCTCGCAGGCGAACCGCAAGTGTCCCGTGGCCAACCCCTCGACGACATGCTGCGCGGCGTCTTTGCCCAGTCGTTGCGCCTCATCGGCCAGGTCCAGCGGGTTGCGGTCGAACGTGGGGTAGCTGGGCATCCAGCCCAGCCTGCTGGCCAGCGCGATGTTGTCCGCCGCGGTCCGCCCGGCGAAGCGTCCGTTCGCCAGCGGTGAGGCCATCGTCTCGGCGGTGAACGGGTCGTAACGCCACTGGTCGGTGGCCAGGTACCAGTAGATAGTGCCCTGCATCTGCCGCGGCGGCCGCTGCCAGTCCAGGCCGAAGGCCAGCGTCGACCAACCGGTGATCGGCCGGCACTTCTCCTGACCGACGTAGTGCGCCCAGCCGCCGCCGTTGACCCCTTGGCACCCGGTGAGCATCACCAGTGCCAGGAACGACCGGTACGTCTGGTCGGAGTGGAACCAGTGGTTGGTACCTGCACCCATCAGGATCATCGACCGGCCGCCCGAGCGCTCGGCGTTGTCGGCGAACTCCCGACCGATGCGCTGCGCCGCGGCCGCCGGCACCCCGGTGATCGGCTCCTGCCAGGCTGGAGTGCAGGGCTGCTCGGCGTCGTCGTACCCGGTGGGCCAGATGCCCGGAAGCTCCCGCCGGTGCACCCCGTACTGCGCTAGCAGGAGATCGAACACCGTGGTGACCAGCTTGCCGGCGACCGTCCGGGTGGGCACCCCACGGCGCAGTACGCCAGGCTCGGCGGTGTCGAACCGGGGCAGGTGCACCTCGACCCCGCCGTCACCGTGCATGCTCAGCAGCGGGTCGACACCGTGCAGGTCGAGATTCCAGTGACCTTCCCCGGAGCCGGTGAACCGATGGCCGAGCGACCCGTTCGGGACTACCGGTTCACCGCTGCCCCCGTCCAGCAGCACAGTCTTGGATTGGGCACCTTCGCCGGCGTCACCCAGGTCGGCGGCGGTGAGGAACTTGCCGGGGACGTACGCCCCGCCACGCTGCTCGAGAGTGACCAGGAACGGCAGATCGGTGTAGCGCTTGACGTAGTCGGTGAAGCGGGGCGTCTGCCGGTCGACGAAGAACTCCTTGAGGATCACGTGCCCCATGGCCATGGCCAGCGCGGCGTCGGTGCCCGGCCGTGCCGGCAACCACTCATCGGCGAACTTCGTGTGGTCGCCGTAGTCCGGTGACACGACGATCACCTTTTGCCCCCGGTAACGGGCCTCGGTCATGTAGTGCGCATCCGGGGTGCGGGTGACCGGGACGTTGGAGCCCCACATGATCAGGTAGCCGGCATCGAACCAGTCGGCGGACTCGGGGACGTCGGTCTGGTCACCGAACACCTGTGGCGAGGCCACCGGCAGGTCGGCGTACCAGTCGTAGAACGACAACATGGCCCCGCCGACCAGCGAGATGAACCGGGCGCCGACGGCGTGGCTGACCATCGACATGGCCGGGATCGGTGAAAATCCAGCGACCCGGTCGGGACCGTAGCGTTTGATGGTGTGCACGTGTGCGGCCGCGACGATCTCGACGGCTTCCCACCACTCGGCGCGCACGAACCCGCCCATGCCGCGCGCAGACTTGTACCGGCGGGCTTTCTCGGGATCCTCGACCACATCGGCCCAGGCCAGCACCGGGTCCTTGAGTCGCTGCTTTGCCTCCCGGTACAGCTCCAGCAACGTGCCGCGCACATACGGGTAGCGCACCCTGGCCGGCGAATAGGTGTACCAGGAGAACGACGCACCGCGCGGGCAACCGCGCGGCTCGTACTCCGGCTTGTCCGGACCGATCGACGGGTAGTCGGTCTGTTGCGCCTCCCACGTGATGATCCCGTCCTTGACGTAGATCTTCCATGAACAGGAGCCGGTGCAGTTCACGCCGTGGGTTGAGCGCACCACCTTGTCGTAGGCCCAGCGGTCACGGTAAAAAACGTCAGCTGATCGGCCGCCTATCTGGTGAAGTGTGCGCAGATCAGCTGATGCGTCCCCGCGCTGGAAATGCCTGCCGATGCGCAGCAGGGAATCAGCGAAGCCGGTGTCCATGCCAGCACTCGCGCTGCTGTCGGAGGTATCGAGCACGCACGCCACCTCTCGGATAAAACGACGTTTACGGGCGGCTATTCCACTTAAGCCTAGACGGTGATTTGGTACCCTTCAAGAAGGACAGCCAGCGCTCACATTGCCGTCGATGCGACGGTGCGGCGTGCGTAACATGTTGTTCATATTCCACGTCTGCCGGGCAGCACCGGTCCAACCTGTGATCTGCGATCATCCGCGAACTCTACGAAGTTTCCCTGATCAGCGCATAATATGGGCTCGGCGTGGTTAACAGTTCCGTGCCACACAGTTTCCGGCTGGTTAACATGCTGCCGCCCTGCAGTGAGCTCACTACGGGTGACCAATCCGGCTCGGCCGGCTACCCGATCGCCAACATGAGCGGATGCGGATTCCGAAAGATTTGTCAATTCGCGCATTGCTGCTTGGGCTGACTTCAGCGTCACTGAAAACTTCCGATTGCGCTATCAGTGCTTCTGGTGGGAAGGAAGGAACGGCCCAGCGTGGTATCGCCACATGGGGACCCGCCCGTCTTTGGCTAGCACACCGTCGGCGCGCAATCGGGCCAGTTGCTCGGCGGCGAGGTGTGGCGCTGGGGTGCCGTCGGCGCGTAGCACCCGGTGCCATGGCAAATCAGCGGGCCGTGACCTCGCCGTAGGCCAGTACCGAGCCCGCGGGGATCGCCGACACTATGCCGCGTACCCGCTCTAGCTCCTCGTCTTCCAGCACTGCCGTCCTCCCGAGCCGCCCGCTGTCGGAGCGGCGTGGTTGCATGCGCAGCGTGCCCATCCTGGTTCGCTGCGTAACTGCGGGTGTCCGCACTGCCGCTTGGGGGCCGGACGCCCAGCGGGTGCTGGAGCATGGTGGCGGGCCGCTGCGGGTGCTGGGGGGTCCGGGAACCGGCAAGACCACGCTCGTGGCACACACCGTCGCAGACCGCGTGCTGCATCGTGGAGCG
>DASVWA010000280.1:0-11219 GCA_036389855.1 Pseudonocardiaceae bacterium
TTAAAGAAGCTGGTTGCTCTTTTGCTGACGTGGTAATGATGCATGTATACCTCACCGAAGAGGGCCATTTCAGGAAGATGAACAGCGTCTTGAGCGACTTCCTGATGGAGCCTTTCCCGGCGCGCACGACTGTTTACACACAATTGCCGCCAGGTATGCTTGTCGAGATCGACGCTCTCGCCGTAGTGGAGTAGGGTGGCATGATACTTTGGCCTACCACGACTGAAGGCAAGCCGAAGCAGCATCTACGCAGTGTTGTATGGCCGGGACGGGCCCATGGCAGCGCAAACGGCATCGCCTAATCAATTGAATCGACTCGCATGCGGAATCAGAGCGCAGACCTCGGCGGCCGGTGCCTGGGATGCTGGCTAACTTACCAGGAGTCGCTTCTCCCAATCAAGGGGCCGGTCGCGGGGCGGTGTGCAGGGTCCTGGGAAAGAAGAAGCGGGCGGACTTGAGCCTCGTCAGCGGGTCAAGCACACTCGTACGCCATGGACGACTTTGAGCTCCAACAGCTCGTGATTGGTCTCGCCGCGCAAATATATTTCGCAAACCGCGACGGCAAAGACCCTGACGACCCGGAGGTCACCGCAGGCTTATCGATGTTGGTTGAAGATCTCGCTGCACAAGAGCTGGAGTGGTCTGTGGAGCTTCCGCGGACTCCGCAGGCGCTCCGGGCTGTGATTACCGAATGTATGGAGAACGCAGCTGCTCAGGTCGGTCGCAGAGCTTACAGTGCGCTCAGCTACATGATCAGCTTGTTCTGTGACTTTGCCCTGTACGCTGAACAAACGTCCCCAGAGATCGACGTCCCAGAATTCCTCCGCCAAGCTGGGCTGCGCGCGGCCGCGGGCGAGTAGCAGAAAGTGGCGGGGCGCTGTTGCCGTCGACGGGTCCTCGGAAGCGGGCAGGCTGAGCGGATACGTCGTCGTCCTGGAGGCGGCGACCACGTGAGCGTGTGTGGCTCCCTCCCCATCGATCCATCGCGAACACGGCTCATAGGTAGTTAAGCTCCCACAGCCCCTCACCTGGTGGCATGGAAGGCGGGTGTGGCTTGGCTTCAACCAGCGGCGTGTGACGGTCTGCCTGGAAGCCCTGTGGTGTGCGGATTAGGCCGGCATTGCTCGTAGAGCGCTTTCTCGTAGGCTCGGATTCCCCACGAAAGGCACTGTCATCGAATATCTGCTGCAGCGCCGTGTAGGGGATCGGGTGATGAACTCGAACAACGGCGGGCATGCGGCACGGATCGGTGCCACGGACGACCAGGAGCGCGTACCCCGGCGCGAGACGGTGCTGCTCTGGGACGAATGGGGCGGGCGGCGCGTTCAACGCGACGACGAGCAGCGGGGCGGTGTTCTCGGGTAGCGCCTAGATGGCGTCACGGGCGGTCCACAACGCGTCGCGCCCCTGGTCGAGGCCCCAGAACAGCAGGACGAGGTGCACCTCCGGGTCGACTGGATACAGCCGAAATTCGGTTCGACAGGTCGAGCTTGGCGAAAATGTGCCCGAACCAACCTCGCCGGAGGCTCTGTTCGTCGAGTCGGAATGGGCGCGTTGAGTGCAGTCAGTGCAGGAGTTTGTCGGGGGTGATCGGTAGGTTGCGGATGCGGATGCCGGTGGCGTGGTGGACGGCGTTGGCGATGGCGGCGGCTGCGCCGACGATGCCGATCTCGCCGGCACCGTGGGAGCCCATGGGGTTGGAGTGGGGGTCGGGCTCGTCGAGCCAGGTGGCGTCGATGTTGTTGACGTCGGCGTGGGTGGCGATGTGGTAGCCGGCGAGGTCGTGATTGATGACGTGCCCGAACCGGTTGTCGACGATGGATTCCTCGTGCAGCGCCATGGACAGGCCCATGGTCATGCCGCCGATGAGCTGGGAACGGGCGGTGCGGGGGTTGATGACGCGGCCGATGGAGAACACCCCGAGCATGCGCGGAACTCGGATCTCGCCGGTGTCTGCGTTGATCCGCACTTCGGCGAACTGGGCGCCGAAGGAGTGCATGGCGTAGTGGTCGGCGTCGGGATTGTCGGGCATGGTGGCGTGGGCTTCGTCGCCGTCGGACGGGTCGGGCCCGTATTTGTCCCGGAAGGTCCGGGCGGTCTCGACGATCGTGGTGCCCCACGAGGTGATCCCGCTGGATCCCGAGGCGATGGTCGCGGTGGGCAGATCGGTGTCGCCAATCTGGAGTTCCACGCTGTCGACCGGGCAGGTGAGGGCGTCGGCGGCGATCTGGGTCAGCGCGGTCCAGCTGCCGGTGCCGATGTCCATGGCCCCGATACGCACCAGGTAGCGGCCGTGGTGGTAGCCGATGGTTGCGGTGGACCCAACCATGGCGCAGCGAGGATAGGTTGCCGCGGCCACCCCGGTGCCCACCAGCCAGCAATCCTGGCGGTGGGTCGCCGGAGTAGGGTCGCGGTGGTCCCAGCCGAACCGGCAGGCGCCTTCGCGTAGGCAGGCGATCAGGTGCCGACCCGACCAGGCCTTACCGGTCTCGGGGTCGGTGGCGGGCTCGTTACGGACCCGCAGTTCGATCGGATCCAGGCCGCAGGCGATGGCGAGCTCATCCATGGCGGATTCGCCGGCGAACATGCCGGGAGCCACGCCGGGAGCGCGCATCCAGAACGGCACCGGCACATCCAAGGCGGCGAGGCGGTGGGTGGTGCGGCGATTTGGGGCGCCGTACATCATTCGGGTCGGTGCCGCGCTCCCTTCGGCGAATTCCTTGATCCGCGAGGTTTGTTCGATGACGTCGTGGGCGATGGTGCTTAACCGCCCGTCGGCCTCGGCGCCGAGCTGGATGCGCTGGATGGTGGGGGTGCGGTAGCCGACGAGGGCGAACATCTGCTGGCGAGTCAGCGCGTATTTGACCGGACGACCACCGACCACCTGGGCGGCCAGGCCGGTGAGGACATTGTGGGCGTGTGGCATTCCCTTGGAGCCGAAGCCGCCGCCGACGTACGGGGCGACGACGCGGATGCGCTCGGGATCGAGCCCGAACACCGGCGCGAGCGCGTTGCGTACCCCGAACACCCCCTGGGTGGAGTCATAAAGGGTGAGCCTGCCGGTCCCGCCGGTGCTGTCCCAGGTGGCGACCGTGGTGTGCGGCTCCACCGGGTTGTTGTGCTCCATCGGGGTGGTGTAGATCTGGTCGATCCGCACGGCCGCGGTCTCCAGCGCGGCGTCGACGTCACCATCGACGGTGTCGGCCTGAAATCCGTTGGGCGTATACAGGTCGTCTCGGTCGGCGCGCAGCTCGGTGTCGTGCGGCTGCTCGTCGTAGCTGACATGCACGAGCTCGGCGGCGTGACGGGCGATCTCTGAGGTCTCCGCGATCACGGCGCCGATGAACTGGCCTCGGAAGGCAACCTGATTGGACTGCAGTACCCACAGTTCCTTGTCGTGATCGGAGGCCAGCCGGGGGGCGTTGTGGTGGGTCAACACGGCGACCACGCCGTTGAGGGCCTCGGCCGCGGCGGTGTCGATCGCGGTGACCCGGCCGCGAGCGATGCTGGCCTGCACTGGGTGCAGGTACAGCGGATCGGTGACGGGCTGCTCGTAGGCGTAAGGCGCGGTGCCGGTGACCTTGGCCAGCCCGTCGATGCGCGGCAGGGACGTCCCGATCGCGCGGGGTTGGAGCAGGCCGCTCATCGGCTCTCCTGAGTGGTCAGCTCATGTAGGACGGCGACGAGGGTGTTGGCGGCCATCGACACCTTGAACGCGTTGTGGGCCAGTGGCCGCGCCGGAGCAAGTTCAGCGGCGGCGGCGGCGCGGAACATGTCCGTCGTGGCTGGGGCGCCGCGCAGCTGGTCCTCGGCACACGCGGCGCGCCAGGGCTTGTGGGCAAGTCCACCCAAGGCGATCCGGGCGTCGTAGATGACACCGTCGGCGACGTCGACTGCGGCGGCCACCGATACCAGGGCGAACGCGTAGGACGCCCGGTTACCGACCTTGCGGTAGGTCGATCGGGCCGCGATCGGCAGGTCGGGCAGGTCCACCGCGGTAATGAGCTCGCCGTGGCGCAGCAGCGTGTCGCGGTGGGGTTCATCGCCGGGCAGCCGATGCAGCTCGGTGAGTCGGATGGCGCGCGTGCCGTCGGGGCCGTGGACCTGGACCACGGCGTCGAATGCGGCCAGTGCCACCGCCATGTCCGAGGGGTGGGTGGCCACGCAGTGCTCGGAGGCACCGAGGATGGCGTGGTCGCGGTTGTGCCCGTCGAGCGCCGAGCACCCTGAGCCGGGCTCACGCTTGTTGCACGGCGTGGTGACGTCGTGGAAGTAGCTGCAGCGGGTGCGTTGCAGCAGGTTGCCGCCGGTGGTGGCCAGGTTGCGCAGTTGACCTGAGGCGCCGGCCAGCACAGCCTGCGCGAGCGCTGGATAGCGCTGCCGGATCAGTGGGTGGACGGCGAGGTCGCTGTTGCGGACCATCGCTCCGATCCGCACTCCGCCGCCAGGCAGCGCGTCGATGGTGTCGAAGGGCAGGCGGGATACGTCGACCAGCAGTTCGGGGCTGAGCAGCCCGAGCTTGAGGTGATCGACGAGGTTCGTCCCGCCGCCGAGGAAGACCGCGCGTGGCCGCGCGACTAGGGTCGCGACCGCGGAGTCCACGTCGGTGGCGCGCTGGTAGTCGAAGGGGATCACCGGCTGCTCCCCGCGGCCGCCTCGCTGATCGCGGCAACGATGTTCACATAGGCGCCGCAACGGCACAGGTTGCCGCTCATCCGCTCCCGGATCTCCTCGCCATCCAGCTCGATGGTCTCGGCGGCAACGTCGGCGGTGACCCGGCTCGGCCACCCCATTGCGGCCTCGGCGAGCATCCCCACCGCCGAGCAGACCTGGCCGGGCGTGCAGTAGCCGCATTGGAGCCCGTCGTGGTCGAGGAATGCCTGCGCCACCGGGTGCAGCGCCTCCCCGTCGCCCAGACCCTCGGCGGTGACGACGTCCGCGCCGTCCTGCGCCACCGCCAACGACAGGCACGTGATCACCCGCCGACCGTCAAGCAGGACGGTGCACGCCCCGCACTGGCCGTGGTCGCATCCCTTCTTCGGTGACATCACGCCCAGCCGCTCGCGCAGCGCGTCGAGCAGCGTCGTACGAGTATCAACCGTCAGGGATCGTGTCTCCCCGTTTATCAGTAGCGTGATCTCGGCTTGCACAGCAAAGCCCTCTCTTCGGAGATGCCCGCAGGTCAGACGTGTCCGCGCGGTGATCGTCAACACCCGTCCGCTGAGTCTCGCAGCACTCCCGCAGAGCTCGGACCCTGACGACACAAACCTCCGCTCAAGGTGCGCAGCCGCACTCGCGCCCGAGGTCCCACAGCCAACTAGGTACCACCACGAGAAGAAAGCCGTCTACGGGCGCGTCATGGTCTCCGGGACTAACGCGCGTTCGCTGTGCGCGATGGCCTTTAGCCAGACATAGACGGCCGGTGGGTATGCCGCACCTCCCACCCCGCCCGATCGCAGGGCCAAAAGCGGCGGAGTACGTCTGGCGATCAGTCCGGCAGTCCCATTGCGGTCTCCTTGCTCACCTCGAAGTACTCGTTCCGGCTGAACTGACCGACGGCCGAGTCGACGAGATCCCGCACCGTCTCCACGGTCTCCGCCTCCCAAAGGCAGACGGCCTTGGTGCATCGACATTCGAGAACGTGCTGTGCAGGACGATGCCGGCCGGGAACTCGCTCACGGGAGGGGTGGCCGCCTGCACGGCCTGCCGGACTTCTCCGGATCGGTGATCTGATGAATAGCGGTGACGTACACGTCTGGTTACCTCCTCAAAACAAGCGGTGATGGCGGCTGCGCCGAGCCGCGCCATCGCATGCACGCACGATAATTCTGCACGGTAGTGAGGCGCGCGGCGTAGCAGCGTCTGCCGAATTACTCAGCCGTGTACTCAACTGCGGCGGTGATCCAGGCCGCGATCTGGCTCCGGTTCGACAATCATAGGTGATCGGGGATGAAATCCACTGGAATGCCACCGGGTGGCTCTCATGCCAGCCGACCACGTTCTGTGCTGCTTGGGCCATCTCTGGGTGCGCTGCACGACTGCCTCCTATACAGCGGGTGGTGGGCGTACGTTCCCTGGCGCGCCGCCTGACCAGTCGATCGGCCTCGGCGCCGTCACCACCGTCCAATATCAGGGCTGCCTGAGCGATGAGGTCGGGCCGCGCCATCGAACGTGCGAGATCGGCCGCAGCTCTACGACAAGCCATAGCGCAGACAGCGCACAGCCGCCATGACCACGTCGGCGGAAACCGGACCCCGCGAAACCAGGCTGTGATTCGAAGGCTGAACCTTTTATGACTCCGATTTAGAGACGCTGTGTAACACATCGCGCCCTCGCCCCGATCCGATTGGTGTACGGGGCTCCAGGGCGCGCGGCAACGGCGCGACATGGGCGAAGGAGGACCCGGGATGGGGGTTCGGCGATGGGCCGGTCGGGCGGGCCTCTGCATGATTGTCGCCGCCTGTGCGGTTTTACGGATGGCGCTGCCGGCCTCCGCCACGCCGGATGACCTCGGCGGGCTGGATCTGGCGCGCTACTGCCAGAGTTTGGGTCATCACGGCACCACTGCCACCGGGCCGGTGATCCTGCTCCGTGGCAGTGTCACCGGCCCGAACTACGCATACAACAACCCGACCTGTGCAAAGCACAATGGCGCGAACGTGCCGATCAGCGCCAGCGGGCCAGCGCCCAGCATGCTTGACGCCTGCCGCGTGCAGTATCCAGGCGTGGCTACCTACGCCGCCCCTAGCCACCCCGATGACGCGTACGCCTGGAAATGCTTCCCACTCCCGCCGGTCGCCGGTCACACTGTCGCGGATAAGGACAACGCCGCCGTCACGGCACTGCTGCAGACCGACACCGTGCAAGCGGAGATTACCGAACTGCAGCAGCTAGTGGACCAGCACAAGATCGGTCAGGCCGTCGCCAAGGAACGCCGATTCCTCAGCGCCCTACCCACCCAAGAATTGATCAGCAACGTTCTGGGCGGCTACCAGATCCCCAACCAACGTCCTGTGGTCACCGAGCTGCTCGGCGTGGAGATGACCAAAGCGGCACTACACCACCCATAAAAGTACGGAGCGAGGCGCTGTGAATAACCCGGTCGAACCGATCACGGCCACCTGAAGTCCCGGCTTCGACCAGTGCGCGGTCTGAACGGCGCGATGGGCATGGGCGTCCCGGCAGCAACCTAGCGGTCACGGTCAACCCCGGACAGATCCGCTTACGTCGGTGGGCGGCGGCCAATGATCATTCTATCGGCACGCCCAGGGTGGCTGGGAGGACTCGGACGCTCTCGTAGCCTGCTGCATTCAGCATGTCAGCGGCATGATGTGCGAACAGGGACCGGCTGCCGAACAGAACGCTCATGAGACGAAGGACTGCGGGCTGGAGCCCTTCCCCCTCGGCCGCGAGTGAACCCAGAACCGCCCAGCCGCCGGGGCGCAGAGCGGCGCGTACCCGGTGGAGTCCTTGGGCCGCCACGTTGGCGGCAGGAACATGACCGGAACCCACCAGGTCGTAACAATTCTCGTCAGTCAGATCCTGCACCAGCGCCGAGCGCAGTGTGATCCGCGCCTCAAGGCCCGCCTCAATGACGTTGTGGCGGGCGAGCTCGAGTGCCGTTTCGAAGGGGTCAATGCCGACAAGTGGCGGTGAACGCACCCCGACAGATCGTCGTGGCAGCCGCAGGCAGGCCGTCTATTGTGAGCGCGAGGTGGTCAGCGACACCACGGGGCTCCGGCGGACGAGCACGCCGCCCAGTACAGCGAGGATCAGTACCGCGGTGAATATTCGTCCGGACCCACAGGAGGCGGCTCTACAACGACCGAGCGGCGCCGCCAGTAGAGCACCAGACTCAGCAGCAATCCCAGCGCACCCACACCGCTGAGGATCCAGCCGACCATCTCCAAGTCCACGCCGGACACGCTGACATCCACGGCCAGCGCCAGGATGAGTCCGACGGCGATGAGGAAAATGCTTCCGCCGAATCTCATGAGTCCCTCCAGTGTGCCTGCCGGCGGCGCCGGCGCTTTGAACGCAAAACGATCCGCAACAGATCGTCACCTCATTCATCGGATACTGGTTGTGGGTCGTTACCGCCTCGGCGGCCAACGCTCTGAGCAGCTCTAAGCCGTGCACATCAACCGGCGCGCGCTTCTGCATGTCGCCGGCCTTGGCGCGGCGACGGCCACGGTGGCCGGCTGCGGTGGCACGCAGACCACGTCGCCTACCCAACGTCCGCCGGCCGGGCCGCTCACGCGCCGATCGACCTTCGTGGCCTGGCCCAGAAGTTTTCTGGCCCCGTGATCGCCGGTCGGTCAACCCGCTGTTCGACAACCGCACGCCGGCTGCTGCACACCGTGGCCCAGCACTCCTATCTCGACGCGATGCACTACTTCGCTGGCTGCTCGACCAAGTCCGCCGCCGACTGCCACGACCAGGCAGTGGCAGCGCTGGAACCGCGGAGCATTTGTCGCCTCGTCGCGACGATGACTGCCCTGATCGACGGTCTCGGTGGCGCGGTTGGCAGAGTCAGATCAGCTGGCACGGCGTTCCCCATCAAGGGGCACTGGCCACCATGCAGATCCGCCTGAGGGCAACTCTGGCCGACCGGGCTGCCGCAGCCTCGACGGTGACTGAGGTGCGGGATCAATTGACCTGTTGCGCCAGGTCGCGCAACACTATGTCCCCAACCGGCTGTTTACCATCGCGAAGCTTCATTGAGTACGGTGTCGACGGTTTCGGCGGCTTTCCAGATTTCTACCGCAACGATGTGCCGAAGATTTTCGCCGAGGTGCAGGACTCGGCGCTGCAGTCAGGATCCGCTGCTATGCCTCGCCCGGCAGCCCGCCGGAATCGGGGCCAGCTCCACGAGGACCTGGCGGCGCAGCCGCCGTTGAAGCAGAGGGCACGATAGACCCCGTGAAGTTACTCCTGATGGCCGACACACACGTCCCGAAGCGCGCCCGGGACCTCCCCGCGCAGCTGTGGCGGGCCGTAGCCGAAGCCGACGTCGTGGTACACGCCGGGGACTGGGTCTGCGTGGAGCTACTGGAGACCTTGCTGGCTCGGGCGAACAGGCTGATCGCAGTGGTCGGCAACAACGACGGACCGTCGTTGTCTGCGAGGTTGCCGGACATCGCGACGGCTGAGCTCGACGGCGTCCGGTTGACGGTCGTGCATGAGACAGGGCCGGCGCGCGGCAGGGAGCAACGGTGCGCCGCCCGGTTTCCTGACACCGACGTACTGGTATTCGGGCATAGCCACATCCCGTGGGACACGGTGGCCCCTACCGGCTTGCGGCTGTTGAACCCGGGCTCCCCGACCGACCGGCGCCGCCAGCCGACCTGCAGTTGGATGACCGCCGACATCAATGACGGGCGCCTTGGCCGGGTGCAGATACACCGGCCGAGCAAGAGCGGATCACCGCATTGAAAAACGCGTCCTGAAAACGTGCTCAACTATCACAGGTCGGCACTGCCCATCCGATGTGGGCGTGATCAGCCCAACCAGCGGTGAGGCTCATGGTATGGCGAAATGCGCTCCAACTCAGCGCGGGGAGACGCTCAGGGCTTGGGCGTTCCCGGATCATTACCTCATAGCCCGCGGCCCAGGTGTAAGGGATGGTTTTGCCGTCCATGGCCCACACCCATCGCGGGAAGTGCGCAGCGGCGGCGAGCACTTCGGCGTGCGCTGAATCTGGACCACGCACGCTGCCGGGGCGCAGGTAGTGGCCTGGTTTGAAGTGAGCGCCCAGGTCAACGGTCACCCGGCGTACACCGGGCCGATGGACGATTCCGTCGCGCAGGCGCACCGGTTTAGGACGATCCTTCCACTTGTCCCAGTACCAGTCCCAGCACCAGGTGTGCGGTTGGTGCTCAGCGGCCACCGTCCACAGTTCGTGGCAGGTCCGTCGGACGCCGTTGAGTTCGTCGTTGCCGCCGAGGTAGACCGCAATGACATCAACGACGAGCGGCTTGTTCTCCGCCGCGGAGGCCGCCGAGGGGATGAGATCAACAGAGTCAAGGTCGTCAGCACGCAAGCCCCACCGGCGCCGCTCGTTCCACTCCCGGACGTTGTCGAGCTGCGCGCGGAGGGAAACAAATATCTTATCCGGCGGTGTCGCCGCAAGCTTGGCCTCGCGGGCTGACAGTTGGCCGTTATCCATGCTCTGTGGTTACCTCCTTGTATTTCACCGTAATCCGCCGGCCGCGGGTGTCCGGCATGAGCGCCCATACCCTCAGTCGGGAAGGGTCTCGCCACCGATCGGAGCCAGCACCTCCCGGTGCAGTAGGCAGCGTCGGCCTGGAAATGCACCAGTTCTTCCGCATGTTTTCGCGTCACAATACTGGCACAGGTATGGCAACGCGATTCGGCGCCTTCCTTGGCGCTCCCCTCGAGAAGGCCGCGGCCGGCATAGCCGGCCGGTTCGGGACATGCTGCAAGGTCAGGTAGCGCCACCGCTGGGCGATCGGTCTGCCGGGTGGAGGTCCTCGGCGTCGATATCGGCGTCGGCGCTGGTGTTGTCACCGGGCCAGCTACCCTCGCCTCGCTCCACCCCTCTGCTCAATCTCCCTGCCTGCGCTGCGGTCGCTTGCGACCGCGCTGCTCGGCCCCACAGCTGCTCACCAAGCCGCTCCGGCAAGGCGGCCGCCGCCGCGCCGGCCACACTGTCCGGTAGATGCTCGCCCAGAACCGCCAGCGTCGCGTGGGTGACGCGTTCGGCCTCGGCGCGAGTAGACAACCCAGCCCTGGTTTGCACCTCGGTGATGAACTCCTCGTCGCGCATCTGATCCCTCCTGCCGTTGCACGCTCACCAGTCAGTCCGGAACGGACATCCGTTCCCGTAGCTCGGCCAGTGTCTGGCGGAGCACGCGCGAGACGTGCATCTGCGAGATGCCGACCTGCTCGGCGATCTGAGTCTGCGTCATCTGGCGGAAGAATCGCAGTGTGAGGATCGTCCGTTCCCGGGGCGCGAGGTCAGCCAGTAGCGGGCGCAGCGCTTCCCGATCGTCGATCAGCGCGAGGTCACTGTCCAGACCACCCATGAGTTCGCCGAGGGTCGCGCTACCCTCCCCGGAGCCGAGCATCTCGTCCAAAGATGAGCTTCGGTAGGCATCTCCAGCGCGCAGTCCCTCGATCACGTCGGCAAGCGGCAAGTCCAGCCGGACGGCGATCTCACTGGGACGCGGCGCCCTACCGAGTTGCTGGGACAGTTC
>DASVWA010000281.1:0-13882 GCA_036389855.1 Pseudonocardiaceae bacterium
GCGTGCGGATGATCTTTATCTGTTCCGAGGTAAACACGGCATCGAAATCAGCGACAAATTGCGTCGCGATCGCGAATCAAGAAGCGCAGCTGTTCGACACGATCATCGAGGTCCATGAGCAGATTGCGGGCTGCTGGGTCACCCACGCCCGGTCGGGTTGGCCGTGACGCCCACGCCGGCCAGCGTAGCCGGGGAAGCGCGGCAGACAACGCAGCCAGCACGGCACGGTCGGCCCGAACGCGGTCGCGGACGGGCGACCTGGCGGCGCAGCACGCTCACCTCATGGCGCCATATCAGGATCTCGACGTCCTTGCTCGTATCCGTGCGGGCACGCAACACCAGCAGTTTGAGCAGTCGGTGTGCCAAGCAGATACACCAGCGAGAAGATCACGACGGGCATCCTGCCCCATCCGTCCAACCCGCCAGCTGTCATCTGCACTGCAGGTCATCCACCCGGACCGAGATTTTCGGCGTTCACAGGCTCGACGCGGGGACGGATGCGGTTGAGCCGGTGCGGGAGGATGGTTCGCGCGCCCGATCAGCTGTCGGCGAGGGATCGCACGGCGGTCAGGGCCGCATCGACGTCGGCTGGTGAGTTGACGACGCTTGGCGCTAACCGTACGTAGGACTTGGCGTAAGGCGACGCGGAGGCCACGACCCGCCGCTCCAGCAAGCGGGCTACGGCGGCGTCGGGAGTCATCGCGTCCACCTCAAAGCAGATCATCCCCGAGGACAGCTGTGGGTTCCGCGGCGTGTGCAGTCGGATGTGTTTCATTGCGGCCAGGCCGTCCTTGCACTGGGTGTTGAGCTGGTGGATGCGCTCGGCCACCTGCGCACGGCCGAGCTGGCGGTGGAATGTGAACGCGGCCGGCAGCGCCCATAAGTGCTCATAGGCCTTGAATCCCCCGGGCGTGATCCAGGTGGCACGCGTTGGTACCGCCGGGGGGTGGTCCTGCATCCAGGCGTCGGACAACTCTTTCTGAAAGGCGGGGATCGTGGGTTGCATGTCGGCCCAGCGCCCGTCGCGTCCCCAGATGATGCCCGTACCGTGCGGTCCCAGGATCCACTTGTGGGTGCCGGCGGCGAAGAAGTCGAGCCCGATGGTGGCGATCGCCTCGTCCTCCACGCCGAACCCGTGCACGCCGTCGACCACCAGCAGCACGGGGTCGGTGTCGGATCGGCGCGCGTTGTGTTCGGCCAGCGCGGCGCCGATTGCGCGCAGCGGAAGCTTCACGCCCGTGCTCGAGTGCACCCAGGTGACTCCCACCACGCGCGTTCGTGGTCGCAGCGCGCCGCGCAGGCGATCAACGATCTCATCCTTGGATGCGGTCGCCGACTCATCGTAGAGCGCGACCTTGCGCATGGTCGCTCCAACCCGGCCGGCCGCCAAGCGGATGGACTCATGGTGTGAGTAGTGGTCGTGTGCAGTAGTGAGCACCTCCTGTCCGGCGCGCAGCGGCAGGCCGTGGTAGATGAGTGCCAACCCCATGGTGGTGCTGTCGGTGAGCGCCACCTCTTGGGGGCTTCCTTCCAGGTATTCAGCAGCCGCCGCCGTAACCTCGGTTAGCTTGGACTGGCCGTGCTCGAGGGCCAGAAACGGGATTCTGGTCAATCGCCCGACGGTGCCGTTCGATCTCTTCCCGGACACTGCCTGGATAAGAAGAGATCAGGAAACTGCTCATATGGATGTAGTCGGGCGCGAGATTGAACTGCGTTCGCACCCATTCCCAGTCAGTCGTGGCCCCAGCGGGAGGCGTTCGGGGGACTTGTGCCGTGCCAGTGGTACTCGGCGACGAACATGCGGCCAGTGCGGCCGTTCCAGCGACGAGGAATGTGCGGCGGTCCATGTTCCCCTCTGCGGTACCTTTTAGTGTGCCGCCATGACCGGCGCTACGTTGGCTATGCTGTCGGTCCGTTCGGCCTCACCTGGCAAGGCCGCTGGCTGATCAACCTGGGATGAGATCGCGCTTCATTACGCTCTCGGTCATTCTCATCCTGAAAGCGAGCCTCCCGCAAGGGATTGGGCGTTCGAATATTCGCTCCCGCCATCCCTGGTTAGCAACGAATGTCCCGTAGAGCGCGTGTTGAGAAGGCACTGGCAGCGATTGCGGCCGCTGCGTGGTCGCCAGTATGACGGCGACGACGTCGTGTTCGCGGTGGCCAGCAACGTGCGCTGTGGTGCGAGCGAGCGCTGATGCCGTGGGCCAGGCCGGTGCCGGCAACCCCGATGGACAGGTCACCTCAAAGGCACGCGGGCAGCGGTCGGACCATGATCGAGTACAACGCGGTCACCGACACCGGCCTGGTGGTCCTCCATCTAGGAGCACAGCAACGACACTCACAGATCATGATTGTGGTGCGTTGGTACCTGCGTTACCGACTGTCCTATCGAGACGTCGAGGAGCTGCTGGCTGAACGAGGCATCGAGGTAGACCATGTGACCGCTTACCAGCGAGTACAAGGCTCGGTTCAGCGGCGCCTACGTCAACGACCCAGCGCAATAAGCGTGGAAGCGCCGGAAGCAGGGGACAGCTGATCCAGCATATCCACCACTTACTTTGCCGAAGTGCATTCTCATGCAAATGACCGTGTGTGGGATTGATATCCTATCTCCCGTGTGGCCTCGAAGGCGCCCATCTCCGCAAAGGGCCGATACTTACACCTGTGGGCGTCTTCGAGTACCAGCCATCCGGTTGATGCCCATGTTCTGGGTATCTCCGGCATCCTTTTCTAGTGTTCCTCCGTCCCGTATCTTGATCAGCGCCTCATGTGCTGTGGTCTCGCATGGTTCATTGCACGAGCACCCACACTCGAGGGACTGGAACCGATCCAGTGGGGCACTCCTCGACGGAACGTCACCGAGGAAGCCCCTCAAGCCCGGGGCGTTGTCTCCAGCTCGCTGCACCCTGCTGACGGACGCGGTATGGCCGCTCGATGCCTACCAGGTGGCCCCGTAGTGGCTATTCACCCACGCGTGGCTGCGTCACAGCGCTGCGGGATGGCAGCTGTACCGGCCCGATAGCAACGCCCGCTGGCACCTCGTCGACGACGTGCCAGCCGCGATTAGCGTCGTGCCACTGCTGGAAGCCGTCGACGACCTCCGGCGCGCGTTCCACGGATAACTTCCACATCCTGCCGCCCGCGTCACCCTCGGCCCGGAGCTGATCAACCAGCGTTGTTGGCAGCGAGGTGTAACGGCGCCAGTACGCCAGCGATGACGCTGGCAGCCCCATGACGCTGTTGGACTCCCGGCCCGGCAGCCTCACGGGGCCGTCCTATTCATGGGCCTTGGTTAGGCTGAAGCGGGTTTAGCCACAGCGCCGAGCGGTCGGTATCGGGTCACCCGGCGCCGCTGGGTTCGGCGAGGAGCACGATGTCATCGATCGTTGGCTGGACCCGTCAGCACTGCCTAGTCGTCTTCCTCGGTCTGGCCTTCGCGCTGTCCTGGTGGGTCTGGCCGCTGTATGTCCTGGACCTCTCGCCCACGCCGTTTTTTGCCTGCGGGCCACTCGTCGCTGCCCTCGTGGTCATCGGCATCACCGAGGGCCGGTCGGGTTACCGGACGTTGGGCGCCCGGATGATCCGCTGGCGGGTCGGTTGGCACTGGTGGATTGTGGCGCTCGGCATGCCGCTGGCGGTCCTGGTCGTGGCCACACTCGTGAACATCGCGATCTGGGGGGCTCCAGCCCCGGTCCTGGCGAAGATGGCGTGGCCCAACTTGGCCCTGGTCTTCGCTGTCCGGTTCGTCAACCCGCTGGACGGGCCGCTGGGCGAGGAGCCGGGCTGGCGCGGCTACGCGCTCCCGCAGCTCCAGACTGGTTGGGCACCGCTGGGTGCCGCCCTCATCCTGGGGTTATTCGTGGCGCTGTGGCACGTGCCGCTGGTGATGACCGGACAGCTCGCCGCGATTGGGCTCGTCGTCACGTTCGCGATCACTTTGGTTTATGTGTGGCTGTTCAACCACACCGGCGGCAGCGTACTGATGACGACGCTATTCCACATCATGCAAGGCACCGTTAGCTACGCCGCCCTCGGGTTCACCGGCGTCGACGCGGCCAGGATGGACTGGCTCACCGGTGCCCTGTGGTGCGCGATCGCCGTCGGCCTGATCCTCCTCGATCGGCATGCATGGCGCGTCGCGCCCCCGTCCGCGATCGCCAGCCCGGGAGTATCCGATCAATTGTGTAGCTGAACATGACCGGTTAGTTGGTGTCGCACCACGCCAAGACGACTCTTCGCTTAAGACACACCTATTGGGTGATCCGCGTCCCCACGGGCTGAGCTGAGCCTGCGCCAAGGTCGGTGATCGGCTCGGTTCGTAGGTGGCGGAAGCTCACCTGCCGCGCGGCTGAACGATCACCTGCACCTCCTAGTGCACGCAGTCTCCATGGGGAGCGCGAACGTCGGAGTCCTGGGCCGCAACTGCAGCGCAAAACCGGGTAAGTGCGCCACCGGCCGGGTCGATGGGATGCGCGGCTGGGCCTCAATCTGGCAGCGATCCAGCTTGATCAGCACCTGCCGGCGGTTTTTAGGATTCGACCGGTTCCATCGCGCGGCGCGCGAAGTCCGGGGCGTGCTCGGGTCGGAAGCCGAGGCCCAGCAGCCGGGCTGGGACGTATGACAGCTGCGGGAACCGCGCGAATAGCTTGATCATCGCTGGGGGTGGGCCGTTGCGCTTGCCTGCCATCACCGGGCGCATCATGGTCCGGTGCAGTATCCGCTGCAGGCCCTGCACGAGCATCGTGGGCAGCAGGCGGCGCGACCGGATTTTCGCCAGGTCGGCCAGGGTTGGCTGGCCACGGTGAAGCGGTTGCGCCAGCAAGGTCGCAGCGGCGACGGCGTCTTGCACGGCCAGGTTGATGCCCACCCCGCCGACTGGTGACATGGCGTGCGCCGCGTCGCCGATGCACAGCAGGCCGTCGATGTGCCACTGGCGTAGCAGGTTTAGTCGCACGTCGAGGAACTTGATGTCGTCCATCGTTTCCAGCTCGTGGACCCGGTCGGCGAACTCGGGACAGACCTCGGTGACGTTGGCGCGGAAGGCCTCGATGCCTTCCTTGCGCAGGTCGGCGCCCTTGGGTGCGAGGTAGGCGATCTGGAAGTAGCCGGTGCGCGGCAGCGGCACGGCGAAGCGGCGGTTGCGCATCCGCGGCGTGAGCATGCCTTCGCCTTCATGATCGTGGCGCGACAGGCGAAACCACCACACGTCGAACGGGCAGTCGTACTCCTTAGGTTGCAGGCCCGCCTCGCGCCGGGCGAGCGACCACCGGCCGTCGGCGGCGATGACCAGGTCCGCGCGCAGCTCGCCTTCGGCGCCCTCGGCCGTCTTGTAGCAGATCCCGGTGACCCGGCCGCCTTCGCGGAGCAGGCCGGTCATCTCGGTGTTCATCCACAGCGTAAACGTCTTTTCCGTGGCGGCGCTGTCGGCGAGCAGGTCGAGGAAGTCCCACTGCGGCACCATCGCGATGTAGGGGTGCGCCACCTTCAGTCGGGTCATGTCGGCCAGCGTCATCATGCCGCCGTCGTCGATGGGGAACCCGACCGCGGTGAGTTCGCTGTGCGGCACGGCGTCGAACTTCTCGCCCAGCCCCAGTTCGTCGAGCAGGGTCAGCGTCGAGGGGTGCACCGTGTCACCGCGGAAGTCGCGCAGGAAGTCGGGGTGCTTTTCCAGCACCGTCACCTCGACCCCGGCCCTGGCCAGCAGCAGCCCTGCCACCATGCCGGCCGGACCGCCACCGACGACCACGCAGCCCGTGCGCTCGGCCATCCCGATCACCTCTTTTTCATCACTTGTTGAATAGTGTTCAGGGTGCACCTGACGGGTCGGTGTGTCAAGCACTGTGGTGACGGAACGGTGGTTGGGCTATGTGAATCCCCGGCGTGTCCGCAGACTCGGTGTTCTGAGTCATCCGGCCTCGGCGAGGTCGGTGTGTTGACGGTAATAGGCCTGTTCTAGCTCGTTGGGCGGGATGTCGCCGTTGACCTCGAGCAGGCGGTGGTTGTTGAACCAATGGACGTAGTGCAGGGTCGCGGTTTCGACGTGCTCGACGGTGCGCCATGGCCCTGGGTTCGCGGCCGCCGCACCGCCAGGTATTAGGTCGGCTGCTCGGAACCACTCGGACGAGGTGGAGGTGCCGAGGTGCGGGTAGATCGTGCACGTGCTGGGCGTCGCGGCCGGTGGCCAAACCGACATCGACGGCATGCCGGTACGAGCAGTGCCCACCGAGGCGCGCTGACCGTGGATGACGCGTGACCGTTAGATCGGGGTGATGCTCGTGGCGGAGGATCGGCGCCCGAAGACCGGCACAAGATGATAGCTAGAAGTCATCTTTGAGGTGAGGTGACTTCAGGACATGGCGATTGAGCGCATCGGTGTCGCCGAGGCCAAGCGGAGGTTCTCCGAGCTGGCTGACCGGGTTGGCCGTGGCGAGTCCTTCGTGATTGTGAGCCGAGGCCGTCCCGTCGTCGCCCTGGTACCTCCGCAGAGGGCTGCTGAAGAGGAGCACCAGCCCTCGATCGGGCTTGCCGCCTTTGCCGGAGCACTAGCCAACGAATGGGACACTGTCGACGAAGACATGGCCGAGATCGTCGCCGCGCGACAGCAGGTGTCCGACCGTCGGGCTCCGGAACTTACGTGACGGGGTACTGCTTCGACACCGACATCCTCAGCGCGACGATCAGGCCCGCCCCGCCGCTGCACCTCATCCGCCGGCTGCCACAGTGCCGCCGCAGGAGCAGTTCACTACGTCGATCACGGTTGGTGAGCTGATCTACGGTGCTCGACGCGTCGGACACGAGGATCTTTCCAGGCGGGTTGAGCAGCTCGTTCACCGTGCCCAGACCGTGCTGGCCTTTGATACGACCGCTGCCCGTACGTTCGGCGTCCTGAAGGCAACGTTGGAACGCCGTGGCACTCCGCTGGCCGAACCCGACCTGCGTATCGTCTCAATCGCGCTGTCGCGAGGCTTGATCCTCGTGACCCGCAATGTGCGGCACTTCAAGCGCGTTCGTGAACTCATCGTCGAAAACTGGATCGACGAGACAGAGTAGCGATGGTGACTGGTCACTGTGCGAAACTGTCAAGTCGAAATCCGGTGATCGGTCAACGGACTGTCACTGCAGTAACGGGACTGTCACTGCAGTGTGGTTGAGTAGAGCATGAGCACCGCCCTTGCGCATTTGCGTGCAGGCTAGCTTACTCACAGCGATAGCTGCTGGTTAGTGCTGCCCACGGCAGGATCCGAAACCTGCGCTCCCGCCTCCGGAGGCCGGTAGACCCCCGATCATGCCTATCGCTGGTTATCCCGTTCCGTTTGCCTGCTTAGGCCTCATGAGTTGCTGTGGTATCCCGCAGTTCATTGCACGAAGCCTTGCACGGCTAGCACTGCCGGTCACGTCAACGCACGGAATCCGCCCTCCGTCGTCCACCTCAGGCGATGTGCGATCCGAACGGTGTTGGCAATGATCGCGGGTAGGCGCCAGCCTCGGAGTCATCGATCACCGCAGCGGTGTCTGATCAGGAGGTCTGCACCCAATCAGCTGTCTGGGTGTGGGCGAGCAGCCCGTGCAGTGGCTTGAGTCATTGCCCGGTGGACGGCCGAAGGGTTTGAGTTCTGAGGGGGATGGGTAACTGCGGGCAACCGTGCGGTCACAGATCGGTGTTCAGGAGCCGGCGCCACGCCGTCCGGAAACCTCGGCGTCCCCCGCGGGCGTCACCAAGGCAGGGAAAGGAGCTGGCGATGGCGCAAGTACCGAGCACACTGGGCAGGGCAGGACCGCTATCCTCCGACGTCCTGGATCTACAGATGACCGAACACAGTCCGCACGTTCGGGTGGTCACCGTAGGAGGCGAGATCGATGCCCTGACCGCTCCGGAGCTGGGCGCGTTGCTGACCGCCCAGCTAGCCGCTGCGTCACTGGTGGTGGTGGACCTTGAAAGGGTGCGATTTTTGGGGTCTGCCGGGTTGTCTGTGCTGTTTGCGGCCAATGAACTCGCGACCCGGGAAAACCGCTACCTATGGTTGGTGGTTCCCCGCCGGGGAATGGCCAATCGAGCCCTTGAGGCAACCGGTCTGGATGAGCGGTTCAATCTCGCCGAGACCGTAGCGGCCGCGTTGATTAACTCACTTTGACGGCCTGACTCGTGTGTCGCTCCGGCAGGCATACGCGCTTTTGACTCGGCATGGTACCCGCACGGTCGGACGTCGACACCGTCATGGCGGCGGCGAGCGTGGTCGTGATGGATCTGATCTCCTCGCACCGTTGTCGGTCACCGGGTCGGCGGTCGCCGCTGCACGCGGGGGACCCCACATCGCAGCCTGGGTCCTCTGGCGCGGCTGCTCCGCGGTTGGTTCACCGTGATACCGCTGCCCTCCGCGGGTATAGGTCATGGGGTGTGCGTGGACCAGCCCGCACACCTGGCGGCAGTCCACCAAACGCCTCGTCCTGTCCGGAGAAGCTCGCGGATCTGAGCGCGCGCGACAGGGTCGATGTCGATATCGAGCGTTTACGTCATGAGGTCGACGGTCAGAGACCGAGTTTTCGGCCTTGAGCTCGCTCCACGGCACGCTGCCAGGTCGTGAACGGCCGATCCGCGCAACCTCGACGGCTGTGGCAAGCATCTGCCCGTGCCCCTCGGGGTCCCGCTCGGTCAACGGTCCATATAAGAAGCTGGCCACCGCGTGGATCGCCATTGATGTCTGGCGCGTTGAAGACGACCTCCTGCTGGCCTTCTCGAGGTAGACCTCAAAGTTGGTTGCCGCGTCGCGGACGGCCTGAGCACAGCAGTCAAGGCGCCGAGGTACAGCACGGTGCGCAAGGTGGCCACGTTGCCGGCAATGGAGAAAGCTCACCGGCTCTGGTGCCCAAGCGGAGTCGAGGCCCGATCGTGCAGAGTGACGGGATGAGGTACGCGGTCGCGGCATCGAGCGAGTGGGTCGACTACGACGGGGTGCGTCGGCCCGGCGGTGAGGTGCACGCTTGGACATCCGGCAGTAACCAAACCCTTTGCGGATTCGCGCTCAGTCGGTCTCGGCTAGGGCGATATCCGCACGTCGACTGGGCCGACATCCAGCCAGAGTCTGGCCGACACGCCGACGCAGTACAGCGGGTGTGTCCGCGCTGCATGGCTGGGGCCCGTCCGCGGCGAGATCCGCAGCGGCGTGGTCGAGGCGTCGGGCGGTCACGTTGGGGGTGAGCAGGGATGTGTCGTCGAAGAGTGGAGCGGTGGCGGCGAGCGGGCATCCGTCTTGGCCAGATCCGGCGAGATGTAGCGCGCGGCCGCTTTCATTGAATATCAGCTGCACCGAGTGTCAGCATGTGATCTTGAGAGCGTGGGAAGGTTGTTGGGCGAGTGTCGGAGGGATCGCGGCGGGATTCGCGCCATTTACCGTGGCAGCCACGGTGGGCGACTGGTAGCCGGGTCAGCAACGCATCTCAGGTCACCCCCACCGGTGCGACAGGAGGGGTGACTGCAGTGGCCTGTGTCTACCTCGACGGCCGCGCAGTAGCTGTTACCGGTGGTGTCGATGGCGCGGTGCGGGTTTGGGACCTGGTCACCAGCACTTCGATTGGCGAGCCGCTCATGGAACACGCCGCCTCAGTGACCGCGGTGGCTTGCACCTACCTGAACGGCCGCCCGATTGCCGTCACCGGAAGCTGGGACCATACGGTGCGGATCTGGGACCTCACCAGCCGCAGCCCGATCGGCGATCCCCTCATCGGCCACACCAATGCGGTGACCGCGGTCGCGTGCACCCAGCTCGACGACCGTGCGATTGCCGTCACTGGAAGCTGCGACCATACGGTGCGGATCTGGGACCTCGTCACCGGCACCAACACAGCCCTGCTTGCTGGCCACACCGGCCCGGTCACCGCCGTGGCCTGCACCGATTTAGAAGGCCGGCCGATCGCTATCACCAGCGGTGAAGATCTCACAGTGCAGGTGTGGGACGTCGCCGGCGGCGCCCTCATCAGCTCGCGCACTGCCCACACCGCTCCGGTGACTGCGGTGGCCTGCACTCATGTGGACCGCCGCCCAGTTGCGGTCACCAGCAGTCGAGATCACACAGTGCAGAGCTGGGACCTCATCACCGGCGCTCCCATCGGCGCTCCATTCACCGGCCACACCGGCTTCATTGAGGCGGTGGCCTGCACCCATTTGGACGGACGGCCGATCGCGGTCACCAGCGGACGGGCACACACGTTACGGACCTGGGACCTGGCCACCTGCACCCCCATGGGCAAGCGACTCACTGGCCACACCGGCTTGATCGAGGCGGTGACGTGTACTTATTTGGACGGCCGCCCGGTTGCCGTCACCAGCGGCCGGGACCACACGGTGCGGGTCTGGGACCTTACCGTCGGAACCCCCACAGGTCTGCTCACTGGCCACACCGGTCCGGTGACCGCAATGGCCTGCACCCAGCTCGACGGCCGTCCTATCGCCGTCACCGGCAGCTGGGATCACACGGTGCGGATCTGGGATCTCACCACTGGGATGGCGATTGGCTATCCCCTCATCGGCCACACCAACACGGTGACCGCGGTGGCCTGCACCCATTTGGACGGTCGCTCGGTTGCCGTCACCAGCGGCCGGGACCACACGGTGCGGATCTGGGACCTGGCCACCGGCACCTCCATCGGTGACTCGCTCACCGGCCACACCGACCTCGTGACAGCGGTGGCATGCACACATCTGGACGGCCGCCCGATCGCCGTCACCGGCAGCTGGGACCACACGGTGCGGATCTGGGACCTCACCAGCGGCAGCCCCATAGGCCTGTTCTCAGGCCACAACGGTCGGGTTACGGCGGTGGCCTGCGGCCAGCTCGACGGCCGTGCGATCGCCGTCACCGGCGGCTGGGACCACACGGTGCGGATCTGGGACCTCACCAGTGGCATCGCGATTGACCTGCTCACCGGCCACACCGGTCCGGTCACCGCAGTAGCTTGCGCCCGCCTCGACGCCCACCCCAGCGTCGTCACCAGTGGCAGGGATCACACAGTGCGGCTCTGGGATCCTCGGACGAGACTTCAAATCAATAGGATCGACCTGCCCAGCGACGTCAAAGCCGTCACTGTCACCCCTGCGGGTGGCATCGTGGCCGCCTTCGGTTGGGACATCATCCTTTTCGAACGCTCGACGGAACCACTCACATAAGCGCGAAGGCGTCGGTGCTCACGGGAGGTGCGCTGGTCTTTGTGGTGACGGTGGTCACCACGGGTCTGCTCACCGGCTAACGCGCCGTTCGTTGGTGATGGTGGGATGCTGGCGGTCGTCGACCCGCATGCTCGGGTTATTGCGCCTGACCGTCTTGTCCTCCGTTGCCTGTGGGTCAGCGGTTCAGCGCACTGTGTAGACCCCTGTGGAGACGTCGTGGTAGCCCTTCGCGCCCACGGCGAGGCCAGTGGGCTGCGTGGATCCTCGCCGGACCGGAAGCGGTCGAGCGCCCGCTGGAAGTCGTAGCGGGGCGACCAGCTCAGCTCGCGTCGCGCCCGCTCGTTCACATGGACGCGCTCGATACCCAGGAGCAGTCTCCAGCCGCGTCGCCCGTAGATGACTTCGCACTCGGGAAACAGACGCCGCACGACCGCCGGAGCGTCCGTGCGCAGCAGCGCAAGATCGTCGCGGGTGAACGGCGCGGTGGCGCTGATGATGTAGCGCCCAAACCCGATCGTCGGCGCGTGCTCGAGCGCGAGCCGGTGGTGCTGACGACGTCCTCGAGGTCAACCCTCCGGTGCAGCAGCTCTTTGACCTGAGGTTCGCGTCGTCGTACGCCGCGCAGACCTCGTCGCGATCGTCCGGCTCGGGGGGAAGAAGCGTGAGGTGCGCAGAATCAGGCACGGCAGCCCGTGGTCGCGGTGGACGAGCTCGCAGACGTCCGCCGCCGCGGTCTTCGTCGCGCCGTAGATTTTCGCGGGACCGGCTTGACGTCCTTTCGGCATGACCAGCTATTCGAACCCGCCGGTCCGGGTAGCCGATTGCGTGGTGATCAGCTGCGCTGGGATGCCGGCTCTGCGGTGAGTCGGTGCTCAGGTTGACGCCTTGGCAATCAACACTTCCCCTTCGAGTCCGTCGGGGTCGCGGAAGAAGATGCTGTGGACCGCGCCGAAGTCGTTGATGGTGCCATCGCTGGCTGCCTTATCGATCAGCCGTTGCCGAATGGTGGCGAACGCTTCTGGTGAGGCGGCCTGCAGACCGACGTGGTCGATGCGTCCGCGCCCCCACATGGGTGTTTGGCGCTCAGCTTGGGTGTTGCCCTCGATCACGAAGATGTTCAGCTCGGTGTGCGGGCCGATGCCGATGATGGTCATCGTCTCTTTTCCGTCTGTGCCGTGGGCGCGCGTTGGCCCGACGTCGGCGTCGAATACCTCGGCGTAGAACCGGCCCAAGCGAGCGACGTCCTTGGAGATCCACGCGATGTGGTTGATCCCATCGAGCAACATGATGTTCTCCTCTCTCTAGCCCGGGCTCTTCGCGGTGTCTTGCTGAGGGACCCGCTTCCGGCGCGTATTGTTGGGGAAGTCGCTGGTGATCTGTCGCAGGTGGCCAGCGTCAGATCCGACGCGCTCGGGCTAGCCATGCGGGTAGGTCAACGAACTCGCCGATCTGGCGGTGAAGTGCCATAGCGTGCTCGTCGCGGACGATTGCGCCTCGATACTGTGCAGCGCGCAAGTCCTCCAGTAGCCATTGTTGGCTGAGGGCTCGCGGATCGTGGCGTCGCTGGCCTGCGGTCCGAAGCCGGGCCCGGTATCGGACAGCGCGAAGACGTACACAAGCGTACCCGGCCGGCAGGCGCGGTGCAGACTGCGCACGTATCGGTCGCGGTCGTCCGCGTCGAAAATGTGGAACAACGCGCTGTCGATGACGGTGTCGTAAGTCGTGTCATCGCCAAGAGCGAGCGCATCGGCGACCTGGAAGTCGACCTCGACGTTGCGGGCCGCGGCGTTGGCGCGGGCCTGCTCGACTGCCCGGGGCGAGGAGTCCAGGCCGTAGACGTCATAGCCCAGCGCGCTGAGATAGATGGTGTGCTCCCCAGTACCGCAGCCCACGTCAAGTACCTTGCCTTGGACCCACCCCTCGCGCTCCAGGGTGACAATTGCCGGCTGCGGTTCCCCGATCACCCACGGCGCGGTGCGGCTTGCATACGCGTCGTCAAAGACCGACAGCGCAGGTGTGGGTTGCTCTGGAGTAGAAGCCATAGCCCTGACCGTAAAAGCTCAAGCCCGGTTCAGGTCAACCGTCAATCCCTTAGCGCCCGCAGATGCCGATCGCGCCGGCCCGCGGACGGAAGTAGCGTGTGAACGTCCGTCCGCGGACCGATCCGCTAGCGAGACAGGTGTGGCGGTTAGGTCACTGGTCGAGGCCTCGTCCGACTCAGAGCCATAAGCCCCAGGCGCGTCCGTTACATATCGCTATCTCGACCCAGGATGAAGTCAACTGGGCTGGCGATCTCCGGCTACCAAGGCCCCAGCCCCACTGGGGGATCTGCTTGGTTACACCTGCTGGTGATTGAGTCGGTTGCATGGTGAAGTGGCCCCTACCAATGCGGAGATCGACAAGTGACCGACCGCCCCGCCCGTGGGGCGATGATTGGGGTATGGCGGCGGGCACGGTCAATCAGCCAGACGGCGGTCCAGCGGCGTGCGCCGCCCCGGGTACTGCACCTGCTAGGACCCGGGCCTACTTCGTCGACCGGGTTGGCTGGCCGACCACCACGGTGCAGGTCGACTCGCCCCGCGGCGCGGTCGGTAGGGGCGACCGGCGGCCATATAGTGAAGGAGATGACTGACGCAGCCCCATCGCCGCCCGATCTGGCGCCTGCTTGGCCGGCCGGGGAGATTGTGCCCGGGGTCTGGCAGTCCGGTAGCCCGCAGCCCG
>DASVWA010000282.1:0-8687 GCA_036389855.1 Pseudonocardiaceae bacterium
AGCATCGCCGCGACCGGCTCGCCGCGCAGCTTCAGCTCCCGCAGCGCCTCCAGCGCCTGAGCCGCCGAGTCTGCTCGCACTACGCGGTAGCTCTCGCCATAGCGGCGGCGCAAGTCACGAGCCACCGCGCGGGACACGCCGGGATCGTCGTCGACCGTGAGCAGCACCGGCTTGATCATGACGGGCTTGACCATGTCGAAGCTCCTCTCACCTCGGAATCCCGTCACAACGAGCCGGGCGGTGATGCCAACGCTAGCCGTACTGGTCCCATCGACGGGAGACGCCGCCGAGCTCGTCGTGAACGACGCCCTGGCGCCGCGGCGGGCGATATCGATGCGGTTCTTGGTGCGCTCGGCGACCACGGAGCTCGGTCGTTCTTCGCCTGACGGGCTCGCGCCGATGGTGCGGCAGGCGCGTACTCAGACGCGTAACACTGACGTAACAAGCTCGACCAGCACACGACATCCCTCGGCCGACAATCGACAAAGTGCGTTATGTCACAATCCCGCTCAATCCGGGCTCCTCCGTTAAGCCGATCGAGGTTCATAAGCTGCAGGCTGCCTACGCCAAGGAGCCACCGGAGCCGCGGCAGGTGATCAATCTCATTCTGAAGCGGTCGTGTCGACCCGTAGGAGGACGGCATGAGCCGCACCCTCTCGCGGCTCAACCTGCTCGGGGCGATCGCCGCCGACCCGCGCGTTCTACGCCACCCAACTCGACCTGGTGCTGCGCACCAAGGGCATCACCCACATCGTGCTGACCGGGATCACCACCGACGTCTGCGTGCACACCACCATGCGCGAGGCCAACGACCGGGGCTACGAGTGCTTGATCCTCTCCGACTGCACTGGGGCCACCGAGCTGGCCAACCACACCGTGGCGCTGCGGATGGCGACCATGCAGGGCGGAGTCTTCGGCTGCGTCGCCACGTCCGAGGAAGTGGCGGCTGCCACCGCTGTGGATGTCACCACGGGAGATCACCATGCCGACTGATCAGCTCACCGTGCCCGCCGATCCCGGCCCGTTCGGCTGCGACCCTGCGCGGACCGCGTTGCTGCTCATCGACATGCAGCGAGACTTCGTCGAACCAGGGGGTTTCGGCGAGACGTTGGGCAACGACGTGAGCCTGCTGCAGGCGGTCATCCCGCCGCTGCGCGGCGTGCTGGCGACCACCCGGGCAGTTGGAATGACCGTCATCCACACCCGTGAGGGCCACCGTCCCGACCTGGCCGACTGCCCGCCGGCCAAGCTCAACCGCGGCAACCCGGCACTGCGGATCGGCGATGCCGGCCCCAAGGGACGGATCCTGATCCGTGGCGAGTACGGCCACGACATCGTCGATGAGCTTTACCCGTTGGACGGTGAGGTCGTGATCGACAAGCCGGGAAAGGGTGCGTTTTACGCCACCGACCTGCACCAACTGCTCCAGGCCGCCGGCATCACCAGCCTGGTCGTCACCGGCGTCACCACCGAGGTGTGCGTGCACACCACGGTCCGGGAGGCCAACGACCGCGGCTACGAGTGTCTGGTCCTTTCGGACTGCGTCGGCTCCTACTTCCCGGAGTTCCAGCAAGCCGGGCTGGCGATGATCGCCGCCCAGGGCGGCATCTTCGGCTGGGTCGCCCCGTCAGCGGCCTACCTCGACGCGCTGAGCGCGGTCAGCCCGGCCCGCACATGGAGTTGATCCCCCATGAGTACCCAGACCAACGACAGCGGGGTCGCCACCTGGCGGCTGCCATGGTGGGTCAGCGGTGACCTCAACGCGGCGTTCGGCCTCGGCTTCAACGTGCTGGTCAACGTGCTGGTGCTCACCACACTGTGTGTGGGCGTCGTGCAGATCCCCCAGGGCGACGTGTTCGGGATTATTCTGCCCGCGCTGGGGATCCAGCTGCTGATCGGCAACGGATACTACACCTATTTGGCCCGCCGGCTGGCTCGCCGGGAGCACCGCAGCGACGTGTGTGCGATGCCCTACGGCCCGAGCGTGCCGCATATGTTCATTGTGACCTTCGTGATCATGCTGCCGATCTTCCTGAGCACGAGGGATCCCATCCGGGCGTGGGTGGCCGGCTTGGCGTGGTCGTTCATCATTGGGCTGATTGTGTTGATCGGCACGTTCGTGGGTCCCTACATCCGCCGGTTCACCCCGCGGGCGGCGCTGCTGGGGACGCTGGCCGGCATCTCGATCGCCTTCATCTCGATGCGCCCGGCCGCGCAGATGTGGGAAGCCCTGTGGATCGCCCTGCCGGTGTTCGCGATCATCGTGATCGGCTTGTTCACCGACCGCAAGCTCCCCGGCAACATCCCGATCGGGCTGGCGGCGCTGCTGGTCGGCACCGCGATCGGCTGGATCGGTGGTTACATGTCAGCACCGGACGTGGTCACCGCGGCTAGAGACATCACCATTGGCCTGCCGACCCTCAATGTCGACCTGCTGGCCAGCGGCCTCTCGGCGGTAGCGCCGCTGCTGGCCACCGCGATCCCGTTGGGCATCTACAACTTCTGCGAAGGCATGACCAACGTGGAAAGCGCCGCGGTCGCCGGAGACAACTACAACCTGCGCAGCGTGCTACTCGCCGACGGCACCGGCGCAGTGGTCGGCGCTGCACTGGGCAGCCCGTTCCCGCCCGCCGTCTACATCGGACACCCGGGTTGGAAGGAGGCCGGTGGCCGGACCGCGTATTCGCTGGCGTCTGGCGTGGTGATCGCGCTGATGTGTTTTCTCGGGTTGTTCGGGTTGCTCGGCGCGCTGATTCCGCTGCCGGCCATCGTGCCGATCCTGCTCTACATCGGGCTGCTGATCGGCGCGCAGGCATTCGTTTCGGTGCCCAAGGCGCACGCGGTGGCCGTCGTTTTGGCCGTGATCCCCAACGTCGCGGCCTGGGCGACTGGCCAGATCGACAATGTGCTGAACGCGGCCGGCACCAGCGCGACCACCGTCGGTAGCGACGCGCTGGCCCGAGCCGGTGTTGTCTACGACGGCCTCAAGAGCCTCGGCGGCGGGGCGATCCTGGCTGGCATGGTGCTCGGCGCGATCGCAGCGTTCCTGATCGATAGACGTTATTACTGGGCGGCCGGGTACTGCGTGGCCGGGGCGGTGCTGTCCTTCATCGGCCTGGTCCACGGCGAGCAGGTGGCGTGGGCGGCCAGTCCTGGCGCAGCGCTGGGCTACCTCCTCGCAGCGATGGTCTGCCTGGCGTTCTCCTTCGGCAGCACGCCGGCACCTGCGGAGATGCCCGACGAGGCATTAGTCGCCGCCAAGGTCCCTGAGAAGATCGAGACCCCAGAGATCGCCACCGAACGGACGCGGTGATCTCTGCATCTGTGCATCTCTGCTGCGCTAGTCCAGGCAGCCCATTCACCCGAAAGTGGGTTACGCTCTGGTCGTGTCAACGCCGGGTGAGCCGAGCAACGTGCCGGGCGCTGACGACTACCGATTGTGCCGGATCAAGTCCGTGACCGACACGGCACTCGCTCACCTGGACGTCGAGGACCTTTTGGCTGAGCTGCTCGACCGGGTGCGAGAGCTCCTTCAGGTCGAAACAGCCACCGTGCTGCTGCTCGACTCGTCCTCCCAGCAGCTTGTGGTTACTGCCGCCAGCGGCATCGAAGCGGCGGTCCGCCAGGGGATCCGCGTCCCGATGGGCAAGGGTTTCGCCGGTCGCGTCGCGGCAGAGAAGCAGCCGGTGATCATTGAGCGGGTCGATCAGGCAAACGTGCTTTATTCGATCCTTCCCGAGCATGGCATCTGCTCCCTGCTGGGGGTGCCGCTGCTGAGCAGCGGGACGGTCATAGGTGTCCTGCACGTCGGTGCACTCGTCCCCCGTCGATTCACCGACGACGACGTCAGACTGCTGCAGAGCGTGGCCGACCGGGTCGCTTTCGCTACCCAATCCCGGCGCGTGGAGGTCGAACGGACTGCCGCGGCGGTGCTTCAGCGCAGCTTGTTGCCAGCACGGCTGCCGGTGGTGCCGGGCCTTGAGTTGGCCGCCCGCTACGTTCCGGCTGCCAATGGTGGGGTCAGCGGCGACTGGTATGACGTATTCACTCTTCCGTCTGGCTGGTTGTGCATCGTGATCGGAGATGTGGTCGGGCGCGGTCTTATTGCCGCCGACGTGATGGGCCGGCTGCGCAGTGCGCTGCGTGCGTACGCACTGCTTGGCGGTGATCCCGCCGAGGTGCTCGGCAGGCTTGACCAGCAGGTGCAACATTTCGAGCCCGAGACGATGGCCACGGTGCTCTTGGCGATGTTCGAGCCGTCGTTGGAGCGGCTGCACCTGTCCTCGGCGGGTCATCCTCCACCGGTGCTTGCGCCGCCCCAGGAACCTGCGGCCCTGCTCGACATGCCCAGCGACCATCCAGTAGGTGTGCCCGGTGGGCTGCGACGCCGGGCGACGACCATCACCCTGCGGCCAGGCGCGCTGCTCTGCTTTTACACCGACGGCTTGGTTGAGAGCCGAGATACGTCACTTGACGCTGGCCTGCAGCAGCTATGCGAGTCGGTAGTGGCCGGCCCGGTGGATTCCGTCCTCAGGAAGATCATGGGCAAGCTCATCGGTGATGACCCACCCGGCGATGATGTTGCGGTGCTCGCGGTACGCCGCCAAGACAGCGGGGAGATCGGTCCCTTAGACCTCGTCATGCCTGCACTGCCATGGTCGCTACGGGATATCCGTGTTGCGGTGCGCCGCTGGCTGTCAGCAGTCGGCGCGGCCCCCCGAACGGTAGCCGACCTGCTCATCGCGGTCGGCGAAGCCGCCACCAACGCCGTGGAACACGCCTACGGACCTGGCGGCGGCACCGTGGCGGTGCATATGGAACTCCAGCTGCCTGATGTGCTGGCCACTGTCCGTGATAGGGGCCGTTGGCGCCCGCCCCGCGCTGAGGGCCGCGGACGCGGGATACTGTTCATGCGCAACTGCAGCGACGATCTACGGATCGATCATGGCCCTACCGGAACCAACGTCGTCATCCGTCGCCGTCTCGGTGAGGAAGGATCCCGATGACCGCCGCGAGGGTAAAGACCAGCGCCGACAATGGATCGATACACATCGCTGTCAGCGGCGAGATTGATCTAGCAAACGCCGCAGCCGTCGAGGACGAGCTCCGCGAGGCGGTCTCCCAGCAGCCGACGACCGTGTCGGTCGACCTGACCGATCTCACCTACCTGGACAGCGCTGGAATTAGGATCCTGTTCACGCTGGCATCCCGACTCCAGGCACTGCGGATCGTGCTGGAACTCATCGTGCCGCTCGACTCGCCCACCCGCCGGCTCATCGAGCTCTCGGGGTTCGAGTCACTCGCCGCGCTCCGGCCGGGAAATCACTGACCGGATATCGGCAGGCGCCGGTCCGCTGCTCGCGAGTCCCGCGCGCGCAACTGTGAGTGATCAGTCCCGAGATGGGTTTAACCGCCTGTCTCCTCGTCGATGTAGGCGCTGTACTCGTCCGCGGTGAGCAGCTCTGTCACTGCGGAGGCGTTCGCCATCTGGATCTCAACCAGCCACCCGTTTCCGTAGGGCTCAGTGTTGATGTCCTCCGGAGACGCGGAGAGCCCCTCGTTGACCTTGGTGATCTGACCGGCGACCGGGGCGTATATCTCGCTCACGGCCTTGACAGACTCCACAGTCCCGAACGGCTCGCCCGCCTCGACGCGGTCGCCGACATTCGGAAGCTCCACGTAAACGACATCCCCGAGCTGCCGTTGGGCGTGATCGGTGAGGCCGACCACGACCACGGCCTCGCGCTGGCGCGCCCATTCGTGGTCCTTGGTGTACTTGAGATCTTCAGGAATCGAGGCCATGAGTGGACAGCTCCCCTTCCCGCCCCTGCGGCGCCGCGCGACGATGCACTGCGTTTCTATCGCCGAGACGCGCCACACCCGCACTCCAGGCGCCGGATTCACCCGATGTCACAGGCAGCTTCACGCTCCAGCCCTGCCGCCACCGAGTGACGCCGCGCTGCCAGTTGCAGCCCGTCACTCCCTGACGCCGACCCACACTCGTCATCGCACGCCAGGGATCATCCTCTAGTGGGTGGCGGGTCAAGGATTCGAACCTTGGAAGGCATCAGCCGACGGATTTACAGTCCGCTCCCATTGGCCGCTCGGGCAACCCGCCTGGTGGCCGGGGGTGCCGGCCGTGCGACCACAATACACAGGGTCACACCGGCCTGACAGGTAAGGTCGGCACCGGCTCAGCGAGAGGAGGCCTGCGGTGGCGGATCCGTCGTTCGATGTGGTGAGCAAGGTCGACCGGCAGGAAGTGGACAACGCGCTCAATCAGGCGGCCAAGGAGTTGTCGACCCGGTTCGACTTTCGAGGTACCGGGGCGAAAGTGAACTGGGCCGGTGAGGAGGCGATAACGATCGAGGCCGAGACCGAGGAGCGGTGTCGTGCCGCCATCGATGTGGTGAAGGGCAAGCTGGTCAAGCGCGGCATCTCGCTGAAGTCCTTCGACGTCGACGAGCCGGCCGTCTCAGGCAAGATCTACCGGACCACCGGGCGCATCCTGCAGGGCATCAGCCAGGACAAGGCCAAGGAGATCGCCAAGGCGGTCCGCGACGAGAAGCTCAAGGGTGTCCAGGCCCAGATCCAGGGCGACCAGCTTCGCGTCTCGGGCAAGAAGAAAGACGATCTGCAAGCCGTCATCACCCTGCTCAAGGGTCGCGACTTCGGTGTCGCCTTGCAGTTCACCAATTATCGGTGAAGGGCATCGTCCTCGCCGGCGGTAGTGGTACCCGGTTGCATCCGATCACCCAAGCTGTCTCCAAGCAGCTGCTGCCGGTGTACGACAAGCCGATGGTGTACTACCCGCTTTCGGTGCTCATGCTGTCCGGGATCCGCGAGATCCTGATCATCTCCACCCCCCCGGACTTGCCGTTGTTTCGTCGCCTGTTCGGTGACGGCAGCCGGCTGGGGCTGCAGCTGAGCTATGCCGAGCAGCCCCAGCCCAACGGCCTGGCCGAGGCCTTCATCATCGGCGCGGATTTCATCGCCGACGACTCAGTCGCGCTGGTCCTGGGCGACAACATCTTCTACGGCCACGGCTTCTCCACCACGCTCCAGCAGTGTGTGGCCACGGTGGACGGTTGTGTGTTGTTCGGGTATCCGGTCAAGGACCCCCAGCGCTACGGGGTCGGCGAAGTCGACGCGGCCGGCAAGCTGATCTCGATCGAGGAAAAGCCACCAGCACCCCGGTCGAACAAGGCGATCACCGGTTTGTACTTCTACGGCAACGACGTCGTGAAAATTGCCCGCTCGCTCACCCCGTCCGCGCGCGGTGAGCTGGAGATCACCGACGTGAACCTGCACTACCTTCGGCAGGACCGGGCAATCATGATCGACCTGGGTCGTGGGTTCGCCTGGCTGGACACCGGCACCCACGAGTCACTACTCGAAGCCGGCCAGTTCGTTCAGGTGCTCGAACACCGCCAAGGGGTGCGGATCGCCTGCTTGGAGGAGATCGCCCTGCGAATGGGCTTCATTGACGCAGACGCCTGCCACGCGCTGGGTCAGTCGCTGGCAAAGTCCGGCTACGGCCAGTACATCATGGACGTTGCCCGCTCCGCGCGCTGACCAGCGGTCAGGGCAGCTGGTGCCGAGACATCTCTTCAAGGCGGTGAACCCGATCCGCGATCGGCGGATGCGTGGAGAACAACCGCGCAGCTCCATCGCCCGGTCTGAACGGGTTGGCGATCATGAGGTGGGACTGGGAGG
This sequence comes from Pseudonocardiaceae bacterium, assembly GCA_036389855.1. Lineage (GTDB taxonomy): Bacteria > Actinomycetota > Actinomycetes > Mycobacteriales > Pseudonocardiaceae. Next base: position 7,717 of record DASVWA010000282.1, read on the forward strand.
CCACCGCAGGTTCCGGACGTAGCGGCGCGGCGCGGGTGCCGTACTCCAGCTTGCGCAGTGCACTGGCGAGCGCCAGCGGGTCACCAGTCAGCTGCGCTCCGGAAGCGTCGGCCTGATACTCCCGCGACCGGCTGACGGCCATCTGCACGATGCCGGCCGCGATCGGACCGAGCAGCGCGATCAGGATCATGGCGATCGGGTTCGGACGATCGTCGCCGTCGCCGCCAAACATTCCCGCGAACATCGCCAGGTTCGCCAACGCCGACACCATGCCGGCCAGTGCTCCGGCCACGGAGGAGATCAAGATGTCCCGGTTGTAGACATGCGACAGCTCATGGCTGAGCACGCCGCGTAGCTCACGTTCGTCCAGCAGTTCCAGGATGCCCACGGTGCAGCACACCGCTGCGTGACGCGGGTTGCGGCCGGTGGCGAAGGCGTTGGGTGCTTGCGTCGGGCTGACGTACAGCCGTGGCATCGGCTGGCGGGCGTCGGTGGCCAGCTCTCGCACGATCCGGTACATCACGGGCTGCTCGGCCTCGGACACCGGCCGCGCGTGCATCGCCCGCAACGCGATCTTGTCCGAGTTGAAGTAGGCGTAGGCGTTCATCGCCAGCATGAGCACCACAGCGATGAGTACCCCGCCGCGTCCAAAGAACGATCCGATCAGCACGACCATCGCCGAAAGCCCGCCGAGCAGCAGCGCGGTCTTCAGCCCGTTGACGTGGTTGTGCACCGTGGTCGACCTCCCTGGTGTAGTCGGGCTCCCATCTCTGCAACGCCCCCGCTGGCTGCCGGGTTCCGCGCGCACGGCCACGCGACACACCCGGGACCAGAGCGGACACACCGGGGCACGGGAGCCTGACACGCGGGCTAGGGACGGAGTTGCAGGGTGCAGCACTGGGGGCCGCCACCGGCCCGGCGGAGTTCTGAGACATCGACGAAGACCGGCTCGAAGCCACGAGCAGCCAGCG
>DASVWA010000283.1:0-1642 GCA_036389855.1 Pseudonocardiaceae bacterium
GAAGCAAGTGACGGCCATGCCAGCTGCTATACAAGCCCTTGGCCTGCCTTGGCCTGCTCATCAGCGTCGCTGGCGGGTCGCTTGCACAGCGCAGGAACTGCAATAACACGCCGAAGCGCCGGTGCAGCAACAGGACTAATCCCGTGAAAACCGCGATCTAGATACTGTCTGCGCGACTCGTCGTAGCAGGCGCCGGGTACCCACACCAACAGCCATTCCCCACAGCGTGCCAGCGACCACATCGCTGGGCCAGTGCACCCTGGTACGAAGCCGGGAGTAGGCCACTGCCGCCGCCACCGGCGCCACCACCAATCCGGCGGCGGGGCTTTCGCACGCTGCCGCGGTGGTGAAAGCTGCCGCCGTGGCCGAGTGAGCCGAGGGAAACGACGACGACGTCGGAGGATGTAACAGCGCTTGGCGCGCCGGTAAATGATCAGCCGCGGGACGCCGTCTCGGTAGCCACCACTTGATCAGGTGGGAGCTGGCGCTAGCCACCGCCACCGCGACGATGCCGTCCCTGGCGGCGCGCCCAGCGCCGGGTGGGCGAGCGGCCAGCGCGGTGGCAATGCCAAGCCACAACAGCCCACCGCGTGCGATTTCCGTCAACGCCGTCACTGCGGAAGCAGGGGGATCAGGAGGCAGCTCCATTCCCCGCGCTACCACTTCAGCTTCCCACCGGTTCACGTACTCGGTCACTCTGCCTAGCCACTCACGCATGACGAGCCACAATAGCGGCATGCGCTGCGCCAGCGGGCTTGGCTATCGGCGCGTCCCCCGCAGGCCAGCGCAGCGCGTGCGCCCGACGCTCAAGAGGAGTAAAACGAAGCCATCGGGACCAACCGGTCGTCCGCTGCGTTCGGGGGAACACCATGACCGTTACCGGAATCATCACCGCGCTGGTCATCGGCCTGATCATCGGCGCGCTCGCCCGGCTGGTGCTACCAGGCAAGCAGGACATCCCGATTTGGCTCACGATCCTCATCGGCGCCATCGGCGCCATCCTGGGCACTTTGCTTGCTCAGAACCTCGGCGTCGCGGTCACCCCCGGCATCGACTGGATCGAGATCGTGCCGCAGGTCGCAATCGCCGCGGTCGGGGTTGCAATCGTCTCTGGATTTTATAGTCGTCGCCACGTGAGCCGTTGAGGAGTGGAACAAACTGTGCTGAAGGTCATCGGGATCCTGCTCGTCGCCTGGCTTGTGCTCGCGATCATCGGAGCCGTCATCAAAGGTCTGTTCTGGCTGACCATCATTGGTGCCGTGCTCTTCGTGGGCACAGCAGTGGCCGGGTATCTCCACCGGCGCTCGTCGAGCCAAGGCTCGCTGCACTGATCCGCGGAACCTCGCCTGCTGGACGAGGTCACCGTGGCACTCATTGGCGCGGACACTCGGGAAGGCCTGGGGGTGGGTGCGCTGATGGTCTTTAGCGCCGCCGGGCGATCAGTGCCTATGGCGACCGCGCAAGCCCGCGAGGGCCGGCCCGCGCGAGCACGGTGGTCGACGAGCACCCCGGCGGCCGCAGACGGCGCGGATCCGCTCCGGCCGCCGCGGAAGCCGACCCCGTCCCCGGGTGGTGGCTCGAATCCGTGACGTCCAGGACGAGAGCGCCGGTGAGCTGACAACATCGTGACCGCACCGGTCGG
>DASVWA010000284.1:0-17286 GCA_036389855.1 Pseudonocardiaceae bacterium
ACCGACGCCGACTGTTACGCCCGCTACCTGCTACGTGTCGAGGAGATCCACCAGTCGCTGCGGATCGTCGCGCAATGCCTGGACAAGCTGGAACCCGGTCCGGTGATGGTGGAGGATGCCAAGATCGCCTGGCCGGCCAAGTTGACCATCGGTGCCGACGGGATGGGCAACTCGCTGGATCACGTACGCAAGATCATGGGACAGTCCATGGAGGCACTGATCCACCACTTCAAGCTGGTCACCGAGGGGTTCAGGGTGCCACCAGGACAGGCCTACGTCGCGGTGGAGTCCCCGCGCGGTGAGCTGGGATATCACTTGGTTTCCGATGGCGGGACCAGGCCGTTGCGAGTGCATGTCCGGGATCCCAGCTTCGTCAACCTGCAGTCCATGCCGGCGATGTCCGAAGGAGGTCTGGTGGCCGACGTCATCGCCGCGGTGGCGTCGATTGACCCGGTGATGGGAGGCGTGGACCGATGAGCCGTGCCCACAACTCAGACAACAATACGGCCGGCATCCCAGCCTTCACCGCGCGACCCGTGGATGCGTCGCAGGCCGCGGACCAGACCGCGCCAACGACCTGGTCCACGGTGCAGGACGTGCCAGTGGAGCGGCCGCTGCGGGTGGACACCAGCGTGTTCGACGAGCAGACCTGGCAACGGGCCCGAGAGATCATCGCGCGTTACCCGCAGCCACGATCGGCGCTGCTGCCCCTGCTGCACCTGATGCAGAGCGTGGAGGGGTATGTCAGCCAGGCCGCGATCACATTCTGCGCGCAGCTGCTGGAGATCACGACCGCGGAGGTGAGCACGGTGGCCACCTTCTACACGATGTACAAGCGCAAGCCCAATGGTGAGCACTTGGTCAGCGTCTGCACCAACACGCTGTGCGCAACGCTTGGTGGCGACGAGATCTACGCCCGCCTGCGCAAGCAGCTCGGTATCGGCCACGAAGAGACCGCAGGGCAGCCAGGCTCGAAGGGCTCGATCACCCTTGAGCATGCTGAATGCCTGGCAGCCTGCGATTTTGCCCCGGTGCTGCAGGTGAACTACGAATTTTACGACAACCAGACTCCGGAGTCAGCGGTGGAGCTGGTGGACGCGCTGCGCCGTGGGGACCGGCCAGCGCCGACCCGTGGTGCGCCGTTGACCGATTGGCGGACCGTCGAGCTGCAGCTGGCCGGTTTCTTCGGCGAGCCCCAGGAGCTACGAGACGCGGTGGACGCGCCGTCGGCGGCGAAGGAGACGCTAGCCGGCAACCGGCTCGCCGAGGACAGGGGCTGGCAGGCACCGGCGATGCCGGATAAGGCCCCGCCACTACCGGAGGTTGCGGACAAGAAGTGACGAACTCGACAGGAGCAGCGGTGACCGAGCGGACGCTCACCCCGGTGCTGACCCGGCGGTGGCTCTCGCCGAAGTCTTGGACGCTTGACACCTACACCCAGCTGGAGGGCTACACCGCGCTGCGCACCGCGCTGGCCGCGCCTCCCGATCAGTTGATCCAGCTGATCAAGGACTCTGGCCTGCGCGGACGTGGCGGCGCCGGTTTCGCCACCGGCATGAAATGGGGCTTCATCCCGCAAGCCAAACCGGGCGAGCAGCCCACCGGGCCGGCGGCCAAGCCCACGTACCTGGTGATCAACGCAGACGAGGGCGAGCCAGGCACCTGCAAAGACGTGCCCCTGATGATGGCCGACCCGCATTCGCTGATTGAAGGCTGCATTATCACCAGCTACGCGGTCCGTGCCCACCTGTGCTTTATCTACGTCCGGGGCGAGGTGGTGCACTGCCTTCGCCGGGTGCACAGCGCGGTCAGGGAGGCCTATGCCGCCGGCTATCTCGGCAAGAATATCCTCGACTCCGGGTTTGACCTGGAAATCGTGGTGCACGCGGGCGCCGGGGCCTACGAGGCCGGGGAGGAGACCGCGCTGCTGAACTCGTTGGAGGGCCGCCGGGCGGAGCCCCGGCTCAAGCCGCCGTTCCCGGCCGTCTCCGGGCTGTACGCCGCACCTACCGTGGTGAACAACGTCGAAACCATCTGCAGCGTCCCCTACATCGTCAACGGCGGCTCGGACTGGTTCCGCACCATGGGCACCGAGATATCGCCCGGCCCCAAGATCTACTCGATCTCCGGACATGTGCAGCGGCCGGGGCAGTACGAGGCGCCGTTGGGGATCACGTTGCGCGAGCTGCTGGACATGGCAGGCGGGATGAAGGGTGGCCCGCTGAAGTTCTGGACGCCGGGTGGATCGTCGACCCCGCTGCTCACCGACGAGCACATGGACGTCCCGCTGGACTTCGAGGGCGCTGCGGAGGCCGGCTCCATGCTGGGCACCACCGCGGTCATGGTCTTCAACAACACGGTGAGCGTGCCGTGGGCGGTGATGAAATGGACCGAGTTCTACAAGCACGAATCCTGCGGTAAGTGCACCCCGTGCCGGGAGGGGACCTACTGGCTGACCCAGATCCTGCAGCGGATGGTGCGGCGTGAGGGCAGCCCGTCGGATGTGGACACCATGCTGGACGTCTGTGACAACATCCTCGGCCGATCGTTCTGCGCGCTCGGTGACGGCGCCGCCAGCCCGATCACCAGCGGCATCAAGTACTTCCGGCAGGAGTTCCTGGACCTGTGCACCGAGCAACCGGGGTTTGAACGGCCTGCGCAGCACGCCACGCTGGCAGGATTGCACCGATGACCCTGGCACAGCAGGCTGGCAACGACAAGGCCCCGGACGCCGTCCCTGAGGGGCACGTCCGGCTGACCATCGATGGCCGCGAAGTCGATGCGCCCAAGGGCGAGCTGGTGATCCGAACCTGCGAGCGGCTGGGCATCATCGTGCCACGGTTTTGCGACCACCCACTGCTCGACCCGGCCGGCGCCTGCCGGCAGTGCCTGGTCGAGGCGGAGATGGGTGGGCGGCCGATGCCGAAGCCGCAGACGAGCTGCACTCTCACCGTGGCCGATGGCATGGTTGTCAAGACCCAGCACACTTCGGCGTTGGCGAACAAGGCTCAGCAGGGTGTGATGGAGCTGCTGCTGATCAATCACCCGCTGGACTGCCCGGTCTGTGACAAGGGCGGCGAGTGCCCCCTGCAGAACCAAGCGATGTCCAATGGCCGGGCGGATTCCCGGTTCATCGACACCAAACGAACCTTTGCCAAGCCGATTGCGATCTCCAGCCAGGTGCTGCTGGACCGGGAGCGCTGCGTGCTCTGCGCGCGCTGCACCCGTTTCTCCGAGCAGATCGCCGGGGATGCGTTTATTGAGATGCTCGAGCGCGGTGCCTCGCAGCAGGTCGGGGTGGCGGCCCAGAAGCCGTTCCAGTCCTACTTCTCCGGCAACACCATTCAGATTTGTCCGGTCGGTGCACTCACCAGCGCTGCCTACCGCTTCCGCTCCCGACCCTTCGACCTGATCTCCACCCTGGGGGTGTGTGAGCACTGCGCCTCGGGCTGCGCGCAGCGCACCGACTGGCGGCGGGGCATCGTGATGCGCCGGCTGGCCGGTCACGACCCTCAAGTCAATGAGGAATGGAACTGCGACAAGGGTCGGTTCGCCTTCGCCTACGCCAGCGCTGAGGATCGGATCATCCGGCCGCTGGTGCGGGACAGCTACGGTCACTTGCAGCCAGCGTCGTGGACTGAGGCGCTGCAGGCGGCCGCCGAGGGACTGCTTGCGGTCCGGGACCGCGGCACCGGGGTGCTCACCGGCGGCCGGCTCACCGTGGAAGACGCCTTTGCCTATGCGAAGTTCGCTCGGGTCGCGCTGGGCACCCACGACATCGACTTCCGCGCCCGAGCACACTCGGCCGAGGAGCTGGACTTCCTCGCCGCACACGTGGTCGGGGTCACCCCGGACACCGGTGGAGTGACCTACGACGACCTCAGTGGTGCCCCTGCGGCGCTCTGCGTGGCCTTCGAGCCCGAGGAGGAGTCGCCAATCGTCTTCCTGCGGCTGCGTCGCGCTGCCCGGGACCGTGCCATGCCGGTGTTTCACCTCGGGCAGTTCACCACGCCCGCGGTGCGCAAAACGCGCGGCACGCTGTTGCGGGTGCCACCCGGCGGTGAGCCGCAAGCCCTGGACGCGCTGGAGGGTCCGGCACTAGACGCGCTGCGCGAGCCGGGGGCGGTGCTGCTGGTCGGCGAGCGCGCCGCCGAGGTACCTGGGCTGTACTCGGCGGTGGCCCGATTGGCCGCGGGTACCGGGGCCCGGATCGCCTGGGTCCCGCGACGAGCCGGCGAGCGAGGCGCCCTGGAGGCCGGTGCGGTACCGACCCTGCTGCCCGGCGGCCGGCCGGTCACCGACCCGCAGGCCCGTGCCGAGATCGAGGACGCCTGGGGTGTGACGCTGTCCAGTCAGCCTGGCCGGGATACCGCCGGCATCCTCGCCGCCGTAGCGGCCGGGGAGCTGGACGGGCTGGTCGTCGGTGGCGTCGACCCGGCCGATCTCCCGGACCCCCGGCTGGCCGAGCAGGCCCTGAACCGGGCCAGCTTCGTGGTGAGCCTGGAGATGCGGCCGTCGGCCGTGACCCGAGCGGCCAACGTCGTGCTGCCGATCGCGCCAGCGGTCGAGAAGGCTGGCAGCTACCTAGACTGGGAGGGCCGCCGCCGCGAGTTCACCACCACGATCAACACCTCGGGGATTGGCGCGGCTCTGCCGGATTGCCGCGTGCTGGACAGCCTCGCCGTCGAGATGGACGTCGACCTGTTCACCCAGACGCCGGCCGCAGCGTGGGCCGGCCTCGCCGCACTCGGCAGGTATACCGGTGCCCGTCTGGACCCTCCAGCGGTACCACCGGTGCCGCGCCCGGAGGTTGGCGAGGGTCAGGCGCTGCTCGCTACCTGGCGCCGGCTGCTGGACAACGGATCGATGCAGGACGGCGAGCCACACCTGGCCGGCACCGCACGGCCCGCCGTGGCGATGCTGTCCGAGGCCACCGCCACCGAGCTCGGGGTGCACATCGAAGGAAGGGTCACGGTGTCCACCCAGCAGGGGTCGGTGACGCTGCCGGCCGCGGTTGCTGACCTGCCCGCGGGGGTGGTCTGGATTCCGGGTAACTCCGGAGCCGCTACCGTCCGCAGCAGCCTCGGTGCCGGCCATGGCGCCGTGGTCACCGTGCGGGCTGGCAACGGCGTGAGCACCACCGAGACACTTACAGAGGCGTGGGGAGGTAAGCCATGACACCCACCCAGGCCTTGCTTGCCGACGACCCGCTGTGGCTCACCGCGCTGAAAGTGGTCGTGATCTTCGCGTTTCTCATGGTCATGACCCTGTTCATGATATGGATGGAGCGCCGGGTGGTCGGCCGCATGCAGCACCGGCCCGGTCCTAACCGGGTTGGGCCCTTCGGGCTGCTGCAATCCCTGGCCGATGGGCTCAAGCTGGCGTTCAAGGAGGACATCACGCCGGTCCAGGCTGATCGCTGGGTGTACGTCCTGGCACCAGTGATCTCCGCGGTGACCGCGTTCACCGCGTTCTCGGTGATTCCGCTCGGCGGTCAGGTGACGATCTTCGGTGAGGAGACCGTGCTCCAGATCACCGACCTGTCCGTCGGAGTGCTGGTGGTGCTGGCCGCCTCCTCGCTGGGCGTCTACGGGATCGTGCTGTCCGGCTGGGCGTCGGGCTCTCCCTACCCGCTGCTGGGCTCGCTTCGCTCAGCCGCCCAGGTGATCTCTTATGAGATCGCTCTCGGGATGTCGATCGTCGCGGTGATCCTGTACTCGGGCTCGCTGTCCACGGCGGACATCGTGGAGGCGCAGTCTCAGCAGTGGTGGTTCGTGTTCCTGTTGTTCCCCAGCTTCGCGGTGTTCTGCGTGGCGATGGTCGGCGAGGTTAACCGTGCCCCCTTCGACCTGCCCGAGGCGGAGTCGGAGCTGGTCGGTGGTTTCCACACCGAGTACTCGTCGCTGAAGTTCGCGCTGTTCTTCCTCGCCGAGTACGTCAACATGGTGACCGTTTCGGCTATGGCGACCACGCTGTTCCTGGGCGGCTGGCACGCTCCGTGGCCACTGGCCGGTGGGCCGCTGGACACCGGCTGGTGGGGTCCGTTGTGGTTCATCGGCAAGACGTTGGTCTTCCTGTTCGTGTTCGTCTGGCTGCGGGGCACCCTGCCCCGGCTGCGTTATGACCAGTTCATGCAGTTGGGCTGGAAGGTGCTGGTGCCAGCCAGCCTGATCTGGATCGTGGTGGTCTCCGGCGTCCGGGCGCTGCGTGGCGCCGACGTCACCGGATCCGAGATTCTCTTGGTCGGCGGCATCCTGCTGGGCGCTCTGGTGCTCGTCGCTTTCCTGCTTCCCGAGCGCCGGGCTGCCGGGCCCAGCGCGGTCGTACTCAGCTCGACTCAACGCAATGCAGCACAGCGTGGCGACGAGGTGCCTATCGCTGGATCGAACTACCCGCTGCCCCCGCTGGACCTGGTGGTGCCGACGCCGCCACCCCGGCGCGCAGCAGTGACGTCCTCTGAGGTGACCAGCGCGGGCCCGCCGACGACGCAGGAGGACGGCCATGGGAATGCTTGATCCGGTCAAGGGTTTCGGGGTCACCTTCTCGACGATGTTCAAGAAGGTCGTGACTGAGGAGTATCCCGAGGTCAAAAAGATCACCGCACCGCGCTTCCACGGTAAGCATCAGCTCAACCGGCACCCGGACGGGCTGGAAAAGTGTGTGGGCTGCGAGCTGTGCGCCTGGGCCTGCCCAGCAGACGCGATCTACGTTGAGGGCGGGGACAACACCGACGAGGCCCGTTACTCACCCGGGGAGCGCTACGGCCCGATATACCAGATCAATTACCTGCGCTGCATCGGCTGTGGTTTGTGCATCGAGGCTTGCCCGACCCGCGCGCTGACCATGACCAACGAGTACGAGCTCGCCGACGACAACCGCCAGGATCTGATCTACACCAAGGAAGATCTGTTGGCGCCGCTGCTGCCAGGAATGGAGCAGCCTCCGCATCCGATGCGGCTGGGCGACAGTGAAGAGGACTATTACGTACAGGGTCCGACCTTGGAGCGACGTTCGGGCGGCGTGGGCGGGGAACAGCCGTGACCACGCTGGCCTTCCTGCTCGCGCAGCAACCGCCGGTGCCGTTGCCTTCGCCGGTGTCCACCGACACCATCGGCCTCGGGGAGACGGTCGCGTTCTGGATCCTGGGTCCGCTTGCGCTGGCCGGCGGGCTGGCCATGGTGTTCGCCCGCAATGCGGTCCATTCGGCGCTGTGGCTGGCGCAGACCATGCTGTGCCTGGGTGCGCTGTACATGGTCCAACAAGCGCCGTTCCTGGGCTTTGTGCAGATCATCGTCTACACCGGCGCCATCATGATGCTGTTCCTGTTCGTGCTGATGCTGGTGGGCAGGGAAAGCGTCGACTCAGTGGTCGAGGTGCTGCGCGGTCAGCGGGTCGCCGCGGCGTTGGCCGGAATCGGGCTGGCTGCGCTCCTGGTGGCGATGTTGGGTCGGGCCTTGACGGGGGTCACCGCAGCGGGGTTGATCGGGGTCAACACCACCAGCGGCGGTAACGTCGCCAACCTCGGTCGCATCCTGTTCACCGACTACCTGTTCCCCTTCGAGCTCACCTCGGCGTTGCTGATCACCGCTGCGGTCGGCGCGATGGTGTTGACGTTCACCGAGCGCACCAAGGAGGGCAGGCCGACTCAGCGGGAACAGGTGGAGGCCCGGATCCGCGGCACCCGCCCCTCCCCGCTGCCTGGCCCCGGCGTCTTCGCCACCGCGAACTCGGTGGCTACCCCAGCCCTGCTGCCGGACGGTTCGGTAGCCCCCGAGTCGCTGTCCGAGCTCCTCGAGTCCACCCCCCGCGAGCGTCTGGACGACGACCTGCGCAGCGTGGTCGATGCTGGTGCGCGACCTGATACTCGTGCCCTACGCGGGCCGGTGGCACCCAGCACCGGAGCCGAGGAGGGGCAGAGTTCGCCTTGACGCCCACCTACTACCTGTTGCTGTCGGCGCTGCTGTTCACCACCGGCGCGGTCGGCGTGCTGGTGCGCCGCAACGCCGTCGTGGTGTTCATGTGCATCGAGCTGATGCTCAACGCGGTGAACCTGAGCCTGATCACCTTCTCCCGGATCAACGGCACCCTAGACGGACAGATCATGGCGTTCTTCGTGATGGTCGTGGCTGCCGCCGAGGTGGTGGTCGGTCTGACCATCATCATGGCGATTTTCAAGACCCGTCGCTCGGCCTCGGTCGACGACGCCAGCCTGCTCAAGTACTGAGGCCTGCTTGACAGGGCCGAAGCATTGGGACGTGAGACCTGCGTGCGGCCCAATCGTTGAGACAAAAGACCTGCTGAAGGGGGCGCGGTGACCGAGGTCTTGCCCGCGGCTGGCGCCGCGCAATACGCGTGGCTGCTCGTCGCGTTGCCGGCCTTCGGTGCGTTGGTGCTGCTGGCTGGTGGCCGCCGCAGCAACGCTTGGGGACACCTGCTGGGCTGCGCGACGGTGCTCGCATCCTTCGTCTACGGCGTGGTGCTTTTCTCCGAGTGGCTCTCGCTGAGTGCCGAGGAACGGACCCGGGAGCTGGGGCTGGGCACCTGGTTTGCGGTTAACTCGTTGCAGGTCGACTTCGGCCTACGGCTGGACCCGCTGTCGCTGACCTTCGTACTGCTCATCACCGGTGTCGGCGGGTTGATCCACATCTACTCGATCGGCTACATGAGCCACGATCCTGGCCGGCGCCGGTTCTTCGGGTACTTCAACCTGTTCATCGTGGCGATGCTCATCCTGGTGCTCGCAGACAACTTCGTCACGCTGTATCTGGGCTGGGAAGGCGTGGGTCTGGCTTCCTACCTGCTCATCGGCTGGTATCAGAACCGCCCGAGCGCTGCGACGGCGGCGAAGAAAGCCTTCCTGATGAACCGGGTCGGCGACGTCGGCCTCGCGCTGGCGATCTTCCTGATCTGGACGTCGCTGGGCACCGTGCAGTTCTCCGAGGTGTTCGCTCGCGTCGGGGAGATCAGCGGTCCCACCCTGCTGGCGATCACCCTGCTGCTGCTGCTCGGGGCCTGCGGCAAGTCCGGTCAGTTCCCGCTGCAGTCCTGGTTGCCCGACGCGATGGAGGGCCCGACCCCGGTCTCGGCGCTGATCCACGCCGCGACGATGGTGACCGCCGGGGTGTACCTGATCGCCCGGTGCAGCCCGCTGTATGACCTCAGCGCGACCGGCCGGCTGGCCGTCGCGCTGATCGGGGTGATCACCCTGATGATCGGGGCGATCATCGGGTGCGCCTATGACGACATCAAGAAGGTGTTGGCCTATTCCACGGTCAGCCAGATCGGGTACATGATCCTCGCCGTCGGGCTGGGCCCCGCCGGTTACGCGCTGGGCATCGCACACCTGCTCACCCACGGCTTCTTCAAGGCCGGGCTGTTCCTGGGCGCGGGCTCGGTCATGCACGCGATGCATGACGAGATCGACATGCGACGGATGGGTGGGCTTGCGCGGTACCTGCCGATCACGTTCGTCATCTTCACCACCGGCTACCTGGCACTGGTCGGGTTCCCGTTCCTGTCCGGCTACTACACCAAGGACGCGATCATCGAGGCGGCGTTCGCCGCAGGCGGTTGGCAGGGCTGGACCTTCGGCGGTCTGGCGATGCTGGCCGCCGGGCTTACTGCCTTCTACATGACCCGGCTGCTGCTCATGACGTTCTTCGGTGCGGAGCGCTGGCGCGACCTGCGCACTGACGACGGCCATAGCTACCACCCGCACGAGTCCCCACCGGTGATGTGGCTGCCCATGGTGCCGCTGGCGATCGGCTCACTGGTGGCCGGTTACTTCCTGATCTCGGGTGAGCGGCTGGTGCACTGGCTGGAGCCCTCGGTGGGAGAGCTGGTGCACGAGTATTCGGCGGCCCCGTTCCCGGTCGAGCTGGTGCCGCTGTTCACCGTTCTGATCTCGGCAGTGGGTGCGCTGGTGGCCTGGCTGGTCGTCGGCCGGCAGCCGGTGCCGGTGCAACGGCCGCAGCGGGTCTCGCTGCCGGTGGCCGCCGCCCGGGCCGACCTCTACGCCAACGCGATCAACGAGACACTCATTGCACGGCCCGGGACCTGGCTCACCCGGGCGCTGGTGTTCGTTGACAACAAAGGCGTCGACGGGGTGGTCAACGGCACCGCGGCGCTGCTGGGTGGCACGTCGGGCCGGCTGCGCCGACTGCAGACCGGCTTCGTACGCAGCTACGCGCTGGGCATGCTGGGAGGCTCGGTCGTGGTGATCGCTTTGCTGCTGGCGGTGAGCTTCTCATGAGCAGCGGCAGCGTGTTACTGGCATTACTGCTGGTGCCCCTGGTGGGCAGCGTGGTGGTCGCCCTGATGCGTTCCGCGCCGCGCGCGGCCAAGGTCACTGCGATGGCCTTCGCGCTGTGCGAGCTGGTGCTGGCGGCGCGGGCCTGGTCGGCCTACCAACCGGGGGAGCAGCGGCTGCAGCTGTTGCTGTCCACTGAGTGGATCCCGGCCTTCGGAGCCCGCTTCGCGCTCGGCGTCGACGGCATCGCGCTGGTGATGATCGCGCTGCTCGCTGTGCTGGTGCCGATCGTGATGGGATCCTCCTGGGCGGAGAAGCTGCCCGAGGGCCGCACCGCGGCGGGCTTCTATGCCCTACTACTGGCCACCCAGTCGATGATGATCGGGGTCTTCGCGGCCACCGACGTGTTCCTGTTCTACCTGTTCTTCGAGGTCATGCTGGTGCCGATGTACTTCCTCATCGGGCGCTTCGGTGGGCCGCGACGGCAGTACGCCGCGGTGAAGTTCTTCCTGTACTCGCTGCTGGGCGGGCTGGTCATGCTGGCCAGCGTGATCGGCATCTTCGTGGTCAGCTCGCAGCGGTTGGGCCAGGGCACCTTCGACTGGGCCTCGCTGGTCGGCATCTCCGGGACCATCCCGCAGAGCACCCAGATCTGGCTGTTCCTCGGGTTCTTCGTCGCATTCGCGATCAAGGCACCGCTGGTGCCACTGCACACCTGGCTGCCTGACGCCGGTGCAGAGGCGCCGGTGGGTGCCGGTGTGCTGCTGGTCGGCGTGATGGACAAGGTCGCCATTTACGGTTTCCTGCGTTACTGCCTGCCGCTGTTTCCCGATGCGTCCCGCACACTGGCCCCACTGGTGCTGGTGCTCGCCGTCGCCGGGGTCGTCTACGCCGCGCTGCTCGCCGTCGGCCAGACCGATCTCAAGCGGTTCGTGGCCTACACGTCGGTGGCGCACTTCGGCTTCATCGCGCTGGGTGTCTTCGCCTTCTCCACCCAGGGGTTGGCGGGGGCGGTGCTGTACATGGTCAACCACGGCATTGCCACCGGGATGCTGTTCATCGTGATCGGCATGCTGATCGCTCGCGGCGGCTCCCGGCTGATCGCCGACTACGGCGGTGTGGCGGCGTTAGCGCCGATGCTCGCCGGGATGATGCTGATTGCCGGGCTGGCATCGTTGGCGCTGCCTGGCACCAACTCATTCGTCTCGGAGTTCTTGGTCCTCATCGGGTCGTTCCCGCGCCAGCCGGTGTACACGATCATCGCCACCGCCGGGATCATCCTGGCCGCGCTGTACGTGCTGTGGGTCTACCAGCGGGTCATGCAGGGCCCCGTGCGCGGCACGGCCGTGCTGGCGGCGCTGGACGGTGGCCCCGGGACCGCGATGGCGCCGGAAGTGGCGGCGCAGCGCCAGCGTGAGCGGTTTCCTGATCTCTCAATCCGAGAGGTCGCTGTACTGGCGCCGCTGGTGGCGCTCATCCTGCTGCTCGGGTTCTACCCACAGCCGGTGTTGGATGTGATCAACCCCTCGGTCGGGGCCACGCTCATCGAGGCCGGCCTGACCGACCCGGTGGTCGAGCAGGGAGGCAACTGAGGTGCTCGACGGTGAGTTCCTGGGACTTCTGAGTCAGGTCCCGCGGGTGCCGATGCCTGCCGTGGATTACGGGGCGATCGCTCCGCTGCTGGTAGTGCTGGGGGTGGCGTGCATCTCGGTGCTGGTGGAGGCGTTCGTGCCGCGATCGGCGCGGTGGTCGGCCCAGGTCGGGCTGTCGTTGCTCGCGTTAGGCACGGCCGGTGCCGCGCTGGGCATGCACATCTACTCATTCTCCCGAGGCGGCACCGGGGACGTCGTGACGCTGGCCGGGACGGTGGCCGTCGACGGCCCCGCCCTGTTCCTGTGGGGCACGCTGCTGGCGCTGGGATTGGCAGCGATACTGCTCATCGCGGATCGGACGGTCGAACCCGGGGGTGCGTTCACCGCAGATGCCGCGGTGCGCCCGGGCACCACACAGGATCGTGCCCAGGTAGGGGGCACCTCTGGCACTTCGGCGGGGACCGTGACGGAAACCACGATGCAGACCGAGGTCTTCCCGCTGTTCCTGTTCTCGCTTGGCGGGATGATGGTCTTCACCGCGGCCAACGACCTGCTCACCATGTTCATCGCGCTGGAGGTGCTCAGCCTGCCGCTGTACCTGATGTGCGGGATGGCTCGCCGCCGCCGGTTGCTGTCCCAGGAGGCAGCGGTCAAGTACTTCCTCCTGGGAGCGTTCTCCTCGGCCTTTTTCCTGTACGGGGTGGCGCTGCTGTACGGCTACGCCGGCTCGGTGACGTTGTCTGCGATCGCCGAGGCGTCCGCCGGCATCGACCGGTCGGACACCCTGCTGTTTGGCGGGCTTGCGCTGCTGGTGATCGGGCTGATGTTCAAGGGCTCGGTCGGGCCGTTCCACACTTGGACCCCGGACGTCTACCAGGGCGCGCCGACACCGGTGACGGCGTTCATGGCAGCCTGTACCAAGGTCGCTGCCTTCGGTGCCATCCTGCGGGTGCTGACGGTGGGCTTCGAGGCCACCCGCTGGGAGTGGCGCGGCCTGCTGTGGGGCATTGCGATCGTGTCGATGGTGATCGGCGCTGTGCTGGGCCTGACGCAGACCGACATCAAGCGTATGATCGCCTACTCTTCGGTGGCGCACGCCGGTTTCCTGCTGGTCGGGGCGATCACGCTGACCGAGGCGGGCTTGTCCGGCACGATGTTCTACCTGCTCGCCTACGGCTTCACCACGTTGGCGGTGTTCGGTGTGATCACGCTGGTGCGCGACGCCGACGGTGAGGCCACCCACCTGTCGCAGTGGGCCGGCCTGGCCAAACGCTCGCCGTTGACCGCCGCGGTCTTCGCCTTCCTGCTCTTCGCCCTCGCTGGTATTCCGCTGACCAGTGGCTTCACCGGCAAGTTCGCGGTGTTCAGCGCAGCGCTGGCGGACGGGATGGCGCCGCTGGTGGTGGTGGCGTTGGTGGCCAGCGCGGTGGCCGCGTTCTTCTACGTTCGGGTGGTGGTGCTGATGTACTTCAGCGAACCCGCCCCTGACGGCCCGACGGTGAGCGTGCCGGGAGCGTTCACCACTGCCGCTATCACGCTCGGCGTGGTGATCACCCTGCTGCTCGGGGTGTTGCCCACCTTCGCCCTGGACTGGGCCACGCTCGGCGTGTTCGCCTCCTGATCTGGTGATGAGCGGGTCGACATCCGAGCAGGTCGCCGGCGTGGAACTGGCCGACCCGGCGCTGCGGGCTGCCCTGGAGCGGGGCTTGACGCAGGTCGAGGAGTTGCTGCACCGGGAGGTACAAAGCGAGTTCCGCTTCCTCACCGAGACCTCACTGCACTTGGTCGACGCCGGCGGCAAGCGATTCCGTCCGCTGTTCACCCTGCTCGCCGGCCAGTTCGGGCCCGACCAGGGGCGTACGCAGGATGTGGTGCGCGCGGCCGCGGTGGTGGAGCTGGTGCATCTCGCCACGCTTTACCACGACGACGTGATGGACGAGGCCACCATGCGGCGCGGGGCAGTGAGCGCCAACGCCCGATGGGACAACACAGTTGCGATCCTCACCGGCGACTTCCTGTTTGCGCACGCCTCCCGGTTGGTCGCCGACCTCGGGCCGGAGGCAGTGCGGATCATCGCCTGCACCTTCGCCGAGCTGGTGACCGGCCAGATGCGCGAGACCACGGGGCCTGTTCCCGGCGCCGACCCGGTGGCGCACTACCTGGCGGTGGTCGCGGAGAAGACCGGATCGCTCATCGCTACCGCGGGCCGCTACGGCGCGATGTTCTCCGGCGCTTCCCAGGAGCGTATCGACGCGCTGCGCCGGTTCGGCGAGAAGATCGGCACAGCGTTCCAGATCTCCGATGACATCATCGACATCGCCTCGCCGGCCACCCAGTCCGGCAAGACACCCGGCACCGACCTGCGTGAGGGTGTCCGCACCCTGCCGATGCTCTACGCGTTGGCCGAGCATTCTCCAAGCGTCGACCGGCTTCGCGTGCTGCTGGACGGTCCGCTGACCGATGACATCCTGATCGCCGAGGCGTTGCACCTGCTGCGCAACTCACCCGGCCTTGACAGGGCGGTGCAGTCCCTGCGCTCCTACACCGACTCCGCGCGCGCCGAACTCGTGGTGCTGCCTCCCGGCCCAGCCCGCGAAGCACTAGCCTCAGTCACCACTTACCTAGCCGCCCGCACCGGCTAACTCACCCTGCCTGAAACCGCCATTCGGGTCCGAATGGTGCATCACCCCGGGTCGAAACCGCGATTCGGCTCCGAATAGCGGTTTCGCGCCAGCTCGGAACGGAGTGAGGCGAGTTGGGGTTCCGTCTCGTAGGCGACTGCGTCGGCGTGTAGGGGCATGACGGCGGTGGCGCGTAGCGCAGCCTTGGTGGCGACCACCAGGTCGCGCGGAGCCGCTGCGGTACGGCGTGCGAGATCAACGGCAGCAGCCACCACCGCCTCGTGAGCGGCGGCGGAGCGCGGATCGCCGTCGCCCACTTCGACCAGGCGGTAGGCCAGCCCGGTACGCACCGCCTCTTGGGCGTCCAGCGGCTCACCGAATAGCGCCATCGCGGCGGCAGTCTGGGCTCCGGTCGCGCGTTGCACCAGCCACGTCATGCCCCCACCGGGATTGATGCCCAGCTTCAGGAAACGGGCGTCGAAGGATGCGCCGGGGCCGACCAGGCGCAGATCACAGGCCAGGGCCAGGTTGAGCCCGGCACCCACGGCAGGCCCGTTGACGGCGGCGATGGTGGGCACCGCGGCATTCGCCACCGCGAGAAAGCCGGCGTAGATCCGGTGCAGCTCGGTGGCCGAGCCGGACCTCCCGGCGGCGGCGAGCGCGTCGAGATCCGCGCCGGCACAGAAGGCGGGCGCAGCGCCGGTGATCACGATGGCGTGCACCAATTCGTCGCTGTCGCATGCCGCGACGGCATGAGCCAGCCGATCGGACAGCTCGACGGTCAGGGCGTTGCGGCGGGCCGGATTGGACACCGTCAGCACAGCCACTCCACCGCGCCGCTCTTCAAGCACATCCATACTCGTGAGTGTGTAACAGTGTTCCAGCACTCAATGCCACTCACGAGGGTGTTGGTGGCCGCTCGATCAGGGTGGAGAGGACCACGGTGGACACCGTCTGATCGACGAACGCCACCGCGCGGAGCCGTTCCAGCGCGGTCTCCAGGTGCCCGATGCCTGCGGCGCGCAGGTGCACGATCGCGTCCGCGGCCCCGGACACTGTGTAGGCGGCCACCACCTCGGGCAGCGGTTCCAGGCCCGCCCGCAACCGGGTGGGGGACACGTTGCCCCGGCAGTGCACCTCGACGAAGGCCTGGGTGCCCCAGCCCATCGCCCCAAGGTCCACTACTGCCGTGAAGCCACGCAGCACGCCGGCGTCCAGCAGTTTGTCGACCCGGCGCTTCACGGCAGGCGCGGAAAGCCCAATGCTGCTGCCGATCTCGGCGTAGCTGGAGCGGGCGTTGGCTACCAGCTGCGCAACAATCTGGCGGTCAAGCGGGTCCATGTGCAACATCCTGCTGGTATACCGGCAATGAAAGATATAGAGATCCGCGCATCGGCTTCCATACCATCGGATCATGTCATTGGCTCTGAAGCCGGCACCGGCATTAAGGGTAGGGACCGGACGGCGGTACCTGATGTGCCCACCGCGGTATTTCACGGTGAGCTACACGATCAACCCTTGGATGGACCCCAGCCAGCCGGTGGACACCGCGCGGGCGATGGCGCAGTGGACCGCGCTGGCCGACACCCACCGCGCACTCGGACATACCGTGGAAGTGATCGAACCAGAGCCGGGCCTGCCGGACATGGTGTTCGCGGCCAACGCCGGCACCGTGATCTATGGCGTTGTGCTGGGCTCCCGGTTCCGCAACAACCAGCGCGCCGCCGAGGCGGAGCACTACCGGCGCTGGTTCATCACGCACGGCGCGCCCGACATGGTGATGCCCAGCACGGTCAACGAGGGGCAGGGAGATCTGATCTGGACCGGTCGGCTTCTGCTGGGCGGCATCGGGTTTCGCACCGAACCCGCGGCGCACCTCGAGGCACAGGAGTTACTCGGGGTGCCGGTGGTCTCGCTCCAGCTGATCGACCCGTATTACTACCACCTCGACACGTGCCTGCTGGTACTCGACGATTCGCCGTCCGCGCCGCTGATCGCCTACTACCCTGCGGCGTTCTCGCCCGGTTCACGACGGGTACTGGAGCGGCTATTCCCCGACGCGGTGATCGCCAATGCGGCGGACGCGGCGTGCCTGGGGCTCAACGGGGTGTCCGACGGCGGCTCCGTGGTGCTACCGCTTGAAGCGGTCAATCTCGGTTGCGCGCTGGCTGCTCGTGGCTTCGAGCCGGTCTTCGTCGATGTCTCAGAACTCCGCCGGGCCGGCGGCGGCCCCCAATGCTGCACCCTGCAACTCCGCCCCTAGCCCGCGTGTCAGGCTCCCGTGCCCGGTGGGTCCGCCTCTGGTCCCGGGTGTGTCGCGTGGCCGTGCGCGCGGAACCCGGCAGCCAGCGGGAACGTTGCAGAGATGGGAGCCCGACTACACCGGGGAGGTTGATCACCGTGCACAGCCACGTCAATGGGCTGAAGACCGCGCTGCTGCTCGGCGGGCTTTCGGCGATGGTCGTACTGATCGGGTCGTTCTTCGGGCGCGGCGGGGTACTCATCGCAGTGGTGCTCATGCTGGGGATGAACGCCTATGCCTACTTCAACTCCGACAAGATCGCGTTGCGAGCGATGCACGCGCGGCCGGTGTCCGAGGCCGAGCAGCCCATGATGTACCGGATCGTCCGGGAGCTGGCCACCGACGCCCGCCAGCCGATGCCACGGCTGTACGTCAGCCCGACGCAGGCACCCAACGCCTTCGCCACCGGCCGCAACCCGCGCCACGCCGCGGTCTGCTGCACCTTGGGCATCCTCGAGCTGCTGGATGAACGCGAGCTACGCGGGGTGCTCGGCCATGAGTTGTCGCATGTCTACAACCGGG
>DASVWA010000285.1:0-4052 GCA_036389855.1 Pseudonocardiaceae bacterium
CGATGTGACAGGTCTGTGTCACCGGGCCGGACAGTTCTCCAACCCGTAGGCTTAGAGGTGGTGTACCGGGAAGTCTGGTCGGCGGTCTCGTCGTCGACCTCTTCTCAAGGAGCCGCATGAGCACACCGCCTGCACGCTCCAGTCTCTATCTGTTCGGTCGGGGCAGCTGGCCAGAGGTCAGCCGGATCGGTGACATCCTGCGCACCGAGACCGTTGGCGGGGCGCTGTTGGCCGGGGCTGCGGTGATCGCGCTGGTCTGGGCGAACTCGCCATGGGGTGGCGCCTACGCCACGTTGAGCGGGCTGCGGGTTGGTCCGGCCGCGCTGCACTTGGACCTGACGCTGGCCCAGTGGGCCGCCGATGGCCTGTTGGCGATCTTCTTCTTCGTCGCCGGGTTGGAGCTCAAGCGCGAGTTCGTCGCTGGTGATCTGCGCGATCCACGACGGGCCGCGCTGCCGGTCGCCGCGGCCGTCGGCGGCATGGTCGCGCCTGCGCTGATCTACCTCGCGTTCAACGCCGGCTCCAGTGATGGCGCGCTGGCCGGGTGGGCGATCCCGACCGCGACCGATATCGCGTTCGCCCTGGCGGTGCTCGCGGTCATCGGCACCCACCTGCCCGTGGCGCTGCGCACATTCCTGCTCACCCTGGCCGTGGTCGACGACCTGCTCGCGATCACGATCATCGCGGTGTTCTACACCAGCTCGCTGCAGCCGCTGCCGCTCGCGCTGGCGCTGATCCCGCTGGGTGTGTTCGCACTGCTGGTGCAGCGCCGGGTGCGGTCGTGGTGGCTGCTGCTGCCGCTGGCCGCGCTCACCTGGGTGCTGGTCCACGAATCCGGCGTGCACGCCACGGTGGCCGGGGTGCTGCTCGGGTTCACCGTGCCGGTGATCCGCCGCGCCGAGGGTCCCGGCCGGGGGCTGGCCGAGCACTTCGAGCACCGCTTCCGGCCGATTTCGGCCGGCGTCGCGGTGCCGGTGTTCGCGTTCTTCGCTGCCGGGGTGTCCATTGCCGGCGCGGACGGGCTGGGTGCGAGCTTGGGCGATTCGGTCACTTTGGGCATCATCGCCGCCCTCGTCGTGGGCAAGCTCGTTGGTGTGGTGGGCGCGACGGCGTTGGTGCAGCGGTTCACCCACGCCCAGCTCGCGGCCGGACTGAGCTGGTGGGACGTCGTTGGCCTCGCGCTGCTCGCCGGGATCGGATTCACCGTGTCCCTGCTCATCGGCGAACTCGCCTTTGGTGTCGGCAGTGAACGTTTCGATCATGTCAAGATCGGCGTCCTGCTTGGCTCGCTGCTGTCGGCGTTGCTCGCGGCTGTCGTGCTGCGCGTCCGCAACCAGCACTACCGCCGCATCTGCGCTGAGGAGGAACGCGACGCCGACGCCGACGAAGTGCCCGACGTCTACCAGGTCGAGCAGCCCCCGGACTGAGACGTCTGCGTCCACGATCAGCATCTGGTGACGATCTGGGTCTGCTCTACCGGGTCGCCTCGCGCAGCGTGGTGAAGGCCTCGTCGACCAACGTGACCAGGTCGGCCGAGCCGCCCCCGCTGCTCCACGCGGTCAGCGCCGTGGTTAGCGCGGCGAGCGCGGCGGCGGCGAGTACCTCCAGTGCAAACGTCGGGGCCGCAAGACCGGCGCGAGCAGCGAGCGCACCGGCAAAGAGCAGGCGGGTGGCGTGCTGGTTGTCGGCCTGACGGGCCCGCAGCCCCGGGGTCGCCATGATCAGCCGGGTCCGCTGCAGGAGTGCATCGCGCGCGTCGGGCAGGATGGCGGCCAGCCCCTGCACCATCGCGCGGTGGAGGGCGGTGATCGGGTCCTCATCGGTGGGTCGCGCGCGGATCAGCTCCGCGATCATCGGGTCGTAGTCGTCGGTGTCGACCACTGACTCCTTGGTCGGGAAGTGCCGGAAGAACGTCATGTGCGACACACCCGCCGCCGTGGCGATCTGCTCCACGGTGGTGGCGTCATAGCCCTGCGTCAGGAACAGCCGCAACGCTTGTTCCTGCACGCAGCGCCGGGTCGCAGCCTTCCTAGCTTCCCGGCGGTTTGGTGGCGTGGTCATCGGGCCGCCGCGACGGCCCGGCCCGAGACGTCGGGCTGCAGCGCGCTTACCATCCACTGTCGTACGCCTGCGGGATCGGTGCCCCGCCACGCCAGATGTGCGTCTGGCCGCACGAGCAGTGCGTCGCGCGGCGCCCCCGACGTCGGGGTCAGTCGCGCTATCGCGTCGGCGCTGAGCCACTTTGCGACGGCGTCTGCGCACGCCGCCCGCAGCGCGGGATCGGCAGCAACGACCGCCCAGCCCGAACCGAGCTCGGCGTGCAAACGCGTCCGCGTGCCGTGCGAGTCGCGGCACACCAGATCCGGCACCCGGTCCCCGGGGCGCGGGCGCGACCACGGCAGCACGTGCCCCGCGAGCGGACCCCCGCGGTAGCTGATCAGCAGCTGTGAGGAGCGCTCCCAGATCAGGCGCTGCACCAGCGGCCGGTTTATCAGCGGCACCAGCACACGGTCGCGCACCAGCCGCGCCACCGCGCTGCCGCCCAACACCACCCTCGTCATGCCGCTCGTCGATGCGAGCACCTCCTGGGCGACCGGCCGCCGTTCAGCCTCATAGGTGTCAAGCAGCGCGGGCGCGGCGCGGCCGGTGCAGACCAGCGCCAGTTTCCACGCCAGGTTCTCCGCGTCACCGATCCCAGTGTTAAGGCCCTGCCCACCGAAGGGGCTGTGAATGTGGGCGGCGTCGCCAGCCAGCAGCACCCGCCCCGCGCGGTAGGTGTCAGCGAGGCGGCGGTGGAACCGGAACGTCGACGTCCACAACGCCTCCTTCACCGCCGCGGCCGAAAGTCCCGACCGCAACGCCAGCAGCTCCCTCAGCTGCGCAAGAACCGCGTCAGGGCCCGGGTCAGCAGACGGATCCGGGGCCGGGGCCATCAGCCGCCACCGGTCGGCGCCGGGCAGTGGGAAAGCGGCCACCATATCCTCGCCGTCGAGCCACACCGCCACGCTGTCGCGGGCCAGCCCCAGCTCGGCGCGGACGTCAGCGAGCAGGAAACGCTCGACCAGCGGAACGCCGGGGAACCCGATACCGGCCGCCTTACGGACCCGGCTGTGCGCGCCGTCACAACCAACCACCCAGTCCGCGTCCACGACCTCGCCGCTCGCGAGCCGCACGGTGACGCCCTCGGCGTCCGGCCCGAGCCCGGCGACCTCCCGACCCCACTCCACCACGCCGCCCAGCTCACCGAGCCGGCGCCGCAGCTGCCCCTCGATCTCGGCCTGCGACACCAGCAATCCGGGGCGGCGCACCAGCCGCGTCGACGTCCCGACCGCCAGCCTGCCCAACTCGCGACCACCGACATACACCACCACCTGATGCACCGGCAGGCTCCGCGACGGCAGGTCACCCAGCGCGCCGAGCCGGTCGAGGACCTCCGCACCGCGCGGCTGCAGGCCCAACGCGCGCGAGGTGACGGCCGGGCCGGCGGCGCCGTCGAGCACCCGCACGGGCACACCGTGGGCGCGCAGTCCACACGCCAGGGCGAGCCCGGTGGGACCGGCACCGACGACAAGAACTGGCCGAAAGGACACGGCACCCTCCTTGGTGTTATCTACTAACATATGTTAGTTACTAACGCGAAGAAGGGAAGGATCGTGGACCTCGATGACCGAGACCGGTTGCGACACCCGTCGCCGGGACACCACGAGCACCGCCGCTACAGCGCCGAAGACCAGGGCGTTCACCACTAAACAGGCGCCGGAACAATGCGGTCGCAGGGTCCAGCTCAGGGCGCGATCGTGTCGAACGCGTCGCCGACGCTGATCAACGAGCTGCGAGGTCACTGTCACCCCTGGATGTCCGCCTGCCCATGCGGGACAAACCCCATCTCGTGCGGGCGTGTGTGTGCCGCGCGGCAGCGCGCCTACATGGTCCAGGACGCGGAGATGGGTGTTAAACCCAATGGTCGACGAGCTCAACTGTGGACAGGCTAGTCACATCCCCCGTGTCGGATCGTCGGAGAGGACCAGATGAACAGCTACGCCTTGGTGGCC
>DASVWA010000286.1:0-6210 GCA_036389855.1 Pseudonocardiaceae bacterium
CGGAGTCCAATGCCACCACCAGATCGGCGGACAAGTGCTGCGCGCTCACCTGCGCGGCGATGTGCTCGCAGCTGTAGCCGGCTCGGCGCAACGTCTCGACGCTGCGAGGATCGGCGGGGTCGCCGACGTGCCAGTCACCGGTTCCGGCACTGCTCACCTGCACCCGGTCGGCCAGGCCTTCCCGGCGCAGCGCCTCCGTGAAGACGATCTCTGCCATCGGCGAGCGGCAGATGTTGCCGGTGCAGACGAAGCAGACGTGAACGCACTTGCGGTCAGCGTCGCTGATACTCACAACACTCATTGTGGCCGATCACTGATGAAGCGCCCCATGATCCCCGCCCTTATCGCCGACAGCTGGAGGCCGCGGCGCAACGTCTGACGGCAGAAAAATACTATGTGCGGCATCGGAATCGGAGAGGGGAACGACGTGTCAGGTGTGCGCCCGGAGGACCTTGCAGAAAGCGATCTACTGCGCGAGTTGCAGCATCTCCACGAGACCCGGCACGACGCGTTCCTGCACGGTTCGGCGGACGCGCTGCGAACGCACACCAGCCGCACCGCCGAGCTTGAGGGCGAGTACCTGCGCCGCCATCCCGAGCGTGAGGTGGACCCGGCGCGCACCCGCGCCGGCGCCCGCAGCGAGGATCCGGCCTCCTGACCCGCGGTCGGCCTTCTGATCGGACGACCGCGCGGCTATCACCTCAGTGGACATCAGCACGCGCTAGCGTGCATGAGCGATGGACCAGATGCTGCGCCACCACGGCGATGTCGACGCCACCCCTGGGTTGCTCGACTTCGCCGTGAACGTGCGCGGCGAAGGACCACCGGCGTGGTTGCGTGAGCGGCTGTCCACAGCGCTGGACGGGCTCGGTCGCTATCCCTGCGCGGCGCAGGACAGCGCTGCCCGCGCGGCGGTGGCTGCCCGGCACGGCCGTGACCCTGCTGAAGTGCTCGTACTCGGCGGGGTGGCCGAAGGCTTCGCCTTGCTGCCCGCGCTGACGCCCCGGTTAGCCGCGGTGGTGCACCCGTCATTCACCCAACCAGAGGTGGTCCTGCGCAGTGCCGGCATCCCCGTCGAACGAGTGTTGACCGACACCGGGTACCGGCTGCGGCCCGAACTCATCCCCGCCGAGGCCGACCTTGTGGTGCTCGGCAACCCCACCAACCCGACCTCGGCACTGCACCCGGCCGAGGTGGTGCGCGCGCTGGCCCGACCAGGGCGGGTCCTCGTAGTGGACGAGGCCTTCGCCGACGCGGAGCCCGGTGAGCGGGAATCGTTGGCAGCCGACCGCGACACACCCGGCCTGCTGGTGTTCCGCAGTCTCACCAAGACCTGGGCACTGCCGGGGCTGCGTGCCGGTTACGCGCTCGGCGCGCCCGATCTGCTCGCCCGGCTGGCGGTCCCGCGCCCGCCGTGGCCGGTCGGCACGCTGGTGCTGGAGGCGGTGCGGGCCTGCAGCACCCCGTCCGCGGTGGCTGAGGCCGCCGCAGCTGCCACGCAGACCGTGCGGCACCGGGAATGGATGGCCCAACGGTTGGCCGCCCTGCCTGGTGTCAGGGTCCACCAACCGGCGGCGGCGCCCTTCCTGCTGTTGCGCGTGCCAGGCGGTGAGCGGGTCCGGGCCTGCCTGGCCGACGCCGGTATTGCAGTACGGCGCGCCGACACCTTCCCTGGACTCACCCCCGACCACCTGCGGGTCGCGGTCCGCCCCCCCGACATGGCCACCCTGCTGATCACCGCCCTACGTCACGCGCTGGGTGGGTCATGACCGTTGACGCTGTTTCAAGCCGGATCGCGGTTCGCGGATGACCGTGACAGTGCGCGACGTGGTTGCTGTGCTGGAGGCCGCATACCCGCCAGTGCTGGCGGAGGGTTGGGACGCCGTGGGGCTGGTCTGCGGTGATCCGGCCGAGCCGGTGCAGCGGGTGCTGGTGGCCGTCGATCCGGTCGCGGAGACCGTCGCCGAGGCGCTGGAGCAGGACGTGCAACTGCTCATCACCCACCATCCACTGCTGCTGCGCGGGGTGCACGGCGTGCCCGCCGACGATCCCAAAGGCGTCCTGGTGCACCGGCTGGTGCGCGCGGGGGTGGGGTTGTTCTGCGCGCACACCAACGCCGATGCGGCCCAACCGGGAGTGTCAGATGCGTTGGCTCACGCGCTGGGATTGCAGGTCACCGGCGTGCTCGACTTTCATGAAGAGTCCTCGGGTACCGGGCTCGGGCGGATCTGCGAGCTGATCCACCCAGAATCGTTGCAGGTGTTCACCAGCCGGGTGGTGGATGCGCTGCCCGAGACAGCGTGGGGTGTGCGGGCCGCCGGTGACCCGCAACGACCGATCCGTACCGTCGCGGTCTGCGGTGGTGCCGGGGACTCGTTGCTCAGTGCCGCCGCCAGTGCCGGTGTTGATGCCTTCGTCACCGCTGACCTGCGGCATCACCCGGCGTCTGAGCATCTGGCCGCGGACGGTCCCGCGCTGGTCGACGTCGCACACTGGGCCAGCGAGCACCCGTGGTGCGCGCAGGCCGCCGCAGTGGTCTCCGCGGCGTTCGGCGGTACGGTCGATGTCCACGTTTCGTACCGCCGTACTGATCCCTGGACGATCGGCTTGACCCGATCAGATGGGGTGCAACCAGATGGGAGGCTGCCGCGGTGAACGCCGATCCCGCCGCGCAACGCCGGCTGCTCGAGCTCGCCGTGGTGGACGCCGAACTGACTCGGGCCGCGCACCGGCGCAGGTCGTTGCCCGAGCTGGCTGAGATCGAGCAAGTCGAGAAGGACCTGCTGTCGGGCCGGGACTCGCTGGTCGCGGCAGAGACGGCGGCATCGGACCTGGACCGTGAGATCCGCAAGTTGGAGGCCGAGATCGACCAGGTGCGGGCCCGGGAGAACCGCGACCGTGGTCTGCTCGACTCTGGATCGATCAGTTCCGGCAAGCAGTTGGAGGACTTGCAGCATGAGTTGGCCACCTTGCAACGCCGCCAGACCGTCTTGGAGGACGACCTACTCGAGGTGATGGAGCAACGCGAGGCCACGGGCGTCGACGTCGACCGCGGCCGCGCCGACCTGGCCGACGTCGAGCAGCGGCGCCTCAATGCTGTTCGACGGCGCGACGAGGCGCTGGCGGATCTGGAGTCCACCGAGCAGCGCCGGCAGCAAGAGCGCCGCAGCCTGCTCGGCGAGTTGCCTGCGGACCTGGTGGCGCTCTACGAGCGGATCCGTGCCCAGCGGGGCACCGGCGCCGCCCTGCTACAACAGCAGCGGTGCGGCGCATGCCAGCTGGAGCTGGACCGTACCGCGATCGGACGCCTGCGTGAGGCGCCTCCTGATGAGGTGCTGCGCTGCGAGGAGTGCGGCGTGCTCCTGGTGCGGGGCGAGGCAGGGCTGTGACCCGGCGGGTCATCATCGAGGCAGACGGCGGCTCGCGCGGCAATCCCGGGCCGGCCGGGTACGGGGCGGTAGTACGGGACGCCGACACCGGGGAACTGCTCGCCGAGGTGGCCGCGGGACTGGGTACCGCCACCAACAACGTCGCGGAGTATTCAGGTCTCATCGCCGGGCTGAGCGCCGCACTCAAGGAGGGCGCGGACAGCGCTGAGGCACGGATGGACTCCAAGCTGGTGGTGGAGCAGATGAGCGGACGCTGGCAGGTCAAGCACCCACACCTGCGCCCGCTGGCCAGCGAGGCGGCCGGGCTGGCCCGCCAGCTCGGCGACGTCACGTACACCTGGGTGCCGCGGGCCCGCAACGCCCACGCCGACCGGCTGGCCAACGAGGCGATGGACGCTCAGGCCGGCGTCACCCGCACATCAGGAGCCCAGACCGCGGCACCGTCGCACTGGACCGGGGCTACCGGTTCTCCGACCCGGCTGGTGATGCTGCGGCACGGGCAGACCGAGTACTCCGCGCAACGCCGCTACTCCGGGCGTGAGGATCTGCCGTTGACCGAGCTGGGGGAGCGGCAGGCCGCCGCTGCTGCCGCCCGGCTATCCAGGATGGACGGTGTTGCCGCGGTGGTCAGCTCGCCGCTGTTGCGGGCCCGGCAGACCGCCCAGCCGGTGGCCGACGCGCTGGACGTGCCGTTGAGCGTTCACGAGGGGCTGGTGGAGACCGATTTCGGGGCCTGGGAGGGGCTGACCTTCGCCGAGGCCCGGCAGCGGGACCCGGACCTGCACGCCCGCTGGATCACCGACACCTCGGTGGCCGCGCCGGGTGGCGAGAGCATGGACGCGGTGCACCGCAGGGTGCGCCGGGTGCGCGACCAGCTGATCACCGAGCACGCAAATGCGACATTGGTAGTGGTCACCCACGTCACTCCCGTCAAGGCGTTGCTGCGGATGGCGCTGGATGCTGGACCGGCATTGCTGCACCGGTTGCACCTGGATCTCGCATCACTGTCCATCGCCGAGTTCTATCCCGACGGCCCCGCCTCAGTCCGGCTCGTCAACGACACCTCCCACCTCCCCTAGCCCCAACCCCCGCGTGTCCGCACGTGGTGCACGGTGTGTCGACCTCTGGTGTGCACCTCATGTGACAAACAGATAGATCGACACCGCCAAGCCCACCACGACGACCGCGATCCGCAATACCGGCGCGGGCAGCCACCTGGCGACCTTCGCTCCGAGGAAGCCTCCCACCAGGGTGGTGGGGGCAAGCAGTGCAACGGTCGACCAGTCCACGGGTGCGCCAAGTGCGAACACCACCACGCTCACCACGCTGATGATCAGTGACAGCACACCCTTGACGGCATTGAGCCGGCGCAGATCATCGTGTGCGGCCACGGCGAGCACCGCGATCAGGATGACGCCCAACGCCCCGCCGAAGTAACCCCCGTAAATCGCGGCGAAGAAGACTGCAGGCAGCAGGAACGCGCGGCGATCCGGGGCATCGGGGTGGGGCTCACCGATCCACCGGCTAAGCCACGGCTGCACCCGAGCAACACGCTGGCCAGTGCCACCAGCGTGGGTACCACGGCGTCGAACACCTCGGTAGGCAGCTCGAGCAGCAGCAGGCTGCCCAGCAGGGAGCCCGCCACCGCGACGCCGGTGGTCGACAGCACCCGGCCCCGCTGGCCTCGCAGCTCCGGGCGTGTGCCCAACGCGAGGCCCGCATAGCCCGGACACTGGGCGATCGAGTTGGTGACGTTCGCCGCTAAGGGCGGGAAACCGACCGCTAGCAGCGCCGGGAACAGCAGCAGCGACCCGCCGCCTGCGACCGCGTTGACAACGCCCGACGCGACACCGGCGACGACCAGCAGGGCGAGATCCACCGGTGGCACGAGGCGCCACGCTATTCGGGCTCGGGACGATCTATGCTGACGGGGCGGACGAGCTGGCCGGGCGGTCGCGTCGGGCTCGGTGACGGGCCCGTCGAGGAAAGTCCGGACTCCTCAGGGCAGGGTGGTTGCTAACGGCAACCCGGGGTGACCCGCGGGACAGTGCCACAGAAAACAAACCGCCCCGTGTGAGCGGGGTAAGGGTGAAACGGTGGTGTAAGAGACCACCAGCGTCCCGGGTGACCGGGACGGCTCGGTAAACCCCACCCGGAGCAAGGCCAAAAGGCGCGCCGGCTTCGGCGCGCTGCGCAGGCGATCGAGGGTGGCCCGCCCGATGCCTGCGGGTAGGCCGCTGGAGCCTGCCGGCGACGGTAGGCCGAGATGGATGACCGCCGGCCGGGACGCCGTAAGGCACCCGGTGCACAGGATCCGGCTTACAGGCCAGCTCGTCCGCCTTAAGCCTGTGACCTGCTCGAATATCACCCTGGTTGCTCGTTGGGGCACGCCTGGGGCACGCCAGGACCAAGCACGGCGTCGATCGCGTCGCGTGTTCGATCATCGGAGTCGGGCCACAGATGGGAGTAGGTGTCCAGCGTCTCCGCCGCTGTGGCGTGCCCAAGCCGACGCTGTACGGTCTTGACCGACTCACCGTGGCGGATGAGCAGCGAGGCGTAGTAGTGCCTCAGCTCCTGCATGCCGATGCCCTTGGGTGCTCCGGCTTTCTTGACTGCAGGTCGCCAGATCTCCCGCGAGAACGTGGTGCGGCGGAGCACGTGGTGATCATCGTCGGTGAAGATCAGGTCATCGGGATGTTCGACCGCGAACTGCCTGATGTGCTCGGCCAACGTCGTGACGACGACGTGCGGCAGGGGAATCGTCCGGTGCGAGGCATCGGTCTTTGGCGGCGCCAGGAACGGGTCCTTGTGGGGGAGAAGG
>DASVWA010000287.1:0-3883 GCA_036389855.1 Pseudonocardiaceae bacterium
AGGTTGCCGGGGGTGAGCAAGTCGAGCGCGATGAAACCCAGAATCAGCACCCCGAGGCCGACGACGAAGTAGAGCAGGGTCGCGAGCACTCCCTGGCTCAGCAGATCACCCGAAACCGACCCGAAATCCAGGGCGTGGGGCGTTGGGTTCACGTACTTCTCCTGAGGTCGGGGGCTGGCAGGGGATTCATTTCACAGGTCATTTCACTTCGCCCGGGCCGCCGCCGAATCCGGTGCCGGGTGCACCGGGGCGAAAGCCCGCGCCGAGGAACGCGAAGAAACCACCGCGGTAACGATCGTCGAGGTCCTCGACGCGGACGGTGCTGCCGCCGAGTGCAGCGCTGACGATCACGATGTCATCGTCGTATCGCAGGTACTCCGAACCGCCGTCGGCCGCGCGCGCTGCCGGGTTCACCGCGTTGACGATCGTCGATGTCGTGGGCCCCATGGGATCGTCAGAGGCGTAGATGGCGGTGTCGCCGAACCTGTTCTGCAGGGCGTAAGTGTTGTCGATGAAGTCACGGACGTCGTTGTCAAAGCCGCAACCAACGAGTACCAGAGCGGTCGCAACCAGGGCCGTGACGACCACAGACCGTGCTCTCATGATGGCCCTCATGGGGGCGTCCACTTGCTTCGCGTGGTCACGATCGAGCACGCCCGCTTACCGGGATACAGATGCCAGCTCTGCCAGGTCCACCCGCCGGCGGGCAGTGAAGTGGCCGTCATCGCTGTCATCGCGCTGCCGGTGCCGGGGAACGTTCCGCACAGCCACGAGTCGCTGCTCTCGCCGAGACTCCGCAACCTCGCCGCGGCTTCGTCGAGCGCGGCGCGTGGCACTTTCCTGGTGACGGAGACCAGTTGGTAGCCGCCCAGCTGCGCGCGCTGGGGCAACTCCTGGCCACCGGCGCCGACGGCGTCGCAGGACACCTGCTCGGTGAGGTGGTGGCCCGGCAACATCGCGGTGACGACGTGCGACGCTCCCAGCACCCCGAGGATGAGCTGACCGCCGCGGCCGTCGCGAAGGCTGCTCTCTGCCAACGCCACGGGAGCCGGCGCGTGCAGTAGCAGGCCGAGTGCG
Organism: Pseudonocardiaceae bacterium; assembly: GCA_036389855.1. Lineage (GTDB taxonomy): Bacteria > Actinomycetota > Actinomycetes > Mycobacteriales > Pseudonocardiaceae. The sequence continues at coordinate 1,078 of DASVWA010000287.1, forward strand.
TCGGCGGCGACATCCCGCGGCTGCACATCCAATAGGTGCACACTCACGATTCTGGCGCCGAGTGGTAGACGGTCAGCTCGCCAAGCGTGATTGACCGGCCGGTCGAGACCTCCCACGATTGCGTTGGCGCCCAGCGTTCGAATGCGATCATGCCGGTGCCGTCGGACGTTGCGTAATCGGCGTAGTCGACCGATCCGCTCGGCGGTGTGCCGGTGGTTCCCTCTGCGGTGTAGGACGCCTTACCGCGCTCGATCTGCCGATGTACCCGGTCGTCGAGGATCACCTCACCATCCGGAGTGAGGCCGGTACCCTCCCGCCGCTTCCACAGCGTCATCTCCAGCTCACCCTCGTCGTCTTCGACGCTGAGCCAGCGGCGTCCGGTGGATCCGTCCAGCAGGTGCTCCCGCCACGTGATTCCGCCCTCGTTGAGGACGATGGTGCCGCGCACGACGTGGTCGATCCCGGCGTAGCTGACGATGTCGCCCACGCCGATCTTATGCGGGTCGTAGATCTCCGGTTGATTCGCGAGCGGGTCCACCCGGGGTGCGCGCCTGGATTTCGAGGACTTCGAAGATCTGGACCGCAGCATGAAGATGATCACGCCGGCGATCACGGCGAGTATGAGGATGACGAGCAGTACCTTCATCAGGCGTCTCCTGGAGACGTGCGAACGGACAAACCGACGGTATCGCGCTCAACGGCACCGTTCGAGACCAAAACGGCCCGCCGGGGCATTTCCCTGCCGTGCCCGCATGCCACTGCGTCACCGGGCCGCCCAGGCCGAGTCCGGCGACCAGCGAGCGATGTCACACCGTAGTGACTGAGTTAGCCTGAATCGCCGGGTCGCCGTCGAAGTCCTCGAACTCCTGGTCGACCAGGTCCAGATCGACATCCTCCTCGTAACCGCGTACCTGGAACTCCTTGACCGTGCCGCTCACCCGCACCTGCTGCCCTTCCACCAGGCCAGGGGGCAGGTTGGATCCGACGACGAGGATGGGGTTCTCTCCGATTTCTTCACCGCCAATGGTGAACGCGTTCGGCGAGATGATCGTGGCGACCTCACCGGTCACTTGAACCTGCTGCCCCAGCCGGTCATCGAGGTCTTCCTGCGCTACGCCCCCTTGGCCCGGTCCACCCAGATTGGGCTGTCCTGTCACCGCCGCGGGGGGATTGAGCTCTCCAGGATCGCGGATCGTTTCATCGCCGCCACAGGCAACCAGAGGAAGGACCGCCAGCGCAACCACGCTGGCTGCATAACGCGCAGTCATAATGCTCCATTCCTAACAGTTCCCACAGACAAAATCATTTTCGCGAAACTAGCCTTCGTGTGCTCGCGCCCTTGCGCTATGGCGACGCTGTCCCGGTACGCGCGTGGAAGTCTCCCTCCGGGGGAGCGTCGCCAGCTCCGCGTCGCGCAATATAGCCGATGGTGAGGCCTGCCTCTGATCGCGCTGGCCAGCGCTGCGGCCGGCGCCGCGTTGATAGCGGGACGGGTTCTTGCGATACACCATGGCGGGTGATTACCCCCGGCCGTCCGCGGGAAACCGAGGTCTGAACGCGTTACGACATGTCGGTGCAAAGGACATCCCATGCTGAAGAATCCCGCACAAGTCGATCGTGGGACGCACCGGTACTCCTGCACGCGGCCGCGGGTCGAGCAGTGACCCCGACCTTCCGGCTCGGGCGCATTGCCGGTGTCCAGGTCGGTGCGAACTGGAGTGTGCTGGTCATTCTGGCGTTGATCGTGGTCGGGCTCGCTGTCGGGCGGTTGCCCTTGGTCGCGCCGGGACGGTCGGCTCTGACCTACGCTGTGACCGGCGTGCTCAGCGGGCTGGTGTTCTTGGCGTCGCTGCTAGCCCATGAGGTCTCGCACGCCGTGGTGGCCCGACGCAACGGGATAGCCGTGGAAGGAATCACCCTGTGGCTGTTCGGCGGCGTCGCCCAGCTGCGTGGGGAGGCGGCCAGTCCGGGCGCCGACCTGCGCATCGCCGGTATCGGGCCGGTAGTGAGTGCCCTGTTAGGCGGCGGCTTCTTCGCTGCCGGCGCGCTGGTCGCTGCCGTCGATGGTGGGCCGTTAGTACTCTCCGCGTTGAGCTGGCTCGCGGTGATCAATGTCGTGCTCGCAGCGTTCAATCTGATTCCGGCCGCGCCGCTGGATGGTGGCCGGGTACTGCGCGCGGTGCTGTGGCGGGTGACCGGTGACCGGCGGCGGGCGGCGGTGATCGCGACCCGAGCCGGGGTAATGGTCGGTTTCGTGCTGATCGGGCTCGGGTTGGCGCAAGTTGTGCTGGGGCGTGGGTTCGGTGGGTTGTGGCTGGCATTGATCGGGTGGTTCCTGGTGAATGCGGCCCGCGCCGAGGAGCAGCAGACTATCTGGCAGTCCGCGCTCGCCGGGATCAACGTTGCCGATGTGATGACGCCAGACCCGGTTACCGCGTCACCCGAACTCACCGTGCAGCAATTCATCGACGACTACCTCATGCGGTACCGGTTCAGCACGGTTCCGCTGGTGGACTCGGCTGGCCGGCTCGCCGGGCTGGTGACCTTGAACCGGATCCGGCAGGTGCCCAAGGAGCAGCGCGCAGGGACCCGGCTCGCCGATATCGGTTGCCGACCCGCGGACCTGCCGGTCGCGGCGGCCCAGGAACCGCTGACCGACCTGCTGCCCAGGATGGCCGGCTGTTCCGACGGTCGCGCTGTTGTGCTCGACCCGCAGCGCCGGCTGGTCGGCATCGTGTCCCCGTCCGACGTGGCACGCACGGTCCAGGCCGCTGAACTGCGCATGCCGGTCGGTGACAGGGCCTAG
>DASVWA010000288.1:0-4614 GCA_036389855.1 Pseudonocardiaceae bacterium
GCGTCCATGGCGCCCGCCCGCAGGCGAGGAACACGTCACGGCCAGCCTCGTGCAGCTCCTCGGAGATTTGGCAACCGGTTTGGCCACTACCCACCACGAGGACCCTGCCCGGCGGAAGTGCTCCTGGATTCCGGTAGTCCGCGGCATCGATGACCAGCACCTCCTGTGGGAACGCAGCCGCGACATCGGGGCGGTGCGGCCGCTGATAGGCACCCGTGCACACCACCACTGACTCCGCCTGCATGTCACCTGCCGAGGTGCGCAGCAGGAACCCACCCTTTGGTCCGGGTTCAAGGCTGTCGACGCCGACTCCCTCGCGCACGGGCGCGTCGAAACTCGACGCGTACCGCTGGAGGTATTTGACAACCTCGTCGCGGGGGACGAAGCCCTCGGGATCATCGCCCGCGTAGGGCGAGCCCGGCAAGCTCATTGTCCAATTCGGCGTGACCAGGCAGAAGCTGTCCCACAGACCCCGCCAGGTCTGGCCAACCCGGGCCCGTTCCAAAACGACGTGATCGATGCCGCGGGCTGTCAGCTCGTGGCTTACCGCCAGGCCGGCCTGACCTGCGCCAACCACAACCACGGGGGTGGCGCTGGACACTCCGATCATCGGCGCTTCGGGCCTTTGTTGGGTGGTAGTCGCGGCGTCCCAGACACCGGGGCAGTAGTGCGTCTGCTCGATGATGCGGTCGCCGTTCGTGCGGATTACGTCGATCTGTCTGATAAGCCGTGCGCTGTCTGTCTCACCGTCTCGCAGCTCCCACTCGACGAGGACGAGGGCCTGGGCTGTCGTGATGCGCAACCACGTGCAGCGAGGGTTGTCAAACTGTGAGTAAGCGTCTTGGTACCAGGCCACGATGCGCTCGGGGCCCTGACCCTGGAATCGCCCCTGGGGGACGGCGGCGTCGAGGACGGCATCTGGGTGGTAAAGGTCGCGCAGCGGCTCAAAGTCGACCGTTCGGAAGCACCGCTCGATCTGCGCAGCCAAGGTCTCGGTTGGGGCGGTAGTCACGATGATCCCTCCTCTTGAGGGCGATCGGAGAGCATGAGCAGTCTCGATGGCGATGCCTGCGCCAACCGCACACGAAGCGCAGTCGGAACCCGAGCTAGGCAGCTCTGGGAGTTCGGTCCATGCATTCGACATCAGCCTCGAGGACGGAAATAGCCCTTTGTCACGTGGTTGGCGACCTCGCTGCCAAGCGCGCCGCCCTCGTCCATTGAGTTGCGGTAGTGCAGGCCGGCCCACACCCGCGCGTTATCAACATCAGCCATGAGGGCATTCAGGCTCGTATAGGTCCGTGTGGTCTGTACGAGCTGGGGGACGGCGTCCTTGCTCGTTATGATGGTCCATTCCACCTTGTCGGTCCCGAAGAACGCTGCGGCCGCTGTGGTCAGTGCGGTCGACGCGAAGGCGTGCGCCGAGGGGTACTCCGGATGGTTGATCGTGAGGAGCGGAGTCCAGGCTGGGTCTGGATCAGTCTGGGGGTTGGCGTCTTCGGCGGCGCGCGGAATCGCGGAGCGGGGACGCCAGGTCCGGTAGAAATACTTGGCTTCGAAGCCGGCGATCGCGGCGTCTGACCCCGCAGTCCACACCATCGCGAAGAAGCGCGCGGTGTCCGAGACATCCAAACCCTTAGCAGCGGCCAAGTTGATGAGATTGCGGTTCCAGTGCACGTAAGGGTGCTCTGACCAGAAATACACCACATCCGTCTGCTCTTTGGTGCGCACCGAGCTGTCCACCCGCCCATAGGCCTTCACCTCATTGAAGTCCTTGGCCCAGCGATCGGAGCTGAAGGAGTCGGGGCCCTCGGGGCGAAACTGGGCCGGGTTGAGAAAAGTGAACGGTGTCACCTGGGCAATCACGACATCCGCCGGCTCGGTGCCGCAGCCGCCGTTGGGCTGGAATTCACCGGCCGGTGGCGGGTTGGCGCTGCACCGGTAGGCGACTGTGTTGTGGTAGCCGTCGTTGGCGCGCAGAGCGAGGATGCCTGCCGCGGCGGTCTCACCGACCTCGATTCCGTCGGTCTTGGCTCGGCTCTGGGGAACGTCTTTCATGTAGGCGTCGTAGCGCTCGTCGAGAGAGGCGAACTGCGATGGGGCCGCGCGACCTCGGGTCGTTCGGTAGGCTGCGGTCGCGACCGCAGCGCGCACGTCAGCCCCCTTCGGCGCCGCGATGACCGTGTGGAATGGCTCGTAGCTACCCTCGATCGCCACCACCGCGTCGTACACGGCCAGCTGAGCCATCGTGTGCAGCAGAAATGAGCTCGCCGGGGACCGCGGCGCGCTTATGCTATGAATCGCGGGCTGGATGAGCGATGCCCAGTCCGTTACCGCGTTAGGGGCCGCTGCCGGACGGGAGCTGCCTCCTGGGGAGCTGCCGCAAGCACTCAGCCCGGCGATCGAAACGGTCAACACGAGCATTGCCAGGTGCCGCTTCATGCCTGTGCCTTCTCTCTCCTCGACCGAAAGCGAGCTCAACCGAGTAGCTGGTCTCGGATGCGAGCCTCACGCAGCAGACGCGACCGCAGCTTGGCGTTATGTCCGGCGGCGAATCGACGCCGTATCATCAGCCCACACCCGCACTCACAGGGGTGGCCGGCCCGGGGCATCTGCGCTGGACCCCCGGTATCCGCAAGCTTGTGGCTGCCCTTACCGACTTTCTTCATGGCTACACTTTCCACGGCCAGCGTGTGCGAATGCGTGTGCGCGGAGATGGGCGGGCCATGCTCTGCTTGATGGGACCAGCGGCCCTTCGCAGCGGGGGCGGATATCAACCTCTTGGGCTCCGACCGAAGGAGTTGGCCCTACTCGCCCGTCTGTCGCTGGCCGAAGGCCCGATCACGCGAGGCGAGCTCGCCGAGTTCATTTTTCCCGACGCCGATGATCCTCGGGGTGCGCTCCGCTGGCACCTGAGCCACCTGCGGACCAAGCTTCCCGAGTCCCTCCGGACAAGCGTGCGCGCGGAATCGGGCTCTCTGCGCGTCCAGGTACCTACCGATGTGGCGGCGTTTCGCCGCGGTGCAGCCCGCGTCCGGGACCGACCCGGCAGCCCCGACGATCGGGACGTCCTGGCGCTGTACCGCGGTGACCTGTGTGCCGGGCTGGCGGTCTCGGCTTCCCCGGCCTTTGACACCTGGCTTTACGTGGAGCAGGAGGGCCTGCGGCGCCTATTGCGCCAGGCCACCGTCGCATACGCCCGCTCAGTCACGGCCCTTGCTCAACACGACGCGGCCATCGAACCTCTGTCAAAACTGATCAGGGTCGATCCGTACTTCGAGGAGGGCCACGTTCTGCTCATCGAGTCCTATGAGGCCCTGGGGGACCAAGAAGCAGCGCGGGCCGCCTACCAGCTCTACCAGCGCATCGTGCGCAAAGAGCTCCAAGCTGAGCCAAGACCATCGCTGTCCCACCGGTTCGAAGGCCACATTCCAGCCGGTCCGACGCTGCCCCAAGACAATCTGGTGGGCCTGGCTGAGGTCACGATCCACATCGTGGAGTGGCCGGGCCAGGAGCCAACGATCCTGGGCATCCACGGCTCCGCAGGCAGCGCCTACAGCCTGACCGCGCTCGGCGAGCGCCTCACTCCCCACAACCGCTTCATCGCGATGGACTTGCGAGGCCATGGGTTCAGCGACAAACCACCCAGCGGCTATGACCTTCTCCGCCACGCCGAAGACGTCCGGCAGCTGATCGGGGCCCTGGGACTGAAGCGACCGGTGATCCTTGGTTTCTCGCTAGGAGGTCCAGTGGCTGCCGCAGTGGCCACCCGCTGTGACCTTCGGGGGCTCATCCTTTTAGAAGCAGCCATCGGCAACCGAGCATTTCTCCAGCAACGCGGTACGCAGACCGTCGTTCCGACCGGAGAAACCTTGACTCTTCGGTTCAACAGCGTGGATGAGTACCTGCGGCGCTGGCGCGCAGAAAACCCCCGATACAGCGACGAGGCGGAGAGATGGATCGATCGCTTCGCTCGCTTCGAGCTAGCCCCCCTTCCGGATGGCACCTTCCGACGACGAGCACTGCGGGAAAGTCTGCACGCCGAATTCACATCAGTGGTAGAGGGCGATACCGTCGGGACTCTCGCCCGAGTAAAATGCCCGGTTCTCATCGTGCGCGCCGAAAAGCCCTGGATCGGCGGACAACCCTGGATGACCAATGAAACCCACGAAGCACAACTCCGGGCTTGCCCCTCAGCACAGCTCTTCATAGCACGCTCCTCCAACCACGCGTCCCTCATCCGGGACCCCGAGCCAGAACTCATCAAGACTATCAAGCAATTCGTGCGAATGTGTGACCATAAAGTCCCGAAATGAGGGCAAGCATCGACGACCGCACCTTACGCGTCCGTAAGCAACTCGCCCTATTGGACACACCCATGACGGTGACAAAGGCCCTGCGCAGCATATGCGGATGCATCCACGACAGCGAAGGAGCACGGTGCGCCCAGCGTCAGAGCAGAAAGCGACAATAACGAACTTCATCAGCCGGTGTGGCCGTCATGGCCACCCACGGTGAGCCCCCCACCGCACCATCTCGATCACCCACGCCGCGGCAGTAGGGGACGTTGCATTCGGCGACTCACCCTGGATGGCTATGCGCTGGTTTGCTGATGGC
>DASVWA010000289.1:0-6870 GCA_036389855.1 Pseudonocardiaceae bacterium
CGGCGCGTCGAAGGCCAATGGGGCGCGTCGCAGCTTCGGTGGCAGCTGGTCACGGCGGGCGATGCTGCCGCGGGTGAGCACCGCGCGGCCCAGCTTCGCGCCCGTCGAGATGGCATCGAACCAGGCGGCGGAGTAGTCGTAATGGTCGTCGGAGCCGTCGGTGAGCAGCGCCATCAGCTCGTCAAGGTTGGCTGTGCGGTCGGTATCGACCACGAAGTACGCCGACTCGACGTGGGTGAGCGCGATGGTGGCGCGCACGATGATCCCGGTCAGCCCCATACCGCCGACGGTGGCCCAAAACAGCTCGTCGTCGGGGGTCAGCGTGCTGACCGAGCCGTCCGCGGTGACCAGGTCGATCGCACGGACATGGTTGCCGAAGGTGCCTGCCGTGTGATGGTTCTTGCCGTGGATGTCCGCCGCGATCGCGCCGCCCACGGTGACCTGCCGGGTGCCGGGCAATACCGGAACCCACAACCCGAACGGCAGCGCGGCGCGCATCAGCGCATCGAGGCTGACCCCGGCGTCCACCACGGCCAGGCCGCTGCCGGCGTCGATGGAGTGGATCCGGTTGTGCCCGGTCATGTCGATGACCAGCCCGCCCGCGTTCTGTGCCGGATCGCCGTAGGAGCGTCCCAGCCCGCGAGCGATCACCCCGCGCTTTCCGGGGTTGCGGACGGCCTGCTGGATCGCTTCGACGGTCGGGTCCGATAACACCCGCGCACAGGTCGGAGCAGTCCGCCCCCACCCGCTCAACGCTCGCACACCGATCTCAGACATCGCCCGCAGGCTACTCGGTGGCCCCTCCCGCCCGACATGGAGACCTTTCGGGGCTATCGAAGCCGGTGTAAGCCCGATATGTCTCCATGTGGGGACAGGGGGTGCGCTGGTAGGTGTCCCGGGTGGAGGGGTAGTCGGGGAGGTGCAGGGCACCCCAGTCGACGCCGGGATGGCCGGCCAGCCGGGTGGGCACCTCGTAGAGCCGGCCGAACGGGCGCAGCGCGGCGAAGACGCCACCCTGGCTCTGATCCGTGGCGATCGCCGACAACCGGCCGTGGCGGCGTGGCGCCTCGATCACCGCGCGGGGTGCGTGGGCCAGCCCATCGGCTACTTCGGCGATGTCCCGCACACAGGGGAACAGAAACGCCTGCGGCCAGCTCACCAGCACTGGCCCGCGGTCGGCCAGGAACTCGTTGAGTCCGACCACGGAGCGCAGCCGGGGACCGGTGACGGCCAGCCAGCCGTCCGGGTCGGTGGTGGCGTCCACCGCACGGATCCGGACCCGGTCGGCGCCGGGCGGGATCTGGTCGGCATCGAGCCCGATGGACCGCCACGGACGGTAGTCCAGCGGGCCGTCCAAGCGGTCCTGATGGGGCCGCACCCAGTCGACCGGTGAACGGTGGGCCAGCAGGGTGACGCCGGCATCACCGGCCCGCCCGAACTCCAGGATCAGCGTGTTGCCCCCGTCGGTACGGCCGGAAACCGAGACTGCCACCCCACTAGCCGCACCGAGTGCGGGCATCGTGAACCAGGCACTGGTCAAGGTCCCTTTGCCCTGTGGTCCGCCGACCAGGCTTCCCCACAGTTGGGTGGACATTCCGGCGCCAGGCGGGTTGGGCGGCGGTGAGTCGGGGTCGAAACCAGCCAGGTCGGCAAACCCGTCCAGGTGACCGAAGGAGTTGGCCGGGGTCAGCGCGTCGCCGTCGGGTAGCACCTGGATGTCATCGGCGAGGCCGCAAGCGGGCCCGCCGGTCAGCCGATGCAGGTTGATCAGCGCGAGCGAACCCGTCGGCCGACGTAACGGCGCGGCCAGGAATGAGGTGAGCAGTACGGCCACCGCCGTGCCAGCCGCTGCCACCGTGAGCACCGCCGGCGCGGCAACCAGCGCCGGTCCGACGCGGGCGGTTGGTCGGCGCGCCCGTTGCACGGCGTAGCCCAGCGCCAGCGCGCCGACCCACAGCAGCGGGGAGTCCAGCGGGATACCGATCGGGCGCACCGGGCTCGCCGCCCACGCCACGTCGTACACCGCCGGTTGCCACCAAGCGTTCGGACCCGAGAAGCTCAGGCCCACCGCGGCGGCTACCGCAACGCCGCCGATCAGGCCGATTCCGCGGGTTACCCGGTCGGTGTCGGGCGCGCGGGCGCACCGCAGCAGTACCACCACGGCGACTACCAGGAAGGACGCGAACACGCCGGCCATCGCGCCGAAGTGATGTGACCACTTGGACGGCGTGAGCCACAGCAGGGCAAGCGCGGTGATCACCACTGTGGTGATCACCACTGGGGCCGGCCGAGCGGTCGACGTGCCGGCACCGCCGAGATTGCCCCGGCGGGGCAGGAGCAGGCCGATCACTGGTAGTAGCGCCAGCGTGAGCAGGACCGGGATCCGCTTGGTGGCGGCGCCGTCCTGGTCGTCACCGAGCAGGTACCGGTACCGGTCCGGTTCCTGGTACCAGGCCAGCGACGGTCCGAAGTCGGTGTGCCAGCGGGTGGCGGTCACCAGGCCGTGCCAGGTCTGGTCGGCGAAGACGACCGTGAGGCCGACCGCGCCAATGCAGCACAGCAACGTCACGCGGGCCAGCACGTCGGCCCGACCGCGTGCTGAAGCGCGGAGGATTGCGACGATGCGGGGCGCGAACACCAGGATCGGGGCGGCGACCAGCAGCCCGCTCGGACTGGTCGTGATGGTCAGCCCGGCGACCAGCACGGCCCATCCCACCGTGGCCGGCTCGCGGGCGCGCCACAGCAGCGCGAGCACGCTGGTGACACCCAATGCCACGTACGGTTCGGGGCGCACACCGAGGTTGAAGGGCAGCCAGGCGGCGAGCAGGCACACCGCAGCCAGCAGCCGGATCCGGACGGTGCCCGCCACCGCGGGCAGGGCAGCCCCGAGTACACCACGGCTGACCACGAACCAGGTCGCGATGGCCAGCGCGGTGCTGGGCAACCTCAGCCACAGCGGCGCCAGGCTGACCTCGGTCAGCGGTGCGAGCAGCTGCTGGGTGAGCGCGAAGGGTGTCTCCGAGGCGTTCCACCAGCGATAGTAGTTGCCGACGTTGCCGGTCTGCGCGGCGTTGCGGGCGATCGTGGTGGCGAAGCCGTCATCGTCGGTCAGCGGACCGATAACTGCCCAGCCGGCGAGCACACCGAGCACACCCAGATCGACCCATGCGGTGCGCCAGCTCCATCGGTGGCTCTTCAAGGACGGCCAACCCCCGGGTTGGCCGTCCTTGAAGAGCCACCAACCGGGGGTGCGCGCCGGCTGGTTGGCTGCGGACCGGGCCAGTAGCCGCAGCGCGATCAGTGTCGCGAGCAGTTGCCCGGCGAGCAGCACCATCTTCACGGTTGCTGGGCTGGTGGCGAACGGACTGGCGGTGCGGGCGGTGACCGCCATCCCGGTCGCCTGCGTGGCATCGAGGTCGGTGCTGAATACGAAGACCTTGGGCACCACCTCGCCGGCCAGCCTGATCGTCCGCGCATCGCCAGCGATCCCGATGGTGATCACCGTTGCGGCGGGTCCGGCGTCCACCTGCGTCGCGCAGTCGCTGGCGGGGCTGGCTAACGGGATGGTGCTCACCAGCTCGCCGTTCAGCAGCAGCCGGGCGGCTCCGGCGTCAGCGAGCAGCTCGAGCCCCTCACCGTGGGCAGCGGTGCGCAGCACCGTGGTGGCACGGCCGGAGTCTGCGGCGGCGCGGATCGCCGAGCACGGCACGGTCGCGGTCAGCTCCGCCGGTCGGTACGGCGCGAAAAACGCGGTACTCGACACGGCCGGTTGACCAGGAGCTGGCCAGGTCACCGTGGTCTGCTCGGCGTTCACCGGGGCGAACGGCACAGCCAGCGCGACCAGTACGCCCATCACGCCAACCAGCAAGCCAATCGTGGGGCGTACCAAGACTCGCGCGCCTCCTCCAGTCGCGTTTTGGGGCCGGAATGCAGCCAGCTGCGCAGCTTTAGGTGCAGTCTGGACCCAGCACGCGGGGAGTTAGGGCGCGAGTGCGGCGAGCACCTCGGGTAGGTCGCCGAAGTGTACGACGCACAGGCGCTGCGTGGTCCGAGTCAGCGCAACGTAGAGGTCGTTGAGCCCGCGCGGTGACTCGTCCAGCATCGCTGCCGGATCGACCAGCACCACCGCGTCGAACTCCAGGCCCTTGGCCTGGGTGACGGTCAGCACGGTCACCGGCGCCTCGAGGTCGGCGGAGCCGGCAATCAGACCCCGGTCGTCCCCACCCTCGGTGTGGATCAGCTTGTGAAGCTCGTCCACGCTGGCGGCGGGTCCCAGTACGGCGACCCGGCCGGCGCCCACCGCAGTGGCCTCCTCGGCGACCACCGCGGGCAGCTCATCGGGCAGAGCGACGACCTGCACCGCGCGGGGCACGACGCCCGTCCGGCGCACCGGTTGCGGTGGCTTGATGTCGACGTCCAGAGCGGCGAGCACCTCGTCGGCCAGCTCCGCAATCTCGGCCGGGTTGCGGTAGTTGATCGTCAGCTGCTCCAGCCGCCAGCGCTGCGCCACGTAGGGGCCGAGCACTTCTTGCCACGACACCGCGCCGGCGCGGTCCCCGGTCTGTGCCAGGTCACCGACTACCGTCATCGATCGGCTGGGGCAGCGTCGCATCAGCACTCGCCACGCCATAGGAGACAGCTCCTGCGCCTCGTCGATGATCACATGACCGTAGGTCCAGGTCCGGTCGGCTGCCGCACGCTCAGCGGTGCTGCCGTAATTGCGCTGCCGTTGCCGGTCGGCCAGCCGGTCGGCGTCGATCAGGTCGGTGGCGCGCAGCAGCTCGGGATCCAGGTCCTCGTCCAGATCCAAGATGTCCAAGACACCCTGCGCGTACTGCAGCTCGGCGCGCAGGGCAGCGGCCTCGCGGGCGGCCTCCGCGCTGCCGTCGGAGCCGAGCAGCTCCGCGGCCTCGTCCAGTAGCGGCACATCAGCGGGCGTCCAGGTCTGCTCGGGTTCGGTGGCCGGGTCAGGAGCGCGACGGGCCAGCAGGTCGCGCTCCTCGGCACGCAGCACCCGCTGGGTGGCGCTGGCGAGCCGCTGCGGGTCGGCGTAGAGGTCGGTGAGCAGCTGCTCCGGCGACAGCGTCGGCCACAATCGATCCAGCTCGGCGGCCAGCTCCCGGCTGGCTCGCAGCTCGGCGCGGATATCTGCCAGGTCTCCCCGGTCCAGCAAGTCCCCACCCAGAGCGCCGGCGACCTGTTCGGCCAGTGCGGTCATCACCTCGCGGTGAAAGATACGCTTGGCCTCGTTGTGCGGGCGCCGGGAGCGCCGTGCCCGGGTACGAGCCGGCAGACACACCTGCTGGTCCAGCCGGACGGGCTGGGCCTCGACATTGAGCTCGATGGGCGCCGCAGGCACCTGTTGGCGGTCGCGGACCGCTGCGGCCACCACCTTCGCCATCTCCGCGCGACCCTTGACCGCGGCCGTCTCGGCAAGCTCAACGCCGCGGGCGTGCAGCCCTGGATGCAACTGGGCCACAGTGGACAGCAGCACGCTGGTCTCGCCCAGCGAGGGCAGTACCTGCCCGATGTAGCTCAGGAAGGTCGAGTTAGGCCCGACCACCAGCACTCCCCGCTTGGCCAACTGCTGGCGGTGCGTGTAGAGCAGGTAGGCCGCCCGATGCAGCGCGACCGCGGTCTTGCCGGTGCCCGGCCCACCCTGCACGACCAGGACTCCCTGTGGCTTGGCGCGGATGATCCGATCCTGCTCGACCTGGATGGTTGCGACGATGTCGGACATCTGGCCCGTCCGGCTCGCCGACAGCGCCGCCATCAGCGCCGCCTCACTGGTCAGACTGGTACGGGTCGGATCCTGTTGGGCACTGTCGAGATCGAGTACCTCGTCATCGACGGCGAGCACGGTCCGGCTGCGGGTCCGGATGTGCCTGCGGCGGCGAACGCCCTCGGGGCAGGCGGCGGTCGCGGTGTAGAAGGGACGCGCCGCGGGCGCTCGCCAGTCGATGAGCAGAGGCTCGTAGTCACGCTCCTCGTCGAGCAGCCCGAGCCGTCCGATATAGCGCCGCTCCTCGCCATCGTCTTCCCCGTCGTGATGGCCATCGAGATCGAGGCGTCCGAAGCACAGGCCCTGCTCCACCCCGTCTAGCGTCGCGAGCTGGCCGGAGTACATCGCGGCGGCCGCGTCGCGCTCGCTGAGCGCTTGGGGCGTTCCGGTGGTGGCCCCTCGAAGGACCTCGGCGAGGCGCTGCATGGTGTAGCGCCGGCGCTCGTCGAGATGGCGGTAGAGCATGGTGAGGTAGGCCTGCTCAGCAGCCAGCACTTCAGAGCTTGCGGGAGGGATCGACACGCGATGCATCCACCTTCTGCAATGGGACGACGAACGTGGCACTGAAACCGGTGGGCAGCTGTCGACATTCCAAGGTAGCAAGACACGCACGCCCGGGTGTCCTCGCCGTCCAAGCATGGTCATCGCAACAAGCGGTCCGGCGCCGTCCTCGGACTCGGTGACTTCCTTGGTTCGGGAGCTGGACCGAGGTGGCCGCCGACCTCACCGCGGACTCATCGCGATTGCGCTAGGGCTGCCCAGCATGGGCGTCGGGCCGCTTGGTGACCTGCGTAACAACGCCGCCACGATCCGGGACGTCCTGGATGAGCTCAGCGCCCCGGTAGTGTTCTGTGGCCACGCCGTGGTGCATCGACCCAGTGGGCACTTTCCCCATCTGGAGCGTCCCGGATCTCGTCAGCGAGTTGCTAGCGGCCCGGATCAGGCAGGTGAACGGCTCAGCGCTCGGACCGAGCAGCGACGTGTCAGCCGTGGCTGCCGTGACTACCCTGAGCACTGCTGCCGGAGTCGCCGCTGGCTTGGCTGTAGCTGGAGTCGGATCCGCCCCAGCCGAACATCCCCAAGAAGTT
>DASVWA010000290.1:0-4299 GCA_036389855.1 Pseudonocardiaceae bacterium
CCGATCCGTTGGCCACCTCGGCCGGGGACCCGCTCGCTTTTGCCGGCCTGACTCGAGCATTGCGCCAGCGGGCGCTGGCCCGCATCACCACCGACGGCATGCAGCTGCACCGGCTGGTGCAAGCGATCCTGTTAAGCCGCCAAGCCGCCGACGCACCCGGGGACGGCATGGCCACGGTCGTCCTCCGACTGCTCCGAGAGACGGTTCCGACCGATCCCTGGAACAACCCGGCCACCTGGTCGACGTGGCGACAGCTGCTCCCGCACGTCCTGACCGTCACCAGCCGGGACCCCGACTCGGCCGAGGATGATTTCGCCTGGTTACTTGGTGTTGACCGTCGTTCTGGATGACGACGTAGGGGTTGCTGTCTGTCATTGAGGTTGCGGACGGCGCCGGAGGCCTTGGTTGGTGTGTTGATCTGTCTCGTCGTCACCGTCACTGCGCCGAGCAAGTTGAGTGGTGACGACGACGGCCCTCCCGCTTGTGTCGTGGAGGACCGCCGCGGGAGGGCCGTGCTGGATGCACGGAGGCACCCGCTGGTGACGGTAGAGGCAGATCAGGTTCGGGTCGAGGCGCGGTTGGCGTCTGGGCAGGTGGTCTGTCCGGACTGTCTGGGCGTGTTGCGTCCGTGGGGGTGGGCGCGCCCACGCGGTGTCCACGGTCTTGTGGGGGTGCTGCACCCGAGGCGGGCCCGTTGCCCCGTGTGTCTGGTCACCCATGTCCTGTTGCCGGTCACGGTGTTACTGCGACGTGCGTACGCGGTCGAGGTGATCGGCGCGGCCCTGGTTGCCCGGGCGGATGGGTCGGGGCATCGGGTGATCGGGCCGACGCTGGGGGTTCCGGCGGCGACGGTGCGGGGCTGGCTGCGGGTTTTGGGCGCCCGGTTGGAGACGGTGCGGACACGGTTGCTGCAGGTAGCCCACCGTGCCGGGGTGGACCAGGCGGTGCCCAAGGCGCAGGGCTCGCCGTGGCGCGAGGTACTCGCCGCGTTGGGGGCGGCGACCGAGGCGGTGACTGGCCGCTTCGGTGTGTTCGGGGTTCTCGGCCCGGTGAGGGTGTGGCAGGTCGCCGCGGCCTGCTCGGCTGGCCGGTTCCTTTCGCCGGGCTGGCCGCCGTGGGGTGCGGGTAGCACCGGCAACACCAGTCGCCTCTGACGCGGCCGGTGGTTCGGCGAAATCCTCGCCAGGGTCACTGCCTGGCCGGTTGGGCTGGGTATTCCCTGGGTGAATCGAGGTTTTCGTGGTGAGCACGCACGAGCAGGACGGCGTGACACGCCGGGCGCGGGCGCAGCAGGTGGCGTTGTTCCGCTATCAGTTGATTTGTCCCGCGCTGGAGGCTGGCTTGTCGGCCAAGGCGCGGGGCCGGGTGGTACGGGCGATCGCCGCGTGCGTCCATCAAGGTCCATTCGGGGGGCAGCACCGCTACTCCCGCGACTCTTTGGATCGTTGGATTCGTCGGTACCGCGCCGGCGGTTTCGATGCGCTGACCCCGTCGCTGCGCCAGCCCGGTACCCGCATCGACACCGGAGTGCTGGAGTTGGCGGTGGCGCTCAAGCGGGAGAACCCGGACCGCACCGCCGCGCAGGTCACCCGGATTCTGCGGGCCGCCAGTGGCTATTCGCCGTCGGAGTCCACGCTGTTGCGGCTGTTTCACCGCCGCGAGTTGATGGGCCCCGTCGCTGGCGGCGGCGTGGTGTTCGGCCGGTTCGAGGCTGAGACACCGAACGAGCGGTGGGTGGGTGATGCGTTGCACGGGCCGCGGGTCGGTGGCCGAAAAACGTACCTGTTCGCGTTTTTAGACGATCATTCTCGTCTCGCGGTGGGCTACCGGTTCGGGTTCGTCGAGGACACCGTGCGCCTGGCCGCGGCGCTGGAACCGGCGCTGGCCTGTCGTGGTGTTCCGGCCGCCGCCTACGTTGACAACGGGTCCGCATTTGTCGATTCCTGGTTGTTGCGGGCGTGTGCCAAACTCGGGATCCGGCTGGTGCATTCCACCCCGCACCGGCCACAAGGCCGCGGGAAGATCGAACGTTTCTTTCGCGGCGTGCGGGATCAGTTCCTCGTCGAGGTCGCCGACACCAGTGCCGCTGAGCTGACCGAACAGCAGCTCACCCCGGCCGCGGCGCTGCTCGAACTCAACGGCCATTTCACGGCCTGGATCGAAAGTGTCTATCACCACCGGGTGCATTCAGAGACCGGGCAGGCACCGCTGGCCCGCTGGAACGATGGCTGGGACCGGCTCGGTCACGGCCCGATCATGGCCTCGGCGCAGGCGTTGACCGAGGCGTTTTTGTGGTCGGCGCAGCGCACCGTCACCAAGACCGCGACCGTGTCGCTGCACGGCAACACCTACCAGGTCGAGGCCGCGCTGGCCGGGCGCAAGGTGGAACTGGTGTTCTCGCCGTTCAACTTGGAGGTCATCGAGGTTCGCCACGGCGACCGTAGTTACGGCCACGCCGTGCCGTTTCGGATCACCCGCCACGCCCACCCCAAGGCCCGACCGGAAACACCCGAGCCCGCGCCGGCGCCGGCCACTGGCATCGCCTACCTGCAACTGGTCGCCGACGCCCACCACCAGCAGGTCTCCGTCGACGACCGCATCGGCTTCGACGCGCTCTACTGTCGCGCCGAGCACAATCCCGAACAGAGTCCCCAGCAGCCCTCGCTCGCCGACCTCACCGACGACGAGCAGCCACAGCAGGTCAGCCGATGAGCATCCAGCGGCTGCAAGGATTCTTCGGTTTTACGGCCATGCCGTTCGGTCGTGGGCTGGCCCCATCGATGCTGCACCGCCATGGCGGACACGCCGAGGCGGTGGCCCGCATCGCCTGGTGCATCGACCAACACGCCCTGGGTGTGATCACCGGTGAGGTCGGTGCCGGCAAGACCGTCGCCGTCCGCGCCGCCACCGCCGCCCTGGACCCCTCCCGACACGTGGTCATTTACCTGCCCAATCCCTCGGTCGGGGTCCGGGGCATGCTGCACCACATCGTCTCCGCGCTCGGGCACGTGCCCAGTTTCTACAGCGCCACCCTCGTCCCCCAGGCCGCCGACGCGCTCGCCGCCGAACACGCTGAAAGGGGTCGAAGCCCCGTGGTGCTCATCGATGAAGCCCACCTCCTGGATAACCAGCAGATGGAAACCGTGCGCATGCTGACCAATCACGACATGGATTCCGGGGCGCCGTTCGCGGCCGTGCTGATCGGTCAACCCACCCTGCGCCAACGCCTACGTCTCGGGGTGCTCGCCGCCCTGGACCAGCGGATATCGGTGCGCTACACCCTCGCCGGCATGAACGCGACCGAGACCGCCGACTACATCACCCACCACCTCAAAATCGCCGGACGCACCGACACCTTATTCAGTGCGGACGCTGTAAACATGATTCACAACGCCTCCCGCGGATATCCCCGTGCCGTGAACAACCTCGCCGTCAACGCCCTCACCGCGGCATTCGCCCGCAACAACCCCATCGTCGATGAGAAAGCCGCCCGAACCGCGATCTCCGAAACCGGCGCCGACTGACCCACACCCGGCGCTCATCACCAAGCCGAGCACCCCGTCACCGAACCGACCAAAGCCCCGCCCACCACCACCGGGCGGGGCTTTCTCATACCCCAATCATCGGCAACACCGATGAAGGCATCATCGACAAGATCAACGACGGACAACACACGCCAACCAGCAGCCACAATCCCCCCACGAGTGGGAACAATGGCTGCGCGTTACCCGTAAAGCCATCTCCAAACAATGGATCGGCTACACGGAGCAACGTGGCACCCCGGACAGCAACGGCAACTGGCTGCACCTCGTACACGCCCACTGCCAACGGCGACCACCGCCCACGGCACCACCCCAGCACCCCACACAGATCACCCGCTGGCCCCCGGGGCTTGCTTGAGCCGTGTGCGGGGACGACCCCGCCCGCACGGTTCTGAGGAGGCGGTGGGCGCAGCAATGCGCCCACCGCTATCCGACGATCACAGCCGATTGAAGGCCCGGCTGCGGCCCATGCGCGGACTGAAACAGCTGCGCTCAGTACGCATGGTTAGCGCAGGGCACGCCTTCATCCAGAATCTCCGCCGCGGCCACTACGAACTCGGCATGGATACTGACCAACGACATCGGCTCCCGGCGGCCTTCACCGAACTCGCCCGCGCCATCTGATCGACCCCAGCACGACGGAATCTCGTCTGCTTCCCGCCTATGCAACAGAGCCGCCATGACCACTCCCTGTGTCGCTGATGTCCGGCGGGTATCACATGTCGTGGTCAGGGCCGGACGCCAGGTCGTCTGTCTC
>DASVWA010000291.1:0-28942 GCA_036389855.1 Pseudonocardiaceae bacterium
TCGTGGGCGGCGATCCTCTTCGCGCCGAGCGTGGTCGGCACCATCTACGGGATGAACTTCACCCATATGCCCGAACTGAATTGGACCCTGGGCTACCCCATGGCGCTGAGCCTGATGCTGGTCGTCGCGGGGCTGCTTTACCTGATGTTCCGCCGGCGCGGCTGGCTCTAGCCGCTACCTGTCAGTGTTGTCTACGGCGGGCTGTACCTCGCAGTCCGGGCCCGGGTAGACCAGGCGTTCGCGGCCGTCGTCGAACCGTACGAGGTAGGGCGGTTGGCCATCCGGGCCCCGCACCTCTACCACGTCGCCCATGCGGTCGGGCCGGTTGACGGTGCGGCCGTGCACGCAAAGCCGGTCACCGATGCTGGCTCGCATGATGGATCACCTCGCTGGCACAGGGTCGATATCGCGACATCAGGGTTGACGCTAGGCCCGTTGGCCTCTCGGCTCAACTGCCCGAACACCTGCGGCTGACACACCGGGCACCGGAACCGGACACACCGTGCAGGAGGTGCGGACACGCCGGGGGGTGGGGGGAGGGATGATGGGCGGGTGGCTGCGGTGCGACCAGTGCTGCGGATCGGTCCTTACCGGGTCGACCCGCCGGTGGTGCTCGCGCCGATGGCTGGGATCACGAACGTAGCCTTCCGTCGGCTGTGCCGGGAGCACGGGGCGGGGCTGTACGTCTGCGAGATGATCACCAGCCGCGCGCTGGTGGAACGACACCCCAGCACCCTGCGGATGGTCAGCTTCGACGCTGCAGAGCAGCCCCGCTCGATGCAGCTGTACGGGGTCGATCCGGTGACCGTGCGCAAGGCCGTCGAGATGGTTCGGGACGAGGATCTCGCTGATCATGTCGACCTCAACTTCGGTTGCCCGGTCCCGAAGGTCACCCGCCGAGGCGGCGGTGCCGCGCTGCCCTACAAGCGAGCCCTGTTCGGTCAGATCGTCCGGTCGGCAGTCGACGCGGCCGGGCACCTCCCGGTCACGGTCAAGTTCCGGATCGGCATCGACGACGAGCACCGCACCTTCCTCGACGCCGGCCGGATCGCGCAGGACGCCGGAGTCGCAGCGGTAGCCCTGCACGGGCGCACCGCCGCGCAGCGCTACTCCGGTAATGCCGACTGGGACGCCATCGGCGCGCTCAAGCAGGCCGTCACGTCGATACCGATCCTGGGCAACGGAGACATTTTCGCTGCCGCGGACGCGATCCGGATGGTCGAGCACACCGGCTGCGACGGGGTCGTGGTCGGCCGCGGTTGCCTGGGGCGGCCGTGGCTGTTCGCCGAGCTGGAAGCCGCCTTCCGAGGACACAGCATCCCGGCCCCCCCGGCCCTCGGGCAGGTCGCGGCAATCCTGCGTCGCCACGCGGGGTTACTGGCCGAGCACCTCGGCGCCGACAAGGGCCTGCGTGACCTGCGCAAGCACATCTCCTGGTACCTGCACGGTTTTCCGGTCGGCGGCGACGTGCGGCGTGCGCTGGGAATGGTGTCCAGCCTGGCCGAGCTGGATGGCCTGCTCGCGCAGCTGGATGCCGATGCCGCATTCCCGGCCGACGGCGACGGTCCCCGGGGCCGCCAGGGCTCGCCTGGGCGGGTGGTGCTACCCGAGGGCTGGCTGGACGATCCGGCGGACCTCACTGTGCCTGCGGACGCCGAGCTAGCCCATTCCGGGGGCTGAGGTTGAGCAGGTAGTACGATCGACCCCCCGAATGGCCTAGCGCGGCTGGTCCAGGGGAGGAGGTCGGGGTGTCCGACGGGCCGGAGGGTGCCCCGCCCTGCGGGCACCACCGCTTGCGCCGGGGCGGTAAGGCGTTGGTCACTGCGGTGGCCTGCCTGGTGTTCGTGGTCACCGCCGCCGGCTGGACCACCACGCAGTGGCTGGACGGGCAGCTGCGCGATGTGCTCGCGCTGGACCCGGACTCCGCGGCGATCACGGACGCAGACGCCCAACGAGGCGACGAGAACGTCCTGCTGGTGGGCTCAGACAGCCGGATGGGTGCCCAGCACAGCGACGGTGTCGGCAGCGCCGACGTGGTAGGAGGCGCTCGCTCGGACACCGTGATGATCGCTCATCTGCCTGCCGACCGGTCCCGCGCGGTGGTGGTGTCCTTCCCGAGAGACCTGCAGATCCAGCGACCGCCGTGTGAAGTGTGGGACCCGGCTTCAGGTTCCTACAGCGGTCGGATCGACACCGGCGCCAGCGTCGCCAAGTTGAACACCGCCTACGAGATCGGCGGGCCATTGTGCGTCACCAAGGTCGTCCAAGACCTGTCCGGGCTGGCGGTGACCCGGTTCGTCGGAGTCGACTTTCACGGGTTCAAGAGCATGGTCGATGCTGTGGGTGGGGTGCGGATTTGCGTCGAGCGCCCGCTCAAGGACAGCCAGCTCGGCACGATCATCCCGCAGCCGGGCTATAGCACGATCTCAGGCAGTACCGCACTGAACTACGTCCGGGCCCGGCACGTCACCGGTGATCCGACGTCGGACTACGGCCGGATCACCCGTCAACAGCACTTCCTGGCCGCGCTGCTGGGCCAGGTGCTGTCTCCGGGCGTACTGCTCAACCCCGCGAAGTTACGCGCGCTGATCACCGCGGTCGCCGCGAATACCGTCGGCCAGAACGTCGACTCGTCGGCGCTGCTGACCTTGGCCCAGTCGGTGCAGGGGCTGGACCCAGCCAACGTCACCTTCCTCACGGTGCCCACCACTGGATTGGCCAACGAGTACGGCAACGAGGAACTGCGGGCGGAGGATAACGCAGCGTTGTTCCGAACGATCATCGACGGCGCCGCGCTGCCGAGCACGCAACCAGCTGAAGCCCCTAGTGAGGCCCGTTCCACTGCGCCGGTGGCGCCGCAACCACCAATACCTTCGGTTGCGCCCCAGCCCCCAGCCGCGGTGCCACTGGTCACCGTCAACGGTGCCGAGCCTGTGTGCAGCTGAGTCGTCGGCCGTACCCTCAGGACGATGCGAGAGATGTTCCACGCCGAGCTCGACAAACTGGTCGGAGACCTGGCCAGGATGGCTCGGCTGGCCGGGCAGATGATGACCAACGCCTCGACCGCCCTGCACCATGCCGACCTGGTGCTCGCCGAGTTGGTGATCTCGGGCGAGGACGAGATGACGGCACTGTGCGAGGAGATGGATCAGCGCTGCATCAACCTGCTCGTCCTGCAGGCCCCGGTAGCCTTGGATCTCCGGGTGGTCGTGTCGGCCATCCATGCGGTGCGTGATCTGGGCCGGATGGGCAACCTGGCCCAACACGTCGCCAAGATCGCGCGGCTGAAGCACCCGACCGTGCCGATCCCCGACGATGTCCGCCCGATGTTCGCGCGAATGAGCCTGCTTGCCGCCAGTCTCGCCGAGGAAGCCGCGACCGCGATCGAAAGCCAGGACCCGATGTCCGGTCACCGGCTCGCCGAGGCCGACGACGAGGTCGACGAGCTGCGCCGGCGAATCTTTCGCATCCTCTTCTCGGAGGACTGGTCACACGGCGTGGAGCCGGCGGTGGACGCGGCACTGATCGGCCGCTACTACGAGCGCTTCGCCGACCATGCGGTCGCGATCGCCCGGCAGGTCGGCTTTCTGGTCACCGGGCAGCCACCCGGGCGGTGACTTGACCAGCGGGTCACGATGACCACGCCCGCAGGAACTCCACGTCGGTGTGGTGGTGCCGAAAGCCCAGCTTTCGGTAGGTTTGTAGCGCGGTGGCGTTGTCGGACTCGACGTAGAGCATCACCTCCACCAGCCCTTGCTCGCGTAGGTACTCCATCCCCGCCGCGATCAGTGCGGCTCCAAGGCCGGTGCCCTGGGCATCGGGGTCCACCCCAATCACGTAGACCTCGCCAGGGCCCTCAGGGTGCGCCTTTGTCCAGTGAAAGCCGAGCACCCGGCCTTGCTCGTCAACGGCCAGCAGGAATCCCTTCGGGTCAAACCACGGCTGCGCCTCGCGCATCGCGAGTGCGTCGACGTCCCAGTGGCTCTGCTCGGGGTGCCAGGAGAACGCACGATTGTTCACCTGCACCACCGCAGACTCGTCCTCGCCTGGCACGAAGCTGCGCAGTGTTATCCCGCCGGGCAGGGCTCGCGGCAGGATTGGCTGATCCAGTCCCCGGCGCAACTGCAACAGTTCGCGCTTGCGGGCCAGCCCGGCCCGCTCGGCCAGCCGTAACGCCGCCGGGTGCTCGCCGTGCGCCCACACCCACAGCGGTCCAGGAACCCGGCCGAGCAGCGCAGCGAGTAGCGCACCACCGATGCCGCCGCGCCGGCGCTGAGGGTGCACCGCGAACTCGGCGGTGCGACGCTCGGCGCGCTCGTCCAGGGCGGCGTAACCGACCAGGGTGCCGGCAGCATCGTGGGCCAGCAAGTGCGCACCGGTACCGGGATGATGCAGCCGCAACGACGCCGCTTCGGAGATCGGATCAACGCCGTCGAACACGGCCGCGGCGGCCAGCAGCCCGACCACGGCGGCGATCTGCCCGTCGGAGGGCCGCAGGATCCAGGTCAGCGTCGGGACCACCGACCGGTCAACCCCGCTGCACGGGAAGTGACTCCGGCGCCACCCGATCTGAGTCAGTGTCCGCTGTCTCGGAGTCCTGCTCAGCTGAGTGCTGCTGGGCCCGCTCCCGGGCACTCATGCTGCGCAACGGGCGGACGAACTTGTAGCCGACGTTGCGCACCGTGCCGATCAACTGTTCCTGCTCCGGGCCGAGCTTCGCGCGCAGCCGCCGCACATGGACATCGACCGTCCGGGTGCCGCCGAAAAAGTCGTACCCCCACACCTCCTGCAGCAGCTGGGCACGGGTGAAAACCCGGCCGGCATGCTGCGCGAGGTACTTGAGCAGCTCGAACTCCTTGTAAGTGAGGTCCAGTGGCCGGCCCTTGAGCCGGGCGGTGTAGGTGGCCTCGTCGATCACCAGCTCGCCCAGCACCAGGGCACCACTACGGCCGGCACCCGGCTCAGCGGCGCGCCGGGCCACCAGCAGCCGCAGCCGGGCGTCGACTTCAGCCGGGCCCGCGGTGGGCAGCAGGATCTCGTCGGAACCCCAGTCTGCGGATAGTGCAACCAGCCCGCCTTCACTGATCACGACTATCACCGGCACGTCCAGTCCGGTGGATCCGAGCAACCGGCACAGGCTGCGCGAACCGGCCAGGTCCGAGCGGGCATCGACCAGCACCACGTCGTACGGGCCGGCGTCTAACAAGGCGGCCACCTCCGGCGCGGCCGGCCGCACGACGTGCGGTAACAACGACAGCGCAGGTAGCACCGAACCCGGTCCGGGATCTGCGGTGAGCAGCAGCAGTTCCATGCCCGCTCCCTCCTGCCGCTGGAGGCTGGCGGCCGCGGCCTACAGCACGTCCTGGGAGGATACCTGGCGTTGCCACACTCAATCGCTCTCGGTGCGCTGCGTCACGCCGAGGGCGGCGAACGGACGGAAACGGAGACATCGGCGTGCGCAAGCTGGTCATCGCTGTGCTGGTGGTCGTGGGCCTGGCCGTGGCGGCCGACTTCGGTGCCGCGGCAGCAGCCGAATACGCGTTGGCCCAGCAGCTCAGGGAGCAATTCACCCTGACCTCGGACCCGTCGGTGCGGATCAACGGCTTTCCGTTCCTGACCCAGGCCGTGGCGGGCCGCTATTCGGCCATCGACATCCGGGCAGCCGGACTGCCGGTGGATCCGTTGCAGGACGTCACCGTGGAGGCCACCCTCTACGACGTCAACGCACCGTTGTCCGAGGTGACCTCCGGCACCCTCCAGTCGGTACACGCGGCCCGGGTCAATGGCCGGGTCCGGATCAAGGACTCCGATCTCGGGCGGGCGATCGGGATCGAAGATCTCCGGATCCAGCAGCCCTCCGACGAGGAGATCAAGCAACTGCTCCCGGCGGGTACGCCGTCTTCCAGCCGGCAACCAGGCAGCGCCTCCGCGACGGACAACCGGGCGGCGATCCGGATGGTCGCGACCACCGATCTCGCCGGACTGCGCACTGAGGTCATCGGGGTTGGGCTGATCGAACTCACCGGTGGCGTGGCCCGGATCACCGTTTTGGACGTGCGACTTGCCCGCGACGGCGTCGGTACGGTGAGCCTGCCGCGGGAGATCCGCCGGCTGCTACTCAAAACATTGAGCACCGACGTGAAAACCGGTGGGCTCCCGTTCGCCGTCACGCCTACCGGGGTCTCGGTACAGCCTGGAGCACTGGTCGTGGAGGGCACCGCGAACAACGTCTCGATGGGCCAGGCCGAAATCGGCGCCGGATGACGCAGCTTGGGGGCTGTCCGGCGTGTGGAACGATTGTCCTGCGCACCGGGAGTCTCCGGTAGTCTCGCCTTTGTGCACTCGCTGCTTACCAAGCGCCGGGCGGTGGACTTCTGCCGTCTGCACAGCAGCCTGTGTCGGATGCTCTGACCCCGGGCGGTGCCTCGCGCACGATCGCGGGTGCAGCAGGTGATCAACCGAGCCGCCGCCCTGGCCTCCGGTATGTCCCTCCCCCGGTCAGGAGCATCGATGATCTTATCCGCCACTGATCCGTCGACCGATCTGCGCCCAATTGTGGGGCTGGCCTGCGCCGCGATCGGCGTGCCCGTGCCGCTGCGCAGCCGGATATCACCTCCAAGACCATCTACTGTGAATCAAGCAAACACTCAGCGAGGAGCTGCCACATGAGCCGCGAAAACGTTCTGGTCACGCCGGACTGGGCAGAGCAAAATTTGAATACTGATGGCGTCGTCTTCGTCGAGGTCGACGAGGACACCACCGCCTACGACGCGGGACACATCCCCGGCGCGGTGAAGATCGACTGGAAGACTGAGCTGCAGGATCCGGTGATCCGCGACTTCGTGGACCGGGGCGCCTTCGAGAAGCTGCTGTCGGACAAGGGCATTAGTAACGACGACACCGTGGTGCTCTACGGCGGCAACAACAACTGGTTCGCCGCCTACGCCTACTGGTATTTCAAGCTGTACGGGCACCGTGACGTCCGGCTGCTCGACGGCGGCCGAAAGAAGTGGGAGCTCGACGGCCGCACCTTGACCACCGATGAGGTGAGCCGGCCGGCCACCAGCTACACCGCCCAAGAACCAGACACCTCGATCCGCGCGTTCCGGCAGGAGACGATCGACGCGATCGGCAAGAAGAACCTGGTCGACGTCCGCTCACCTGACGAGTTCTCCGGCAAGATCCTGGCCCCGGCGCACTTGCCGCAGGAGTCCGCGCAGCGTCCGGGACACATTCCCACTGCGCTGAACGTGCCGTGGTCCAAGGCCGCCAATGAGGACGGCACCTTCAAGTCCGACGATGAGCTGCGGGCGCTCTACGGCGCGGCGGGGCTGGACGAGAGCCGCCCCACCATCGCCTATTGCCGCATCGGGGAGCGTTCCAGCCACACCTGGTTCGTGCTGCACGAGTTGCTCGGGTACTCCGACGTCAAGAATTACGACGGTTCGTGGACCGAGTATGGCTCGCTGGTCGGGGCACCGATCGAACTGGGCAGCTGAGCCACCGTGTGCGGAGCACCCGATCAAGACCAGGATCTGCCCCCGGGGACGGATCTGAGCAAGCACACCGTGCTGGCCGGCACGGTGTGCACCGGTGATGAACCCGTGGGAGGCGCGTTTGTGCGGTTGCTGGACGGCACCGGAGAGTTCACCGCCGAGGTGGTGTCCTCGGCCTCAGGGAGTTTCCGGTTCTTCGCCGGTCCGGGTCGCTGGACCGTCCGGGCGCTGCACCGATCCGGCAACGGCGAGGCGGCCGTAACCGCCGATGGCCCAGGCCTGTACACCATCGCGGTCACGGTGCCCTGAGTACCAGGTTGGTAGCTCTTCAAGGACCACCAACCCCCGTTCCAGACGCCTCAAACGGCAGCCAACCCCCGCCAGAACACTGGCGGGGGTTGGCTGCCGTTATGAGCAATTCTCTGGGGGGTTGGTGGTCCTTGAAGAGCTACCAACCTGCTCGGCGGCTTGAGCGGCGGGCACGGCGATCTCCAACGCTGCCATGAGGTCGTCGGCGGTGGGGGCCCGCTGCGGGTCAAGCAGCCACTGCACCTGCAGGCCGTCATATACCGCAACGAGGAAGGAGGCGACGTGCCGGGCGGTGGGCTCGGGCAGCCCGTCGACCGAGGAACGCACCATCTCGGCCACTGTGGCACGCAGCCGCTCGTAACTGTCGGCCAGTTGGGCACGAAGCTCCGGGACCCGCTCGGCCTGCGCCAGCGCCTCGACGAAGGCCGCCATCAGCGGACGGTGCTGTTCAAACGTGCTCACCAGCGCCAGCCAGGAGGCCCGCACCCGCTGCAAGGGGGTGGCGTCGGGATCGGCGAACACGATCCGGGTGATCTGGTCGAGGTACTCGTCGAAGCACCGCTGCATCGCCCCGTTGAGCAGGGCCTCCTTCGATCCGAAGTGGTAGCCGATCGAGGCCAGGTTCGTCCCCGACGCTGCCACCAGGTCCCGTGCCGTGGTGCGCGCATAACCTCGGTCCAGCAAGCAGCGCCGCGCGCCGTCGAGCAGCGCCTCCCGGTGTCCCATGACCGAATGTTACCGTGATTAAACAAACGTATGTATAGTTACCGGACATGGCGCGTACGCTGCTCCCTGGCCCGCCGCTGCCGGCGCTGCTGCAAGCCGGGTTGATCTGGCTTGATCCGATCCGCTTCGTCAACGCCTGCCACCAGCGTTACGGCGATCGATTCGCTGTCCGGATCCCCGGGATAGGCACGCTTGTCTTCCTGACCGATCCCGCCGACATCAGGTCGGTGGCACGTGGCGACCCGGCGATCTTCCGTGCGGGAGAGGCGGCCGCTCCGCTCGGCGAAGTACTCGGGGCACATTCGCTGCTCATGCTTGACGGCGACAAGCACCGACGCAGCCGCGGGATGATGCTGCCGGCATTCCACGGGGACTCGGTACGCAGGCAGGTCGCCGAGATGATCGACATCACTGCTGACAACGTCGCACGTTGGCCGGTGGGCGAACCGTTCCCGCTGTATCCCCGGATGCAGGCAATCACCCTCGACGTCATTCTGCGCACCGTCATCGGAGTCCGTGACGAAGATCGGCTCGCTGCCCTGCGGGCGGTGTTGCCACCGATGCTGGAGATCGGCTCACCACTGGAGCTGATCCCTCCGCCACAGGTGCTGCGCCGGTTCGGCATGTGGCGGCGCCGCGCCCAGCGCAATGCGGCTGCCCAGGCACTGATCGCCGACGAGATCACCCGCTGCCGCGCCGACCCGCGGCTGGCGCAACGCTGCGACGCGCTGGCGATGCTGGTCCGCAGCGTGGACAGCGAGGGTCAGCCGATGGCCGACGACGAGCTCGTCGACCAGCTCGTTACCCTGCTGCTGGCCGGGCATGACACCACTGCCACCGCACTGTCGTGGGCCTTCGAACGCTTGGTCCGCGACCCAGCACTGCTCGACCGCACCGCGCAAGCCGCCATTGGGTCCGACGACGCCTGGCTGGACGCGGTGTGCAAGGAAACGCTGCGGGTGCGACCGGTGGTCTTCGAGTTCGCCCGCAAATTGACCGCACCGATCCAGCTGGGTGGCTACCACATCCCGGCCGGCGTCATCTTGGCTCCCAGCATCAACCTGGTGCAGCACAGCGCGCGGCACTACCGCGATCCAGCGGTGTTCCGACCGCAGCGATTCCTCGACGAGCGTGCCGACCCGGCTGTCTGGCTGCCCTTCGGCGGCGGGGTGCGACGCTGCCTCGGCGCTACCTTCGCCCAAGTCGAGATGCGTACCGTGCTGCGTGAAGTCCTACGGAGGGTCGAGCTGTCCCCGACCACCGCACCGGACGAGCCGGTAAAGCCACGTCACGTGACGATGGTGCCCCGCCTGGGGGCGATGGTGACGGTGCGCCGGCGCATCCCTACCGCTCACCGCGTCGCGTGACCGTCGGCACCAGCACTCTCCGTAACAGCACAGCCTGCGGCTCGATATGTTGCCCGCCTAGACCATGCGGAGAGGACAGGACAGGTGATCAGACAGTGAGTCGCGCGACGTTCCTGCTTACCGTGCTGGCGGTGGTCGGTGTGCTCGGTGGTTGCGGGCGCGACCCTGGGCCCACCACAGCGCCCGAGTTCGGCCCGCCGGTCAACGAACCGGGCGGGGCCTCGGCAGGACCGGCACCGGCACCAGTCGGGCCGACGATCCAGACGATCAGCATCACGGTGCGCGGCGGGCAGGTCACCGGCAATACCGGCAGGGTCACCGTGCCGCTGGGAACCCGGGTCACCATATCCGTGACGAGCGACGTGGCCGACGAGATCCACGTGCACGGTTACGACCGCAAGGGGGAGATTTCCACCGCCGGCGGCACCGGCTCGGTCAGCTTCACCGCGAGTACCCCCGGCGTCTTCGAGGTGGAACTGGAGGAAGCCAAGCTGCAGTTGGTGCAGCTGCAGGTCGACTGATCATCCCCCTATGATCCGGGCGTGGACATCCTTGCTGTGCACGGTGCGCCGTGAATGCCGAATCCAGCGGCGACCAGGCGCTACGGTCGGCTGCCGAGCGCGCTCAAAGCACGGGCGGACGCAACTTGCCCGACTTCACCGATCTACCGATCGCCGCTGACACCGCCAACCTGCGCGAGGGCCCCGAGCTGCACCCGAACTGTCTGGCCCTGCTGCCGTTGATCGGTGTATGGCGCGGCGGGGGCGAGGTCGTCTACCCGACCATCGAAGGGCCGTACCATTTTGGCCAGCAGTTGGTGATCTGCCATGACGGTCGACCGTTTCTCCGGTACGAATCGCGAACGTGGCTGGTCGACGACGCCGGCGAGGTGATCCGGCCAGCCGCCCGGGAGACGGGCTTCTGGCGGCCGCAATCCGACGACAACATCGAGCTGCTCGCCGCACACGCCACCGGCATGGTGGAGATCTACTACGGGCGGCCGCGAAACCAGACCTCGTGGGAGCTGGCCACCGATGCGGTGGTGCGCACCTCATCGGCCAAGGAGGTCACCGGTGCACACCGCCTGTACGGCATCGTCGAAGGCGGCGACCTGGCCTACGTCGAGCAGCGGGCGATGGTTGGCCAACCAATGCAGCCACACGTCTCCGCCCTCCTGCACCGCATCATCGGCTAACCAGCTGCGTTCGCGGTGGGGCGGGAAACTGGCCCGACAGCAGTCAGCCCCCGGGCTGCCCGCCGCAGGCAGCGACGAGCCCGAGCGGGACCAATGCTCGGGTAAGCCCGGGGGCCGGGTGACTGCCTTGGATTCGCCGGCCGCCTCTCGTCAGTCCGTCGTTGTCATCAACGCCGTCCGGAGGTGGCCTTCCACGGCCGTCGGCGGCTCTAGCTGACAGCCACCTCACGAGTCCTATAGCCGTTCAACGTTGGACCACCTCCTTTCCCGTGTACCTGTCACGCTAACCGCGTCGCAACCGGCTCGGCAACGGCATTGCGTTGCGCCCTGAGCGCCTCAGTACACGTTTGGGCACAGCATGCGATGCTGTCCTAGGCCTACCATCGTGCTCGTGGACACCTCGCTGCGCCGCACGCTGCATGAACGGGGAATGCGGATGACTCCCCAGCGGCAACTGGTGCTCGATGCGGTGCGCGACCTGGAACACGCCACCCCGGAGCGAATCTGCGAACACGTGCAACGCCGCGCGCCCGCAGTCAACATCACCACGATCTACCGCACCCTAGACCTGCTCGAAGGCCTCAATCTGGTCCGGCATACCCACCTTGGACACGGCGCACCGAGCTACTCCACCCAGCCACATGAACACGTGCACCTGGTCTGCCACCGTTGTGGGGATATCACCGAGATACCCCCCGAGGAACTCACCGAGCTCAGCGAGCGGTTGCGGCAGCGGTTCGGGTTCCTGCTGGATCCCAGCCACCTCGCGCTGTCCGGACGGTGCGCGAACTGCATCGGTCAAGACGGCTCGTGACTTCACCGCTACTTGGCCTGCCCGGCGCGGTGCCCGCGCTCCCCGGCTCCCCCGACGCCGGGGTGGCCTGGCATCACGGTGACCCGTTGGGTGAACAGCGCGCCGCCGAGCGCGATGTCGTGGTCGTGGACCGGTCGAACCGCGAGGTGCTCGCCGTGCCGGGTGAGGATCGGTTGAGCTGGCTGCACACCATCACCTCCCAGCACCTGCTCGCCCTCGGCGAGGGCGAGCACACCGAGGTGCTGGTACTGGACCTGCAGGGTCGCGTCGAACACCACGCTGTGGCCTCGCACGTGGGCGAGACGGTGTGGTTGGACACCGAACCCGGCAGGGCCCAGGCGTTGCTCGCCTACCTGACCTCGATGGTGTTCTGGTCGAAGGTGGCGCCGCGGGACGCGAGTAGCGAGCTGGCCGTGCTCGCGCTGCTCGGTCCAGCCACCGACAAGGTGATCGCGCAAGCCGGACAGCTGGGTGGTTTCGTGCGCGTCCGGCCAGGCCAGACGGACCTGCTGGTGCCGCGCGGCGATGTGATCGACATCTGGCAACGGCTGGTCGAAGCCGGTGCCACCCCCGCGGGTAGCTGGGCTTATGAGGCCGTCCGGGTGGCGGCACTGCGCCCGCGACTGGATCTCGACACCGACGAGCGCACCATCCCGCACGAGGTCGGCTGGATCGGCTCTGCGGTGCACTTGGACAAGGGTTGCTACCGGGGTCAGGAGACGGTGGCCCGGGTGACGAACCTGGGCCGCCCGCCGCGGCGGATGGTCCTGCTGCACCTGGAATCACCCGAGACGCTGCCCAGCACCGGGGACCCGGTGCGCGCGGACCAGCGGGTGGTCGGCCGGGTCGGCACCGTTGCCATCCACCACGAACTCGGCCCGATCGCGCTGGCACTGCTCAAGCGCTCGGTGGATCCGAGCACGCCGCTGCTCGCCGGGGACGTCGCTGCGTCGGTGGATCCGGACTCGATTCCCCCGGACACCGGCGAACCACCAGGTCGGGCTGCACTACGCCGGCTGAAATCCCGATAGGCCATCGGAAGGATGAGGTCCCGTGATCGAGGTTCATCCCGATGGGCAGCGGTACATCGATCGAGTGCTGGATCCGGGCTATGTCGCCGGCCTGTCCGAGTTGGCGCTGGTGGAGGTTCGTGCGCGCCGAGACCACGCAGCTCAGGAGGAGACCGACCTGTCTTACCTGCGCCGGCTACTGCATGCCCGGATCGACATCGTGCGCGCCGAGCAGCGACGCCGGCGCAATGGCGGCGGCGCTTCTGTCGTAGCGGACCTGGCGCGGATCCTCTCCGCTCAAGCCTTGGGTCCGGCGATCGGCTCGGGCCGCTTCCAGCTCCTGGAACCTTCGCGGGCGCAGGCGCACCGCCGAAACATCGAAGCACTGGTTTCCGATGTCGACCTCTCTGATGTCGGGTCGCTATCAGGAGAGCAGCTCAACACCGCTTTACAGGCCTACAGCGAGCAGGAAAAGTCGGTATCCCAGCGCCGCCGCGAGGTGCAGCGCGTCATGGACACCTTCAATGCTGAGATCGGCGCTCGGTACGCCAGCGGCGCTGCCTCAGTGGACGATTTACTCGCCGAACAGCGCGGAGTCTCCAACCAGCACGTTACCGACCAGCACAGCTCAAACCCGGTTCCTGACCCGCCGGGCAGTACCGATCATCAGTCCGGTCGTGCCCAGTAGCACGACAACCACGGCCAGCCAAGACAGCGGCTCACCGCTGGCGGTCACGAGCGCCAGGACAGTCATGCCGACTCCTTCTCTCGGGTGCAACTTGCCCCCGGTGTGGTCGGCGGAAGTCTTGCACACGTCGCCACGCGCACCCGGGCGGGTGCCCGCGACACTCCCTGGTCATATTTTCCGGGACACTCTGTGGGGGGCTGCGGCCACGTCGCATCCGGCCTGCGGAACCCTGTACGGTGTGACCAAGAGGATGTTGTCGAGATGAACGAGGCCGCCGATTCCCCCGGCCGCCCCGTCCCTGCGTGCAAGGGGGTCGAGCCATGGGGCGCGGCCGAGCCAAGGCCAAGCAGACAAAGGTAGCGCGGGAGCTCAAGTACAGCTCCCCGACCACCGATCTGGAGGCCCTGCAACGAGAGCTGTCGGGCGACAACGGCGTCAGCCACGCCAGCGACGGTCGTGGCAGTGACGACCGTACCGAGGATCTCTACGACGACGAGTACGATCAGCACCGGCGGTGACCGCGACGCTCCAGCGCGGACGCCTGATTGAGGTCAAAACCGTGGGTGATCTCCACGGAGCAGGGTTCGGGCGGCGTCTTTCGCGGCAGCGTCGACCCCGACATCACGGGACCTGCTGACCTCACCGAGCACCCATGCCGGCACGTGCCGGGCGGTCAGCACGGCCAGGGCGCGGTCCACCTCAGCCGGGTCGACCACGGCGACCATCCCGACGCCCATGTTGAAGGTGCGCTCCATTTCTGCGCGCTGTACCCGGCCCAGCCGGGCGATCAGTGCGAATTCAGCGGCCGGCGTCCAGCTACCGCGGTCCAGCACGGCGACCAACCCGCGGGGCATCACCCGCGACAGGTTCGCCACCAGGCCCCCGCCTGTGACGTGAGCGAAGGTCCGCACCTCCGTCTCGGCGACCAACGCCAGGCAGTCCTTGGCGTAGATGCGGGTGGGTTCGAGGAGTTGCTCCCCCAGGGTGCGGCCGAACTCCTCGACATGCCCATCCAGAGGCATCCGGGCGATGTCCAGGAGCACATGCCGGGCCAGCGAGTAGCCGTTAGAGTGCAGCCCCGACGAGCCCATCGCCACCACAACGTCACCGGGCCGGACGCGATCGGGACCCAGGATGGCGTCGGCCTCTACGACACCCACCCCGGTCGCGGACAGGTCGTAGTCGCCGTCGGTCATGATCCCGGGGTGCTCGGCTGTCTCCCCGCCCAGGAGAGCACAGCCGGCCTGGATGCAGCCTTGGGCAATGCCACCGACCAGGTCTGAGATCCGCTCCGGCACGACCTTGCCGACGGCGATGTAGTCCTGCAGGAACAGCGGCTCAGCACCGCAGACCACCAAGTCATCGACGACCATCGCCACCAGATCGAGCCCGATGGTGTGGTGGCAGTCCATCGCCTGGGCCACCACGATCTTGGTGCCTACGCCGTCAGTGGAGCTCGCCAGGACGGGCTCACGCCAGCGGTCCAGCTTGAGCTTGAACAGACCAGCGAAGCCGCCGATGCCGCCCAGTACCTCAGGGCGGCTGGCCCGCTCGGCGTGCGGACGCAGCTGGGCGACGGCCCGTTCCCCGGCGGTGATGTCCACCCCGGCTGCGGCGTACGTGGTGTGCGGGCTGTCGGTCTCGGTCATGGCATGCGGACTCCAGGACACGGGTCTGGTAGCGCGAAAGATGCCCTACGAGCAGTAGGTCACGCTACTCGCTCAGGGATCGGCGCGGTTTCCCCGGCGCGGCTCACCCCGTTCGCAACGCCGGTTGGACGTCCTCGAGCAGGTGCTTACCGATGGACCCGGTAGGTGGCAGCGGTATTGGATAGCGGCCGTCGAAGCACGCCGTGCACAGGCGCGAGGCAGGCTGCTCGGAGGCGGCGATGAGGTTGTCGAGGCT
Source organism: Pseudonocardiaceae bacterium (assembly GCA_036389855.1). Classification (GTDB taxonomy): domain Bacteria; phylum Actinomycetota; class Actinomycetes; order Mycobacteriales; family Pseudonocardiaceae. The sequence goes on from DASVWA010000291.1 coordinate 15,511, forward strand.
GACGTAACCGAGACTGTCGGCCCCGATGGAGCGTCGTATGTCGTCGAGGTTGGCATCGTGGGCGATGAGTTCGGCACGAGACGCAAAGTCGATGCCGTAGAAGCACGGCCAGCGCACCGGTGGGCTCGCGATCCGAACGTGTACCTCGATTGCCCCGGCCTCCCGCAACATCCGGACCAGAGCACGCTGGGTGTTACCCCGCACGATGGAGTCGTCGACCACCACAAGGCGCTTGCCGCGGATGACGTCGCGCAGCGGGTTGAGCTTGAGCCGGATGCCGAGCTGCCGGATCGTCTGTGACGGCTGGATGAAGGTGCGCCCGACGTAGGAGTTCTTCACCAGCCCCGAGCCGTACGGGATTCCCGACCCCTGTGCGTAGCCGATGGCCGCTGGGGTGCCCGACTCCGGCACCGGGATGACCAGATCGGCTTCGGCCGGGTGCTCTTGCGCCAGCCGCCGGCCGATCTCCACCCGGGTGGCGTGCACCCCACGCCCGGCGATCGTGGTGTCCGGGCGGGCCAGGTATACGTACTCGAACACGCAGCCCTTGGGCTCGGGGTTGGCGAAGCGCGAGCTGCGCAGTCCTGCGGCATCGATAGCCAGCAGCTCACCCGGCTCGACCTCCCGAACAAAATTGGCACCGACGATGTCCAGCGCCGCGGTCTCGCTGGCGACCACCCAGCCACGGTCGAGCCTTCCCAGCACCAGCGGGCGGACACCGTGCGGATCCCGTGCGGCAAAAAGCGCGTCCTCGTTGCAGAACACCAGCGAGAACGCTCCCCGCAGCTGAGGCAGTAGGCGCTGGGCAGCCTCCTCGATGCCGCAGTCCGCCGCGGCAGTGGCGAGCAGGCCTGTGATCAAGTCCGAATCTGTGGTGGCACCATTGCGGGTGGGCGCGCCGACCTTGCCGGCCTGCTCCAGCAATTCGGCGGTGTTCACCAGGTTGCCGTTGTGTCCTAGCGCCAAGCTCGATCCGGTGACTGTGGTCCGAAAGGTGGGCTGGGCGTTCTCCCAAGTAGTGGCCCCAGTGGTGGAGTACCGGCAGTGTCCGACGGCGATATGCCCGGACAGACACGACAGCACCTGCTCGTCGAACACCTGGCTGACCAGTCCGAGATCCTTGAACACCAAGACCTGTGAGCCGTCAGACACCGCCATGCCAGCGGCCTCCTGGCCACGGTGCTGCAGGGCGAACAGGCCGAAGTAGGTGAGCTTGGCGACCTCCTCACCGGGGGCCCAGACACCGAAGACGCCGCACTCTTCGCGTGGTCGGTCATCATCAGCGCTGCCGGCTGTGCTAGGGCCTGCGTTGGGATCGTCCGGGTCATAGCGTGGCGCTTCGTTGCCCACCTGCGACTCCCTGTCGACGGGACGGGGCACCATCGCGAGTCTACTGGCTGCCGGTGGGTTCCTGCGGGCGACTGGCTGGGCATGCTAGGCCGATGGGGTAGAGCTGCGTGCTCTGGGTGGTCGGGCGGTGCCAAAGCGGAGTATCCAGTTACCCCGGGGGTAATCCAGTCCACCACGCACGCGGAGAATTAGTGCCCAAACCAACACCCCGCCACCGTCGCAAGGCAGGCTCCGGACCTCCAGCCGCTGCCTTGATCGCATGGATCGGCACCGACCGCCGCGAGCCGGACCTGCGGCCATCGTCCAACTCTCGATCTGCCAGGAACGTCGTCGCCAGCGTTGCGTTGGCCTGTGGGGCGGTCCTGGCGGTCACGGTGAGCACTGCCGCGGGAGTCCTCGGCCCCCGTGACGCCACCACGGCACCCACGATCCCGCAAGACCACCCGGTCCCCGCCAACCAGGTCGGCTCAAACACGGTGCTCCCGCCGGTCCCAGCCGCCGCGCAGCCCGCGGTGGTCCGGTCAATCCCGGTCGCCCCTGCCACGGAGAACGCCGCTGAGAATGTCCCTGAGGATGTCGCTGAGGCAGCCCAACCGGCCGTCGCGCCACCGGCACCCAAGGCGCCGGAGGCTGCACCACGGCCGGTCACCGAGCGCCAAGCCGCCGTTCCCCGGGTCAGAAGCCAGCCGGACGCGCCAGCCAAGCGGCGTAACGCCGACGTGCCCCGGACGTCACCGTCAACTCGGGACTCACGCTCCAGCCAGCGGCATGATCGGGACTCTACTCGGGGAGAGCGGTCTGGGCTGGGTTCGACGTTGAAGCGGACAACGGACTCCGTGGAATCGGGGGCGGGCTTGCGTTGAGCCGGCGCTCATACCCGCCGGCCGAGCAGGGCAAGCAGCCGGGTCTGGGCATCGACGTCGTCGCCGACTGCGACGGGCGCCGCGAATAGTCCTGTGGCGGTCAGCTGCTCGATCTGCGGCTCGATGAAATCCAGCACCTCACGCACCAGCTCCTCATCAAGACGTTCGTCAGCTCCGATTCCGCGAGCCAAGTCCCACGCATGCACGGTCAGATCCATGGCCATCTCTTGGCAGTATCCATCGGCGGGTCGACGCCCGTAGGACAGCTCAACGGGCCGCCGCAGGGCGCCCGGGGCCGCGAACGCCTCCCGCGCTGCGGCCGCGGCACTCTCCCAGGCCGCCACCGGATCGTTCCCGAGCTGATCGCCATCGAAGTGATCGCCGACGTCCTCGACAGTGGCGCCGTCGAGCAACAACGGCACCCACAGCTGCTCGGTGACCAGGTGATTGACCACAGCCCGCACGTCCCACTCCGTGCACGGGGTCGGGTTGCGCCACTGGTCTGGCCGGATGGCCCGCACCCGGCGATCGAATTCGTTCATTGCGCAAGCGAACCGGGACAGCGTCATAATCGTCATGGTGCGCGACGAGCTGGCCCCGTGCGCGCCCACCCCCACCCCATCTGCCGCATTCAGCGGTAACCATGCGGAGAGATCTGCTCGGGCGCCGGATGCGGCGACTCGCGCGTCGGCGATTGCCGCGGCCCAGACCGCTCGGCCGGTGGCGAGCTCAAGCCAGGTCCTCGGGTCAGTTTCCACCACGTTGGGTGGGGTGCCCCGGGTGTGTCTCGGTCCGGGGACGCACTGCACGGCGGCGAACGGCGGCACCCGCACTTCCACCGTGCGCCCCGGAGCCGTCTGCGCCAGGGTGCGCAGGCTGAGCCGGACAGCCTGCGCCAGCTCGGCGCGCCCAGGCTGCGGCCCATCCCCCGCCAGCCAATCCCCTACCGCGGCGAGCGCCCCCCGCAACTCCTCCGGATCGACTCTCATCACTCTCCACGCGGTAACGCGGTGCTCAGGGGCCAAACAGGGTGGGCAGGGTGGCCTCCCAGGCCGCTCGCAGCTCGTCCAGGCCAAGTGTGGCAACGTCAACGATATCCAGCACAGGTTCGGCGTGGACCTCACCGAGCCGGGTCCAGGGCACGTTGTGGTCCGTGCACAGCTGCGCGACACGGCGAGCGTGTGCGTTGGACACGCCGAGCAAGACGCGGCCGGCGGACTCGGCGAACAGAGTGACGAACGGATCGTGCTGGGTGGGCAGCTCGATCCGGGCGCCGTAGCCGCTCAGGAGGGCCGCTTCGACCAGCGCCTGCGCGAGACCGCCGTCGGACAGATCGTGCGCCCCGCTGATGAGACCGTCGCGGGAAGCTGCGGCGAGCACCTCACCGATCGCCTGCTCACGGGCCAGGTCCACGGCGGGTGGGCGACCGCCGAGATGCCCGTGCACTTCGTGTGCCCATTCACTACCGCCGAACTCGTCGTGGGTGTCGCCGAGCAGCCAGACCTCGTCACCGGGATCGCCCAGAGTGGTGCGGATTCGGCGGCGCACATCGTCGATCACGCCGAGCACGCCCACCACCGGGGTGGGCAGAATCGCGGTGTCCCCGGTCTGGTTGTAGAAACTCACGTTCCCGCCGGTGACCGGGATGCCGAGTGCGGCGCAGCCGTCGGCCAGACCGCGGACCGCCTGCTGGAACTGCCACATCACGCCAGGATCGGTCGGCGCACCGAAATTGAGGCAGTTCGTCACCGCAACTGGCGTGGCGCCGGTAACCGCGACGTTGCGGTAGGCCTCGGCCAGTGCGAGCTGGGTGCCGGCGTAGGGGTCCAGCGCGCAGTACCGGCCGTTGCCGTCGGTTGCCACCGCCACCCCGCGCTGCGTGGTCTCGTCGATGCACACCATGCCAGCGTCGCTGGGTTGCGCGAGCACCGTGGCGCCGCGCACGTAACGGTCGTACTGGTCGGTCACCCAGGCCCGGGAGCACAATCCCGGGCTGGCCACCATCCGCAGCAGCGTCGCCCTCAACTCGCCCGGTGTGGACGGTCTGGCCAAAGCATCCGGAGCTGACGCCTGCAGCGCGTCCTGAGTGGGCGGTCGTTGCACCGGCCGGTGGTACACCGGCCCCTCGTGGGCGACGGTACGCGGTGGCACGTCCACCACCGTCTCGCCGTGCCAGGTGATCACCAGACGGTCGCCCTCGGTCACCTCACCGATCACCGTCGCGATGACGTCCCATTTCTCGCACACCGCCATGAAGGCGTCCACATCGCAGGGACGCACCACGGCACACATCCGCTCCTGGGACTCGCTGGACAGCACCTCGGCCGCGGTCATGTCCGGTGCCCGCAACGGCACCGCGTCGAGCTCTACCCGCATGCCGCCGTCGCCGGCGCTGGCCAGCTCGCTGGTCGCGCAGGACAACCCCGCCCCACCCAGATCCTGGATACCGGCCACGAGGCCGGCCTTGAAGAGCTCCACACAGCATTCGATGAGCACCTTCTCGGTGAACGGATCGCCCACCTGGACGCTGGGCAGCTTCTTTCTCCCCGCACCGTGATCCCCGTCATTGGCGCTGAAGCTCTCACTGGCCAGCACCGAGACCCCGCCGATGCCGTCCAGTCCGGTACGCGCGCCAAACAGGACGATCTTGTTGCCGGCGCCGCGGGCGTGTGCCAGCTGCAGGTCGGCTGCCCGCATCACTCCCACGCAGAGCGCATTGACCAGTGGGTTACCTGCGTAGCTGGGGTCGAAAGCCACCTCGCCACCGATGTTGGGTAAGCCAAGGCTGTTGCCGTAACCGCCGATCCCAGCGACGACTCCGGGCAGCACCCGCTTCGTGTCAGCAGCACCGGCGGGGCCGAATCGCAGCGGGTCGGCCACCGCGATCGGCCGGGCACCCATCGCCATGATGTCGCGCACGATCCCGCCGACCCCGGTCGCTGCTCCTTGATAGGGCTCTACATAGGACGGATGATTATGCGATTCAACTTTGAAGGTCACCGCCCAGCCATCCCCGACCTCGACCACGCCGGCGTTCTCACCGATACCGGCGAGCATCCGTTGCCGCATCGCCGCGGTCGTCGTCTCACCGAAATAGCGCAGGTGCACCTTGGAGGACTTGTAGGAGCAGTGCTCGCTCCACATCACCGAGTACATCGCCAGTTCGGCCTCGGTGGGCCGCCGCCCGAGGATTTCCCGGATCCGCGCATACTCATCGTCGGCGAGACCCAGCTCCCGGTACGGCTGGGGATGCTCAGGGCTGGCCGCAGCGTGCTGCACAGAGTCGACACCAGGATCGCCCACCCTGTGAGAGTATTCGTCGCCATCTGGAGCCGAATGACGGTCGCCGACCACATGCGGAGCGCTATTCGGAGCCGGACGGCGATGTGGGACGTCCGGGTTAGAGGGCACAGCGCAGCGCTGCGTCGACGGCCGAGCGGAACAGATCCAGACCGTCAGCGGATGGCCCGGTGAGCGAGTCGATCGCGTGCTCGGGATGCGGCATGAGCCCGACTACCCGACCATCCGCCGAGGCGATCCCGGCGATGCCGTTCGCCGCGCCGTTCGGGTTGGCACCGAGGTAGCGAAACACCACCCGGCCGTCGCGTTCAAGCTCGGCCAACGTCGTCGCATCGGCCACATACCGGCCCTCGATGGACTTCAGCGGTACCAGGATCTCGGCGCCCGGCGGGTACCGGCCCGTCCAGGCCGTCGCGTTGCTCTCCACCCGCAGCCGCTGATCACGGCAGACGAAGTGCAGTCCAACGTTGCGGACCAGCGCGCCGGGCAGCAACCCCGCTTCGCACAGGATTTGGAACCCGTTGCAGATGCCCAAGACCGGCGTGCCGCGGCCGGCTGCGTCGATCAAAGCGCGCAGCACCGGCTGGTGTGCGGCGATCGCGCCGGCGCGTAGGTAGTCGCCGTAGGAGAACCCGCCGGGTACCACGACGGCGTCCACGCCCCGCAGGTCCTCATCGGCATGCCACAGCGATACCGCCTCAGCACCAGCGTGTCGCACTGCACGGGCAGCGTCGACGTCGTCAAGTGTGCCGGGGAAGGTGATAACGCCGATCCGGCAGGACGCCTTGCTCACAGTCGCCGCACCGTCCACTCTTCGATCACCGGGTTGGCGAGCAGTTCACCCGCCATCCGGTGCAGGTCCGCATCATCGATGGTGTCCGCGACGTCCAGCTCGAAGTGCTTACCCTGCCGCACGTCGTGCACCCCTTCGAAGCCCAGCCGCGGCAGCGCGCGTGCGATCGCCTGACCCTGCGGGTCAAGGATCTCCGGTTTCAAAACCACGTCCACCACCACTCGTGCCACGCCGCCGAGGCTACCGGGAGTCCGGGAATCCATGGCACCACTTCGGCCGAGGAGGCCCAGCTGCGCACGGCGTGGCAGGCTGACGGCTGACCCTCGCGAGGAGGTGACCACCCAATGCAGATCGTGCACCTGGGGCAGTCCTGCGTACTGACCGAAATCGGGGGGATTCGACTACTGCTCGACCCTGGGGTCTACTCAACCGGTTTCGAGGAGCTCGCCGGACTTGATGCGATTCTGGTGACCCATCAACATCCCGATCACCTCGACCTCGACCGGCTGCCTGCCCTGCTGGCCGCCAACCCAGCGGCGCAGTTGCTTGTCGACGTCGGCTCGGCGGAGCCGCTGGCTGGTGCGGGCATTGCGCACCGGGTGATGAGTCCTGGCGAGCAGCTGCAGCTAGCCGGCGTGACGGTCGAGGTGATCGGCGGCGACCACGGTGTGATCCATCCGGACATCCCGGTGATCCCGAACAATGGCTACTTCATCGACGGTGGGGCAGGCACCATCCTGCATCCCGGTGACTCGTTTACCGTGGTCAACCGCGACGTCGACGTGCTGCTGTTGCCTACCGCGGCACCTTGGCTCAAGGTTTCCGAGGCGGTGGACTTCCTCCGTGCAGTCGATCCGGGGCTCGCAGTGCCGATCCACCAGGCCATCCTCGCCAAACCCGACAAGCATTACGGCCTGTTCCGCGAGCTGGCTCCGGTGGGAACCGAGGTCCACGTCGCGCCTCACGGTGAGGTACTGAAGCTCTGAACGGTCAGGCAGCGCGGACTGGCACCGGTCCGCAGAACACACGGCCGTCAATTACGACAAAATCGGGGGCGCCGACCCGTCTCTAGGTCGGCGCCCCCGATGAGTATTATCTCGAACTCTTGAGCGTCTACTTCGGTGCGGTCCCCACGGAGCCGAGGACATTGCCGACGTCACTCAGCACTGGCAGACCCAGCAGGGTCTTGTTGAGATCCGCCGTCAGTTGTCCGACTGGCGGCAACGGCAGCGCAGGAATTCCGAGCACCGGCACTGCTGGTAGTAGATCGAATGTCGGCATTCCCGCCTGAGTAGTTGGCCCTCGTGCACCAGAGGCGGCAAGAGCCATCTCACGCACCGCGCCCCCGTTGCCCGCATTCATGATCAGCGGAGAGCTGGCGATTCCTGTCGCGTTGTTCTCGATCCGTACGACCTGGGCGAGAGTGTCATCGAGATCAGCCTCGATACCCTGGGTCTCCCGGATGACGTCGTCTGCCTGACCGCTGGCGATGGTGACCCTGGTCTTGATGTCGTAACCAAGGTCGACGATGTCGATGAAGTTCGTGCCGATCTCCCGCGCGTTAGCGTTGATCGATGTGGCGCTGGCCTCGATCGAGTTCAGTGTGGCCTCAATCGACACCACGGCGGGATTGATCTGCAATACCGACTGATTGATCGACTTTGCAGACCTGTTGATCGACTCTGCCGAAGTGAGGATCTGCTTGGCACTCCGATCGATACTGCTGGCCGAATTGGCAATGTTGCCGATGATGCCGGTCAGCGGCGTAGCTGCGTCTCGGATCTGCCCAGCGGTGTCCTGAACCTGTGCGAGGACCGGGACAACGTCGAGCTTGCTGTTGATCGGCGTCACCGCGTTGTTGATGACTCCAACTCGGCTCTCGATCCGCTGCGCGGTACTGATAATGCCGGTCAGCATCAACACCGCAAACAGGGCCCAGATGATGACGAGCACGAGCATGATGCCCGGAAGGGCGTTGGCGGTCAAGCGTCGCATTCAGTCACCTCCTAAGGGCGAGCAGGGTCACACCTGAACGGGGGCAGCAAGGACAGCACTGGCGACGTGCAGATGTTGAGGAGTTGGCGGTTGACTTCCCCGAGTTCCAGGTTGATGTTGAAGGTGTCGTTCTGAATACGTGTCAGGTTCCCGTTGATGACATCGACCTGCCGAACGATCAACGCTGTACCTTGACTGTTCTCGTTCTGGATCGACTCGAGGGTGAGTTCAATCGCCCCCGCGTTGCCGAGAACCTGGACGAGAATGTTGGATGTGTCGATCAACGAGCCACTGACAGTGGCCACCGAGGTCGAGGTGGAAACCAGCAGACCCGAGGTGCTGATCAGCGACGTGTTGATGTTGCCCAACGCGGAGTTGGTGTCCTTCAACGACGCGTCCACAGTCTGCAGGGAACCTTTGATCGACTGCAGCGACGCAGTGGCATCGCCGACCTGACCGCGGATCGGCCTGAGCGCGGTGTCGATGTCCGTCAGCGCGGAGTTGATCGTCTGGATGTAGTTGGGCAGCGCGGTGACGTCGCCCGTGGCGCCCGCCACGGAGTTAGACGCACCGAACAGACCCACATCGATCGACTCGAGCGCTCGCACGATACCGATCAGGAACCCGATGACGACCACTACCACGATGACGCCCAGGGTGACCCAGATCCACAGCCACCTGACGAATGAACTGCTCCCGGAGGGAGGTCCGGAACCGACGGTCGACGACCGAGAGATTTGTTGCGTTGTCATCTTCCGTCCTCCTAGCAGCCTGGCTCGGGCGGGGCGATCAGGTTCAGCCGTACCTTGGCATTGATACAGCGGGACGTCAGTTCAGCCCTGATTGCCTGGTTGAGAATGTTGCTACTGTCAGTGTTGATGTTCTGGGCGAGGATGATGGTCTCGGCGAGGTTTTGGTTGATCTGTACCGCGTCGGCGTCGATCCGCTGAGCGACTTCGAGAATCAGCGCGACCTGAGTGTTGATGCCTCTCGCCGTGCCATTGATCGTCGCCGCGCTGGCGTTGATCGTCCTGGCGTTGCCTTCAATGTCTTGCGCGGTGGTGTTGATCGTGATCGCGCTATTATTGATCGTCCCAGCCGCCCCGTTGATGCTTCCTGCGGTTGTGTTGATGGACCCTGCCAATCCGTCAATGTCACGGGCGACGGTGTCCACCGTCCGGAGCTGAGCCTCCAGTGGCTTCGCGCTCGACAAGATCGAGGACGCGAGCTCATTCGTCCGGTTAAGCTGCACGACCGAGTCGGTCGCAACGTCGATGTTGCCAGCGTTTCCCTGGATAGTCTGCGCCTTCTTGTCGATGCTCTGTGCCGCCGCCAGGGTTCGGGCGAGAAGCGCAGCCGCTATCCCGATGAGCAACACTCCTAACACGAGGACCACAACACTCACAACATTGAACAGTCCAGCTCCTCCAGATCCACTGGCTCGAGCATCGGTTCTAGCCAACTCCACCACCGCTTCCTTGTGCAGGGTTGTTCGTGCAGCGGGAAGCGTGCAGAGGCGAGGAGTTACGGCAGAGACAAGCGAAGTGTCGCCGCAACGGCCGACGCCGCTGGGACGGCCTCCTTTCTCAGCACGCCTCCCCGGGACAGCTGCTCCCGTCAGGTAAGCGGCAGCTTGGATCAAGTCGACCAAGAACGCAAGCAGTCAGGCACTAAGGACGCAGCGTAGTCACGCACTCAGTCTGAGGCTCGAACCAACGCCGCAGTGGCGGCTGCCGAAGCGGCCTGATGGCGCCATCAACGTGGCCGCGATGATCGCTCCGACGGCCGACGCAGCCCCTTTGAACAGGCAGAATGGCCGAGGGCACGGCGGTGACGACAGGTCGCGCGCGCGGCGGCGACCGCGGAAAATACGGTCGTCCACCCTTCTTGCATCCTCAGCGAGCTGATTACTGACGGCTACTACGCTAAGAGGAACTCGCTAGTAACGTACCGTGTAGGGTGTCATACAGAGAGTTAAACTACGGTCAGTAGCTAGTGGGCCCGAAGGGATGAATATCTCGTGGTTCACCCGTAATAGCTCCCGCGGGGCACCCTCCGCGCTGTGCCACAGGCCGTAGTCGGCACCGCGCCGCAGCCACGGACGGCCCAGCCGCCACCCTGGCTGATCAGCCGAGACGCCGCACCAGACGGGCCAGCACGGAACTCACCACAAGCCAGAAAAGCGCGGCAAGGCCGAAGTTGAGCAGTATCCGCGTATCCGCGTCGGCTGGTGTGAAGAGATTTTGGAAGCCGAGCTGGAGGCGGTCCGCCCAGTACGCGACGAACCTGGTGATGCCATTGGCCGGATTGGCCTCGCCCAACGTGAGGGCGATGTGCGCCACCAGGATCGCGACGAAGAGCCAGCCCACGATCCGGATCAGAGCCGCGAGCAGCCCAACAATCCTGGCGCGGCCTCCGCGGGACGACACGCGGCTGGAAGAGTCCCGAACAGTTCCACCCATGCCGAAAGTCTGCCACGGTCTGCCACGGTCTGCACTGTTCGTAACGGAACGGGCATAGCTGGGGTCTCACTATCCGGGAGAGTGGTTGCGTGCTGCGGGCAGGATCCGGCTACCGTCATCGCGTGGCACGCGCCCTGCTGCTTCGCCGCCGCGACGGGGTCTGACGACGACCGGCCCCCCGTCGCGGAGTCGCCCGCGCGCATCCGCCGGTCGGATCGTCCGGCTACCAGAAAGCGCAGAGATGGCACCGAAGCAGACGAGGACTCCCAAAGCGGCCGATATCGTCCTCACTGATGCCGAGCCCAGCACGTTCACCGCAGGCAGTACCAGCCGCATCCAAGCTCCCGTCGCCGTAGTTCCACCCGACCAGCCCCGATGGAACCTCCAGCGCGGCAGCGCCATGCCCGCGCACCGCTACCGACCCTTCGCCCAGACTGTGGAACCGGTATCGCTGCCGGACCGCACCTGGCCCGACATCACGATCAACCACGCACCGCAGTGGTGTGCGGTTGACCTGCGGGACGGCAACCAGGCCTTGATCGATCCGATGAGCCCGGCACGCAAGCGGCGCATGTTCGAGTTGCTGGTGCGGATGGGATACAAAGAAATCGAGGTCGGGTTCCCTTCAGCCAGCCAAACCGATTTCGACTTCGTCCGCGAGATCATCGCTGAGGGTGCGGTGCCCGAGGACGTCCGCATCCAGGTGCTGTCACAGTGCCGGCCGGAACTGATCGAGCGCACCTTCGAAGCGCTGGAGGGCGCACACAAGGCGATCGTGCACATCTACAACTCGACGTCGATCCTGCAGCGCCGGGTGGTGTTTCGGGAGGAGCGCGAGGGGATCAAGAAGATAGCCACCTCAGCGGCCGAGATGCTTGTGGAGTACGCGGGCAAGTACTCCGACACCGACTTCCGCTTTCAGTACTCGCCGGAGTCCTACACCGGTACCGAACTGCCCTACGCCGCCGAAGTGTGCAACGCGGTCACCGAAATCTGGCAGCCCACGGCGGACGCGCCGGTAATCGTGAATCTGCCGGCCACCGTCGAGATGGCCACGCCCAACGTCTACGCCGACTCCATCGAGTGGATGCACCGCAACCTGGAACGGCGCAGTGCGGTGGTCCTCTCGCTACACCCGCACAATGACCGTGGCACCGCGGTGGCCGCCGCCGAGCTGGGTTATCAGGCAGGCGCGCAACGTATCGAAGGCTGCCTGTTCGGCAACGGGGAACGCACCGGCAACGTGTGCCTGGTGACGCTGGGAATGAACCTGTTCAGTCAGGGCATCGACCCCCAGATCGATTTCTCCGACATCGACGAGATACGCCGCACCGTTGAGTACTGCAACCAGCTGCCGGTTTCCGAGCGGCATCCCTACGGCGGCGACTTGGTATACACCGCGTTCTCCGGCAGCCACCAGGACGCGATCAACAAGGGATTGCGAGCGATGCAGGCCGACGCGACTCGAGCCGGCATCAGCGTGGATGACCATCGCTGGGAGGTGCCGTACCTCCCCATCGACCCCAAAGACGTCGGGCGCACCTATGAGGCGGTGATCCGGGTCAACTCGCAGTCCGGCAAGGGCGGCGTCGCCTACGTGATGAAGGCCGAGCACCAGCTGGAGCTGCCGCGACGGCTGCAGATCGAGTTTTCTCGCGTCATCCAGCAGTACACCGACACCGGAGGTGGCGAGGTCTCGCCGCAGCAGATTAGAGACCTCTTCGCCGAGCACTACCTAGACCGGAACACCCCCCTGCGGGTCCTGCGGCACCAGCTGTCAGATGACGGCGAGGGCCACGACGAGATCCAGGCCAACGTGCTGGTGGAAGGTGAGGAACACCAGATCACCGGCTCGGGAAACGGCCCCATCGCGGCCTTCGTCGATGCGCTGGCCACGCTGGGATTCGACGTGCGGGTGCTCGACTACTCCGAGCACGCTATGTCGGCCGGCGATAATGCCGCGGCCGCGGCGTACCTCGAGTGCTCCGTCAGTGAGCAGGTTCTGTGGGGTGTCGGCGTCTCCGGGTCCATCGTCACCGCTTCGCTGAACGCTGTCGTATCGGCAGTAAACCGCGCGCTGCGCTAGCAGCGCTCACGACCTACAGCTCAGAAGTCGAACTCGCCGTTCTTCACCGCAGAGAGAAAGTCGGCCCACTTCTGCCCATCGAAGGTGAGTGGGTCGCGGGTACGGTCCTTGGTGTCCCGCACGAGGGCACCGCCATCCGGCAAGGGCGCCACTCCACATCCCCCTTTGCTGCACCGGCTGCTCGTCTGGGAGTCCGGAAAAGCTGGCATCACGAAGTCCCCCACCACAGCGCAATGGGCACCGTTGCTGAATGGAAGCACCTGGACGGTGAGGTTCGGGTGTTGGGCGTCGGCAAGCAGCCGTGTCAGCTGCGCACGCATCACGTGCCCACCCCAACCGGGCGGTGCAGCGCCGCTTCATCAAACCGCCACACGGATGCTTGTCGCTGCCTGAGGCCCTAAGCGACTACCACAAGCATCCATGTGGCAGTGCACTAGGAGACGGCGCGGCGTCCGGACATGGCCCGTCCGAGGGTGAGCTCATCGGCGAACTCCAGGTCACCGCCCATTGGTAGGCCGGAGGCGAGCCGGGTCACTGTCAGGCCGGGGAAATCTCGCAGCATCCGCGCCAGGTAGGTGGCAGT
>DASVWA010000292.1:0-4276 GCA_036389855.1 Pseudonocardiaceae bacterium
GCCGCCTGGTCGCGAGACGACATAGTCAGCCCTCGGACAACGGCGCAGGCCGCGCGGTATGGAGTGGATGCGCCACGTCATCCTGTGGCGACACCTTGACACCCGGCACAACGACGATGGGCTGAAAAGCCAGCCGAGACGTTGTTGAGGAATTCCGACCGTTGACTGTCCGGTCCCACGCATCACCATTGACGTTCCGGATGGCATGTCTGCGGGCGCGAGCGGCTCGGTGACGCCAACAGATGCACAGGAAAGGGGCCCGACCCTAGGGTCGGGCCCCTGCGAAGGAATGAACCTGTCTTGATTCCGATGTACGCCGAAATGTCGCGGCGATCACCTCCATCTCGACCGTTCCTCAACCTCCTGTGTCCCTTGTATACGTACTCTTGCGCCGCCTCGTGCGGCGCTTCTGAACCGTCCGCTGCCTGTTGTTCGGCGCATTTTGTAACACTCCGGGCCAGTGCTGTCAAGGCCGGGCATAGCCAGCAGCCGTATACGCACGTCGACTGGTTCGACATCCGGCCAGGTTGTGGCCGACGGCCACGTCGGGGTTGAGCAGGGCCGTCGCCGTCGACGCGTGGAGCGGGGACCGAAGCAGGAGTGCCGGACCCGTTCCGGCGAGACGACCAGGCCATGTCATCCGCCTCCACCGAATAAGATCCCGTGCGAGTTGACCTGGTTAACCCGAGTGACTGCATGGCATCCTTAGGCGCGGTCGGCCTGATCGTCTCGGACACGGCCGCGATGGGAGGGCCATGGACATCACCCAGCTGATCCTCGATGACCACCATCAGCAGCGGCGGCTCTTCGCGATCCTCGAACAGATCGATCGCACCAACACCGCGGCTCTGGGTGCTGTCTGGAACCGGCTCGCGGCATTTCTCGAGGTGCACGCCGAGGCTGAAGAGCAGCTTTTCTACCCAGAACTGCTGCGTATGGGTCAAGGCATCGATAGCGTCAGCGCACAGGATGAGACCGTAGACGCGATCGGAGATCACAACGACATCCGCGACGCGGTTGCCGCGGTCGCGGATCACGAGGTCGGCAGCGACGGCTGGTATGACGCGGTCGCCAGAACCAACGAGGCCAACAGCGACCACATGGCCGAAGAAGAGCGCGAGGGTCTCACAGATTTCCGCCGCCACGCCGGGCTCCAGCTGCGCCACGATCTGGCCGTCGCTTTCGCCGCCTTCGAGGCCACGCACGTCACTGGCGTCACACCAGTGGACAAGGACCCTGAGAGCTACGTCCGCGAAGTTGAAGAGGAAATCGCGGCATCCGACGACCAGCGGCTGCAAGCATAAACGACTGGAAGGACGCCGCGGCGGTGGCAAACGCAGCACCAGCCACCGCAGCACAGCCTCTAACTTCGAATCAGCCAAGGATGGCCGGGTTGCGCGAGGGCGGTCAGCCGGGTCAGCTCTGCGGTAAGTTCCTTGACCGGAGGGCCCATCGTGGAGAAGCCAATCAAGATCGCCATTGCCGGCAGTGGCTACGGACGGAAAGTGGCCCTGCCGGTCTATGCCGAGCTGGCGGAGTTCGAGCCCGTGGCCGTGTGGTCGCGGCGACCGGAGCGGGCCCGGGAGCTGGCCGAGGAGGCCGGCGTGGAGTTCGGTACGGCCGATTTCGACGAGCTGCTGTCGGTGCCGGGGCTGGAGGCGGTGCATGTCGCCACCCCCGTGGCGACGCACGTCCAGTTTGCCGTCGCCGCCGCCGAGCGGGGGCTGCATGTGATGTGCGAGAAACCCCTGGCCGACAACCTCGAAGGTGCTCGCCGCATCGTCGCGGCCATCCGGTCGGCTGGCGTGGTCGGCCTGGTCGACTACGAACTGCGGATGAAGGAAACCCGAAGGCGGGTCGCCGAACGTGCGCGTGAGGTCGTGGGACGACCACGAATGGCGTCGGTCTCGTTGGTCCAGTCCGACCACGCCGACCCCGGCTCACGTCCCTACACCTGGGTGCACGACGACCGGCTAGGGGGCGGACGGCTCCAGGGCTACGGGGTACACGATCTTGATCTTCTGCTGGAGATATTTCCCGACGTTGACGCCGTGGCCGCCGCCACCGAGGTCGGCGTACCCGTCCGCAGGGCGGATGATGGCGAGCTGCGGCCGGTGACTGCCGAGGACACCTACGCGCTGCTCCTGCGGTTCCGCGGTGGGGGGCTCGGGGTGGTGACCCTCGTGGCCACCGCACGACATGGTCGTAGCGACGTCATCGAGATCCACGGCGAAGAGGGGACGGTAAGGCTCGACGGCGATCGGCGGGTTTGGTGGGGGCGCGCTGGTGAGGAGCTGCAGAGCGAGGGCCCGCTGGACGCAAGCTCGACCGAGGCGTTCAAGCGGGTGGCCCGCAACTTCTGGGCGGCGGTGCGGAAGGGGGCGGCGCCCGAGCCATCGCTGGAGGAGGGGCTGCGCGTGCAGGCGATCTTCGACGCCGTTCGCACGGCCGACATCGAACGCCGCTGGGTACATCCCAAGCCCGTCGCCGTGCCCTGACGGCGTCCGGGCACGGGCGAGCAGGGGTTCCCGAACATGGGCAGGGGACGGCCATGAAGTATTTGCTCGCCAACTGGAAGATGCACACCACCGTCGACCAGGCGGTCGCCCTGGTGCAGGTGATACAGGAGGGCTTGCGGGAGCGGGCCTCTCGAGGGCAGCAGCCGCCCAGCGTTATCGTCTGTCCTCCGTTTGTGTCGTTGGTGCCTTTGCGGGCCGTAGTCGACGAGCGATTGGTGCGCCTGGGCGCACAGAATTGCCACTGGGAGAAGGAGGGTCCCCATACCGGGGAGATCTCACCAGTGATGCTGACCGGCCTGGCACGGTATGTGTTGATCGGGCACAGCGAGCGGCGGGCCGGCTGCGAGTCCGACGAGCAGATCGCCAGAAAGGTGGCGGCAGTCGCCGAAGCGGGTCTCACACCAGTCCTTTTCGTCGGCGAGGACAAGCCCGGAGCCGGCGCCCGCTTGCAGACACAGCAGCGGTTAAGACAGGGAATCTCTCGAATTAGCATCGGCCAACAGGCTGTACTGATCGTGTACGAGCCCGCCTGGGCTATCGGCGGTGACCGTGCGGCCGAGGCTGAGTACGTCCAAGAGATGGTCGGAGGCCTCAAGGACTTGCTGCGCCGACTTGGGGCCAGCACCCCGGAGATCATCTACGGCGGAACGGTGACAAAGGAGAACATCGAGCAGTTCGCTGGACTCGACGTGCTCGACGGCGTGGGTGCGACCCGCGCTAGCCTCAATGCCCAAGGGTTCTTAGCAATGATCGACCGGGCGGCTGGCATCGGCTGATCCCGAAATGGGCCCCAGCCCATCGTGCATTGGGCCACCTGGGTGGGCGTCATCGACACGGCTGCGAAGTCGGCGATGCGCCGAGCGCTGGCGGGTTCATCAGCGCAAGCTGGCTGTCATGCAGCCACTACACCGGCGGGCCTTCTTGATCACCACCGGGCTAGCGATCGCCGGGGGGTGCGGCGGGCCTGTTCTTGATGACCGTGCAGAGCAACCTTTGGGCACAGCCGCAGCAGGTAACAACATCGATGGGCCTGTGGTCTATGTCGCCCTTGGTGACTCCATCTCCATCGACCGCTACGCCGGTGGTACCGGTCGCGGTGGTGCCAGCCTGCTGGTGCGCAACCGCGACGACGACTTCCCCCAATGGCACGGTCGGGACCTGATGACACAGGATCGCGCCGTGGCTTACCACTTGCTCGCCACCGACGGCGGCACCACCAGCACGCTGCTGGATTCGCAACTTCGGCAGCTTGAAACTTCTGCCATCGCGCCCACGGTCGTGACACTGACAATCGGCGGCAACGACCTACTCGGGGCATACGGCGACATCCAGCGCGCTCGACAGGTTGTGTCGGTGGTGCGCACTCGGGTCGGCCAGGCCCTGGAGAGACTGCGCAGCATTGTGCGGCGGCCCAGTGATCCGATAATCGTCGGCACCGTCTATGACCCCAGTGACGGCACCGGCGATGCCTCGCGGGTGGGACTGCCACCGTGGCCGCAGGTCGTCGACACTCTGGCCGAGTTGAACACCGAGCTGCGTGAGGCCGCTTCAGAGCATGGGGCACGAGTGGCCGACATCCACGGCTACTTCCTCGGCCACGGGCTGCGCGCCGGGAACCCAGCCCAAAGTGATCCCCGGCCAGCCAACCGGGACCTGTGGTTCTGTAATGTCATCGAGCCCAATGCCTGGGGAGCCAGCGCGGTGCGCGCAGCATTCTGGGACGCCCTCCACGCCGGTTAATGTCCTCAGACCGACGT
>DASVWA010000293.1:0-26968 GCA_036389855.1 Pseudonocardiaceae bacterium
TTCCCGGGGGGCGGGGGAAGCGAGTGGCCAGCGGTTCCCTGCAACGACGGTGGGGGTGTCAGCAGGGGGTTCGGTAAACACCGTCGTTGCGCGTTAATGTATGTGTAACCTGGCAGTCACGGCCAGCGGCCGTTCGGGCTATTCGGTAACACGAATTGATGGCCATAGGGAAGAATTTGACCCCGCTCTGGCCCTGCCTTGGCTGTGCCTTGGCAAGGGCGGGGTGTCGCGGATCGTCGTCACGGCACCTGGCAGGCTGCGGAGTATGAGCCTGGGCACCCTGGTCCTGCTCCGCCACGGCGAGAGCGAGTGGAACGCCAAGAACCTGTTCACCGGCTGGGTGGACGTGCCGTTGTCGATGCGGGGCGAGCGTGAGGCGGCGCGAGCGGGCGTACTGATGCGCGCTGCCGGGCTGCTGCCCGACGTGCTGCACACCTCGCTGCTGCGCCGAGCGATCAGCACCGCGTGCCTAGCGCTTGACGCCGCTGACCGGCACTGGATTCCGGTGCGCCGCGACTGGCGGCTCAACGAGCGTCACTACGGTGCGTTACAGGGCAAGGACAAGTCCCAGATCCGTGCGGAATACGGCGACGCGCAGTTCGCGCTGTGGCGCCGGTCTTACGCTGTCCGGCCACCACCGATCGAACCGGGCAGCGAGTTCGACCAAGCCGACGATCCCCGGTACGCCGGCATCGGCGTTCCCAGGACCGAGTGCCTGGCCGACGTGGTGGCCCGGATGCTGCCGTACTGGGAGTCGTCCATCGTGCCCGACCTGCGCGCTGGGCATACCGTGCTCGCGGTTGCGCACGGCAACTCGCTGCGTGCTCTGATCAAGTACCTGGATGGGATCGACGACCAGACCATCCCCGAAATCACCGTCCCGACCGGGATCCCGCTGCGGTACGACTTCGATGATCAGCTACGTCCGGTCACTCCCGGCGGAATCTACCTGGAGACCGATGCGGTCGTAGATTGCTTCACGGCTAACGGCGCCAAGGGGTGAACCCGTGGTAAACGGCGGGGGAAGGTTTGCCGTGGAACCGTCGATCCGGTCACAGGCAGTGGGCCAGGGCTAGGACTTTCACCGGGTCCGGTGCTTACGATTGCCACGTGACACTCGCAGCCGTCGTGCTCGCCGCGATCGGTGTGCTGATGGTCGGGCTGATCTTCGGCTTCCTGATCGGCCGCCGCGTCCAGACAACGGTGCCGCAAGGGTCACCGGACGGTGCGTCGGCTGCCGACCTTGTCCAGCGGGTGGTGCTTTCTTCACACAACGGAGTGGTGCTGCTGAACAAGTTCGGTGACGTGGTACTGGCCAACGCGGCCGCGGTCGAACTGGGTCTGGTTCGCGGGTCGCGTCCGGACGAACGCGCGGGCAAAGCCGCCGAGCAGGTGCGCGCGACCGGCGAGGTGGTCCGGGTCGATCTCTCCCCGCTGGACCGGGGGGCCCGATCCGGACGCGGACCCACTGCGGTACTCGGCGAGGTTCGACCGCTGGGTGACGGATTCACCGTTATCGACGCATCCGACGAATCTGACGCGGTCCGGCTGGAAGCGACCCGGCGGGATTTCGTGGCCAATGTCAGCCACGAGTTGAAGACACCGGTCGGAGCGATGGCGTTGCTGGCCGAGGCAGTCCTGGATGCCACCGACGACCCGCACGAGGTGCGCCGGTTCGGCACCAAGATCATCAATGAGGCCACCCGATTGGGTGCGCTGGTCACCGAACTGATTGCGCTGTCCCGGCTGCAGGGCGCCGAGCGGCTCCCCGAGTTGGCCACCGTCGAGGTCGATGAGGTGGTGCGTGAGGCACTGGATCGCTGCCGGTTGGTCGCGGAATCGGCTGACATCAGGATCACCGTTGACCCGCCGAGCGGGCTGTTGCTCGACGGTGACGCGACGCTACTGGTCACCGCGCTGTCCAACCTGGTCGACAACGCGGTGTCCTACTCGCCGCCGGGTAGCCCGGTTTCGGTCAGCCGGCGTCTGGCGGACGGTTTCGTGGAAATCGCCGTCACCGACCGTGGCCTGGGGATTGCCCCTGAACACCAGGAACGGGTGTTCGAGCGGTTCTTCCGAATCGACCAGGCACGCAGCCGGGCCACCGGTGGGACCGGGCTGGGCCTGGCGATCGTCAAGCACGTCGCCGCCAACCACGGTGGTGATGTACAGCTGTGGAGCAGGCCCGGCACTGGATCCACCTTCACCTTGCGGGTGCCCGCGCATCCACAGAGCGCGGACCGCGCACAGCACACGCCGCCGACACCCGAGCACGTGGGAGGATCTCTGTGACCAGGGTGCTGATCGTCGAGGATGAGGAATCCTTCGCAGATCCGCTTGCCTTCCTGCTACGAAAGGAGGGCTTCTCGACAGCGGTGGCTACCACCGGGTCCGCGGCGCTGGAGGAGTTCGATCGCAACGGTGCCGATATCGTGCTGCTCGACCTGATGCTTCCCGGGATGAGCGGCACCGACGTCTGCAAGCAACTGCGGGCCCGCTCCGCCGTCCCGGTGATCATGGTAACCGCCCGGGACAGTGAGATCGACAAAGTGGTCGGTCTGGAGCTGGGTGCCGACGACTACATCACCAAGCCGTACTCGGCCCGCGAGCTCATCGCCCGGATCCGTGCGGTGTTACGCCGCGGTGGAGACATCGACGGGGATGCTGCCCTCGGACCTTCGGTGCTCGAGGCTGGTCCGGTGCGGATGGACGTTGAGCGGCACACCGTCACCGTCGCCGGGCAGGAGATCGGGTTGCCGCTCAAGGAGTTCGACCTGCTGGAGTACCTGCTGCGCAACGTAGGGCGGGTGCTGACCCGTGGCCAGCTCATCGACAGGGTATGGGGAGCCGACTATGTCGGCGACACCAAAACCCTCGACGTCCACGTCAAGCGGTTGCGTTCCAAGATCGAGCGAGATCCGTCCTCGCCCCAGCACCTGGTAACCGTCCGCGGGCTGGGTTACAAGTACGACTCTTGACATTTAGGACAGACGACATCTGAGGCAGTAGCCTGACCTGCCGTGCGGCTCGGCGTGCTCGATGTGGGTTCCAACACCGTCCACCTGCTGGTAGTGGACGCGCACCGTGGCGGGCACCCGATGCCGATGATTTCGGAGAAGTCGGTGCTGCGGCTGGCCGAGCACATGGACGCCCGTGGAAAGATCACCCCTGAGGGTGCCGATCACTTGATTCGCACCGTGCGTGCCGCCGCCGACTCGGCATCCGCGATGGGCTGCGCGGACCTGATGGCCTTCGCTACCTCGGCGGTGCGCGACGCCTCCAACGTCGGTGCGGTGCTCGCCCGGGTGCAGGCCGAAACCGGGATCGAGCTCGAGGTGCTCTCCGGTAAGCAGGAGGCCATTCTCACCTTCCTCGCGGTCCGCCGGTGGTGCGGCTGGTCAGCTGGCCGGGTGCTCATGCTGGACATCGGCGGTGGATCCCTGGAGATTGCCAGCGGTATCGACGAAGAGCCGGATGTGGCGGTATCGCTGCCACTCGGCGCCGGCCGGCTCACCCGGTCCTGGCTGGCGCACGACCCGCCCCGTCGCCGCGAGCTGGTGAACCTGCGCGAGTACGTCGGCGAGCAGCTAGAGGAACCAGCCCGCAAGCTGCGCAAGGCCGACGCTGCGGACCAAGTGGTGGGCACCTCGAAGACCTTTCGATCGCTGGCCCGGCTCACCGGTGCCGCCCCATCGTCAGCCGGCCTGCGGGTCCGCCGTACGCTGACCGATGCCGGTCTGCGCCAGGTGATCGCGTTCATCTCCCGGATGAGCTCTGACGACCTGGCGGAACTGGAGGGTGTCAGCGCCAGCCGGTCCCATCAGCTCGTCGCTGGAGCGTTGGTGGCCCAGGCCGCGATGCACGCTCTGGACGTCGATGAGCTGTCGTTATGCCCGTGGGCGTTGCGGGAGGGTGTGATTCTGCAAAAGCTGGATTGGTTGGATGGAATCGACCGGACGGCGCAGCCGGGGCGCCGCCCACCTCGACGTACTAGACGAAACAGCGGCTCGGGGGGCACGGTGAGAGACGATGAGGCGCAGCAGCGAGCCTGAAGAACGGGCCCAGTTCAGCGTGGCAGAGCTGGTGGCTCGCTACGGTGAGCCGACCCCGAATACCGGGCGTCGCCGCCGCCGAGCTGCCGACGACACCGGCGTCGGGGTGGACACCGCTGCCCAGCCCCCCGTCGAACCGACCCGGACCACCCGGACAGATCCTGGCGGCGGCGCCCCGCCTCTTGCCGCCCCATCCAGTCGTCATGGAACCTCTCAGCATTATTCATCCCTGTCATCCGGCAACGGTGGCGGTGGTCGGCAGTGGGCACCGGCCGTGGAGACACCGGCGGTGCGCACCACACCCGTGCGGACCCCGGCCGTGCGAAGCACCGCCGTGCGAACCCCCCCGGGAGGGACCCCCGCGGTAGGGACCTCAGCGGTGGGCCGGCCATCGGTGATCGCCGGGCATCGACCCATCAGCTCCCTGAGCCCACTCAGCTCCCTGAGCCCACTCAGCGCGAAGGTGCTGTCCGACGATCCGGCCACCGTCCAGTTCCCCCGAGTCGCACCGGCCACGGACCCCGCTTCCTGGTCTGGCCGCCCTCCCGGCGGTGGGGAACCCCCCGCCGGACTGGGTAATGCCACGCGTGCCATCCCCACACAGAAGGCGAACGGCAGGCGGCTCGACGAACGCCCCAGGAAGGCGTGGAAAGCCACCGAGGAAGCGCACGGTGCCGACCCCGGCCGTGACAAGTCCACCAGCGACAAGCTGCACAGCGATGAATCTCCCAGCCAAGAACCTCACGGCGACGAAGTTCACGGCGACGAAGTTCACGGCGACGAAGTTCACGGCGACGAGTCCGAATATGGCTCTCCGGTCCGGGAGTGGGCCGTGATGGTGGCTCAAATCGGGATCGGCATTGTCGGCGGCGCGGCGCTGTGGCTGATCTGCGAGTGGCTCTGGCAGCGGATGCCCGTGGTGGCACTGATCGTGGCGCTAGCCGTGATCACCGGACTGGTCTGGGTGGTTCGCCGGGTGCGGCGTGCCGATGATCTGCAGACGACTGTGATCGCGGTACTTGTCGGCTTGTTCGTCACCGTGTCCCCGGCCGCGTTGCTGCTTGTCGGTGGCCGATAGGCGGTGTCGCCGGCAGGCCCGATCCAGGTGGCCCTGTCCACCGCCTCGGTATGGCCCGAATCGGTCGCCGTGGCATTCGAACTGGCCGCCGAGCTCGGCTACGACGGCGTCGAGGTGATGGTGTGGGGTGATCCTGCCAGCCAGGACGTCGCTGCCGTCGCGAGATTAGGGGCCCACCACCGGATGCCCGTGTTAGCTGTGCATGCCCCTTGCTTACTGATCACTCAACGGGTGTGGGCGGCAGATCCGGCGGTTCGGCTGGACCGCACCGTGCAGGCGGCCATCGAGTTGGGGGCCGGTGTCGTGGTGGTGCATCCCCCGTTTCGCTGGCAGCGGCGCTACGCCACCGAATTTCCACAGCAGATCTCCGCGCTGGAAGCCTCATCCGGGCTCACGATCGCGGTGGAGAACATGTTTCCGGTACGTCGTGGCCGGCTCGAGATGTCGAGCTACGTGCCGTCACCGGACCCGACGGACGTCGGATATTCGCACTACACGCTGGACCTGTCCCATACCGCCACTGCCCGAGTCGACGCGGTGGCGATGGCGCAACGGATGGGGTCACGGTTGGCGCACCTGCATCTGGCTGATGGCAGCGGTGCACCCCGCGACGAGCATCTGCTGCCTGGTCGGGGCAGTCAGCCTTGCGCTGAGGTATGCCGGGCACTGGTGGATCGTGGATTCACCGGCACTGTCGTGCTTGAGGTCAGTACCCGGCACGCCCGTACCCGCTCGGAGCGCCGCGCCGCCCTCACCGAGGCCATGCTCTTTGCGCGCTTGCACCTATAAGTAGCCGATAGGCCGATTGGGTGCCCGATGTGGCGAGCGTCCCTGTAGCCGGGTATGTAACGAATGGGTCACTCAACGGGTGTGGAGGCGTCCATGGACACCGTCGTCATCATGATCATCATTGGTATCGTCGTGCTGGCCGCGGTTGTGGTCCTGGCGGTATTGGCTACCCGCCGGCGTCGGCGCGCCGCCCTGCAGGAGCGATTCGGGCCCGAGTACGAACGTGAGGTGCAGGCGCGCGGCAGCGAGCGTGAGGCCCTGCAGCATTTGGGCAAGGTCGCCGATCGGCGCGATCAGCTCGACATCCGCCAGCTCGAGCCCGCGGACCGCGACCGCTACACCCAACGCTGGGAAGCCGTGCAGGCCCAATTCGTCGATCGGCCCGGGCCTGCCCTGGACGAAGCCGACCGGCTCGTGACGGACGTGATGCGCGATCGCGGTTACCCGGTGGAGGACTTCGGTGAGCGTGCCGAGCTCGTCGCCGCGGATCACCCGCAGGTTGTCGAGCACTACCGGGCTGCGCATGCCGCCCGTCAGGCCCATCACGGTCAGGCGGACTCGTCGGACACCGAGGAGCTGCGGCAGGCGTTCGTTCACTACCGGGCGCTGTTCAACGAGCTCGTGCATGGCCGTCAAGACACGTCGACATAGCCCACAAGAGTTAACACGGCCGGAGGCTCACGATGAACACGCCGCATGAGCACCACGAGGAGCACCAGCGGTCGCAGGCTCCGGGTGAGCGGGTGACGGGTAGCCCGGATCCGGACCACCCCGGCGGTGCCGCGCAACGAGAGCCGGACCCCCCCAGCGGCGCACCCGCCCACGTCGAGCAGCCGGTGACGGCCGCCGCCGACGACACTGCCGATGATGGTGGTGCGCAGCGGGTGGGACTGATCAACGATGTGGCGGGCCTACGCGACGAGTGGCAGCGAGTGCAGGGAGCCTTCGTCGACGATCCGCAGCGCGCGGTACACGAGGCCGGCGTGCTGATCGACCGGACGCTGGACGAGATCCGCATGAACGTGGGGAGCGAGCACCCGAGCGAGACGATGTCGACCGAAGATCTGCGGGTGCGTTTCCAGCGTTATCGCGAGTTCTTCCAGCGCCTGCTGTCTGCATGATCGCGGCGTGGCGCAGCTAGCGCGCTGGCTTGTACCTCGTGCTGCGCGCACGGATACCCATGCGCTTATGCCCGGTGAGCGACCCGACAACGAGCCAATAGGCCGAACGGGCGTATCGTTGCGCTGCTCCGCAACGGGGTATGTCGCTACTGGCGAATCACAAGGAGTGTGAAAGCTTGTCATGAACATGGTCATCATCCTCGAGATCCTCGTCGGAATCGTCGTCGTCGCGGCGGCTGTGCGGTTCGCGGTGCGGGACGCTCGGCAACGTCGCGGTGTCGCCGAAGAGCAAGACACCAGCGCGCTGCTGGCGCATGGCGGCGAGCGTCAGGCAGAGCCGGACCCCAGTGAGGCCGTAGAACAGCGTGAGGGCGAAGAGGTCGCCGCGCTGAGCGGCGCCCCAGCGACTGGCCCCGCGACCGACCCTGCGACTGGCTCGGAGCCGCCCGCAGACGAGCGCTAGCGTGCTTCCGTGCTGCGCGCCCTGATCCTGGCTGCCGCCGGCAATCCGACGGTCCGGCGGTTGGTGGCCACCGCACCGGTCAGCCGGTACGTCGTGCGCCGCTTTGTGGCGGGGGAGAGCGCGCAGCATGCCATCACTGCGGCCAGCGTGCTGGTGAACGATGGTCTCGCCGTGACCCTGGATCACCTGGGTGAGGGTGTCGAAGATGAGGCCGGCGCGGAGTCCACCGTGGACGCCTACCTTGAGCTGCTGGACCGGCTCAAAGCCGGCGGTTTAACCGACCGGGTCGAGGTCAGCGTCAAGCTTTCCGCCTTGGGCCAGCGACTCGACGAGGCACTGGCATTGCGAAACGCCTCCCGAATCTGCGCTGCGGCCGAGCACGCCGGCACCACCGTCACCTTGGACGCTGAGGACCACACTCTCACCGAGTCCACCCTGCGCGTGCACGCGCAACTGCGCCGCAGTTGGCCGGCTACCGGGGCCGTACTGCAGGCCTACCTGTACCGGACGCTGGACGACTGCCGGGCGTTGGCAGTCGAGGGCGCTCGGGTCCGGCTGTGTAAGGGCGCCTACGCCGAGCCGCCTGAGCTGGCATTCGCGACGTCGCACGAAGTCGCGCGCAACTTCGTGCGCTGCGCCAATACCCTGCTGGCCGGACCGGGTTACCCGATGTTCGCCACCCACGACCGCCGGCTGGTTGCCATCGTGGGTGAGCGAGCCCGCTGGCATGGCCGTCCACCGGGCAGTTTCGAGTACCAGATGCTCTACGGAGTGCGCCCGGCCGAGCAACGACGGTTGGCCGCAGGCGGCGATATCGTCCGGGTGTACCTGCCCTACGGCTCGGACTGGTACTCCTATCTCACCCGACGGCTCGCCGAGCGGCCCGAAAACGCCGCCTTCTTCCTGCGCGCCTTGTTGCGTTCTGGGGACTGAGTGCAGGGAACGGGCTGGCTTACTGCGCTCAGTCCCCAGAACGCACGTGTACGCAGCTGTGGCACCCTGCGGCCATGACCACGATCGCCATCCTGGGCGCTGGCAAGATCGGCGAGGCTTTGCTGTCCGGAATGCTCAGCGCCGGCCGTAGCCCTGACAACCTGATGCTCACCGAGCGCTACCCGGAGCGGGCTGCACAGCTCGAGGAAACCTACCGGGTACGCGCAGTTGACACTGCCACCGCCGCACGCAAGGCCGAGGTCCTGGTCATCGCGGTGAAGCCGCAGGACATCGATCCGCTCCTGGCCGAGCTCGCCGGGTTTATCGCCCCGAGCGCCCTGGTCGTGAGCTTGTGCGCGGGTCTGTCCACCACGCTCTACGAGCGTCGCCTTCCCGACGGTGTGCCGGTCGTCCGGGTCATGTCCAACACTCCGATGCTGGTCGGCGAGGCGATGAGCGCGGTGTCCGCAGGCCGCTACGCCACCGAAGCCCACCTGAAGCTGACCGAGGAGCTACTCGGCAGCGTCGGCAAGGTGGTCCGGGTGCCGGAAAACCAGCAGGACGCCGTCACCGCGCTGTCGGGGTCGGGCCCGGCTTACTTCTTCTATCTCGTCGAGGCGATGATCGACGCAGGAATCCTGCTGGGGCTGCCCAGGCCGATAGTGACCGAGCTGATCACACAGTCCGCGGTCGGCGCGGCCCGGATGCTGCGCGACACCGGTGAACATCCGGTGCTGTTGCGAGAAGCGGTGACCTCTCCCGGGGGAACAACGATCATGGCGATCCGGGAGTTGGAGCGCCATGGCGTGCGGGCCGCGTTGCTGTCCGCCATCGAGGCAGCGCGGGAACGGTCGGTCGAACTCGGACTCGTTCACGAGAACTGATGTCCACCAGCCCTCGTGGAGTCGCACGAGCACCAGCAGTCCCGCTACTCTCATCAGAACATGAGCGTCACGGACCGCGGGAGGGGAAGCCCAGCAGGGCGTGACGTGGTGAGGACGCGATGACGCATGCCGACGAACGAGCAAGCCGTGCCAAGCAAGGTGCAGTTCCTCACGGTCGCCGAGGTGGCCGCGATGATGCGCGTATCGAAGATGACGGTTTACCGGCTGGTGCACGCCGGCGAGCTGCCCGCGGTACGCGTCGGGCGTTCCTTCCGGGTTCCGGAGGTGGCGGTGCACGGATACCTTGAGAACGCCTACTTCGATGCTGGCTAAGACCTGCTGCAGGATCGAAGCGCTACGCCTGAGACCTGGCCGGGTGCATGCCGTCGATGCCAGCCCGAGTAGTCTGGGCAGCCGCTAACGCCCGCAGCGCTCGCTGCCGGGCGTTTCCCTAGTGCATCCCAACCAGCGAGGAGGCCGAGTATGGGCTCGGTGATCAAGAAGCGCCGCAAGCGGATGTCCAAGAAGAAGCACCGCAAGTTGCTGCGTAAGACCCGGGTCCAGCGTCGCAAGCTGAAGAAATAACCCGACCCGATCAATGGCCTGATCGGTCAGCGACGGCTCGCGGTTGGCACCATCACACCGCTGCTTGTATCGACTCTCCCACCGCGCCCGTAGCATGATGCGCGGTTGCCAGCGCGTGGCCAGGGGAGCAACGTGTCGCCGTCCACGGTCCTCGTCACTGGAGTCAGCCGCTTTGTCGGCGGGCATCTGGCTGCTCGGCTCGCAGCAGATCCCAGTATCGACCGGGTGCTCGGGGTGGACGTCGTGCCGCCGCGTCCAAACTTGCTGCGACGGATGGGGCGAACCGAGGTCATCCGGGTCGACCTTCGCAATCCACTGATCGCCAAGGTGATCTCCAGCGCCAAGGTCGACACCGTGGTGCACACCGCGATGACCGCCAATCCACGTGATGCCGGTGGGCGTGGGTTCACAGACGGGCCCAGAAGAAGTGGGCGCAGCACGATGCGAGACATGAACGTCGTTGGCACGATGCAGCTCTTGGCGGCCTGCCAGAAATCGACCACGATGACTCGGCTGGTCATCAAGTCCAGCGGCGCGGTGTACGGGACGAGTCCCCGGCATCCGGCGACGTTCACCGAGCGAGACGAACTGACGGATCTACCGGCCTCGGGTTACGCCAAGGATGCGGTGGAGTCTGAAGGCTACGTTCGAAATTTCGCGCGGCGGCGTGCTGATGTGGACGTCACGGTGCTGCGCTTCACCAACCTCATCGGTCCGCGCATCGACACTGGCCTGACTCAATACTTCGCCCTGCCAGTGGTACCGACTGTGCTGGGCCACGACGGTTGGATACAGCTGCTGCATGAAGAGGATGCGCTGGCGGTACTTGAGCAGGCCACCCGGCAGCGGTTGCCGGGCGTGTTCAACGTTGGTGGCGACGGAGCGCTGTTGCTTTCTGAGGCAATTCGGCGGGCGGGGCGGATCCTGGCTCCCATACCTGAGCCGGCGATGGCCATAGTCTTACGGGTACTGAGCAACAGCCATCTCAGCGATTACTACCCCGAGCAGGTCAGAATCCTCAACTACGGCCAAGTGTTGGACACGACCCGGTTGCGTACCGAATTCGGCTTCACGCCCCGGTGGACCTCGGTCCAGGCGTTCGACGACTTCGTGCATGGCCGAGCGTTTCGGCCAGTGATCGACCCTAAGCGTCTGGCCGGGGTAGAGCGCGGTCTGCGCGAGCTTGCGGCGCGGTTGCGATAGCGGCTGCGACCCCCCAGCGCCTGGGGAGCCGGGTTAGGACGGGGGTGCTGGGAACTCTGGCAGTGGAATCCCCGGCAGTGGCAAGGGGATGTCCGGCGATTGCGGATCTCTTCCGGGCAAGGGGCGCGAGGACTCGGGACCAGGCTGCCCTGGTTCCGGCTGCAACACGTCACGGAGTCCGGGCCGACCGCGCTCATCCTTCTGGACAGGGTCGGGAGTGGGATTCACCGAAGGCGAGCCGAGCAGGCCAGGCGGCATGACCACGTTCGGCGGACTTCCATCGGGGGCGGGGGCGGCCGGCAGTGGCACGGCCGACGAAGTCCCGTCCACCGGAATCGGGCTGCAGGTGTCCTTGGCGGGCAGCAGTCCCAGATCGTCGTGGGTGCCGGAGGTCACTGTGACGCACTCGGATCGGTAGTCCAGAGCAGAAGTTCTCATGACGACTCGGTCCAGAAGCCCGAGCGTGCTGTCCAGCCGTGCGCTGGCCGGCAGGGGTAGCGCGGTCCGGACCGCCCGCAGGCGGGTTTCCTGCTGTTCGGCCCAGCTGCGCAGTGGGGTCAAGATGCTGGTCTGGCCATGGGCAGCCAGCGCGGTGAGTAGGCGGGCGCCTGCTGCGGCGTCAGCATCGAAGTCGTCGAGGGCCCGGCGGAACCTTTCCTGGCCCTCCGACCAGTTACCGGCGGCGTCGGCTTGTTCCGCCATCGTCTCGATCTCGCTGACCCGAGCGCTGGCGAACTCCAGGTGCTTGAGCGCCTTGGGTTGGTCGCCAAAAGTCAACCCGAGCTCAGCGGACTCGGCGCTGCGCTTGAATGTGTACAAGGCGTCACCAGGAAGCGCATCGCGAGACAGTAGGACGCTCATCCCGGACAGTGACATCAGCAGGCACAGCGCTGCGGCCGCCGCCACCACCAGCCGTCCCCGAGCCTCATCGGGAATCCGATGGCGATTCCGCGATGCTTTCCGAGACGCAGAGCGGGAACTGGAAAGTGGCAGGACAGGGCTGGTGCCGTCGTGCACGACGGAGGAGAACTCCGCCATGAGGCGCTGACGCATCCGATCGCGCTCAGCAGGATCCGGTCCTGCCGTGGACTCGAACTGAGCCCCAACCTGTCGCAACGCTGCGACGACGGTCAGCTCGCGGTTCAGCATGTCGTCGGAAACCTCGCGGATACCGCTATCCACGGCGCGGGCGAAGCTTTCCTGCTCCTGCCCATCGCTGGCCCGACCCCCGGATCCGCGCGTCGTCCTCACCACCTTCGGGCCCCTTGGCCGTGTCGTTCGGAGCAACGAGCGGTGACCCCGGTAGTTACGCCGACCACCGTGGTGATAGTCACCGCCGTGATAATCATCGCAGGTCCTCGGGCAACAGCTGGGCCAGCCGGCGTACCGCCCGGTGCTGCAGCGCCTTGACCGCACCCTCGTTGCGGCCCATCACGGCTGCGGTCTCGGAGACCGACAGACCTTGCATGAAGCGCAGCATGATGCACTCCTGCTGATCGTGACCTAACTGAGCGACGCAGCGCATGAGTTCAGCGGCGGTGGCCTCCTCCACGACCTCGTTCTCGGGGCCGCGGTCATCCGCGCTGGAGTCCAGGATGTCGGCGGTGGTCATCTCCAGTCGGTAACGGCTGGACTTGACGTGGTCGAGCACCAGGTTACGCGCGATGGTAACGAACCAGGCCCCGACGTCGCGGCCTTGGTAACTCACTGAAGAGATCCTGCGCAGCGCGCGCAGAAAGGTCTCGCTGGTGAGGTCCTCGGCAAGCGGCCGATCGCCCACGCGGAACAGGACGAAACGGAACACCACATCGACGTACCGATCGTAGAGCTGGCCGAAAGCGTTCTGATCACCCTGCTGCGCCGCCGCGACGAGTTCCCACGCGGCGATGTCGACCTCGGGGCCCGGGGCGTCGGCCGCGCCGGTACCGACGGGGCCGGTGTCCGAATCCGTGCTTCCCGGATCCGCAAGCGGCCCGGTGTCGGGGGAGACGGACTTCACGCGCTCAGGCATCTCGCTCGATGTGGCCTGCGACCAGGTATCGCAACCAGGACATGAGTACTGCGGGGCCGTCCGCACGGCGGCGCGCCGTCGCAGCTCGGCCCCGGGGTTGCGGGGTCCATCTCGGTTGCGGCATAAGCCACTCCCTTGTTCGCATCGTGTCGACCGTTCGCGCCAACGGCCGCCTAGCGCGGGCGGAAGCATACGACGCCGCGACGCTACGCGGTGCACATCCCGGGCTGCAGACAGTGCTTGCCTGGTAGTTGGGGGTCTGGTAGCTGACAGTGGCGAATGCCGGGCTCGCGTCCCGATCGTGGGCGGCCGTCAAGGCGCTGTTGAAGCCCCATCATCAGCGGTGCCAGACTGGGGCTGTGCAGCATGAGGTGACTTTGCTGGTTCGGGCGGGTTGCCACGCGTGTGTCGCAGCCTGGGAGGACATCGCCCGAATTTGCGCTGAGCTCGGCATTCCGTGGCAGACCAGTGACGTGGACGCAGACGCCGAACTCCGGGCCGAGTACGGCGACCGGGTCCCGGTGATCCTGGTCGACGGGCGGGAACACGGCTTCTGGACGGTGCAGGAGCAACGTCTGCGAGCCGCGCTCACCCGGTGAAGAGCATCACGATCTGGTCTCTTAGTGAACCGCCCACCGGTGCGACGCCGAAAGGGCCTGCGTGACTTCCTCCCGTTCATCCGATCGGTTGTCTCTTCCGGTGGCCGCCCTAGCTGGCCTGCTGTCGGTGGTCGCCGGTCTCGGGGTGGGCCACCTGGTCGGCGGGTTGATGTCACCCGCCGCTTCACCATTCCTCGCGGTAGGCAACACCGCAATCGACTTCACTCCGAGCTGGCTCAAGGATTTTGCAGTTAGCACCTTCGGCACCTACGACAAGCTCGTCTTGCTGCTGGGCATGGCGGTAGTGATCGCATTGATCGGTCTTGCCGCCGGATTGCTGTCTCGGCGCTCCCGGACACCTGGGCTGATCCTGGTCCTCCTGCTGGGCGCGATCGCCACCGCTGCCGTGACAACCCGTCCCAGCGCAGGCGCGCTTGACGTCCTTGCCCCACTGGCCGCGCTGGTCGTGAGCTCGGCGGTATTCACCGCGCTGCATGGATGGGGCCTGGCGAGTCGGGTGCAGGCTCCAGACACAGCGGCGGTGGGAGTGTCGCGCCGGAAGCTGCTGGTGGGGTCGGCAGCGGTCGCCGCCGGTGCCGGTATCGCCGGCGCAGCAGGCCAGCTGCTGGCCGGGCGGGGTGGCGTCGAGACCTCCCGCGCTGCGGTGGGACGGATCGTGCCGACGGTCCCCGCGCCGCCGGTCCCGACCGGAGCCGACTTCGCCGCCGACGGGTCGCCGACCTTCATTACCCCGAACCGGGACTTCTATCGGGTCGATGTGAACCTGACGCTGCCGCAGCTGCGCGCCGAGGACTGGCGATTGCGGGTGCACGGCATGGTTGACCGGGAACTCCACCTGGACTGGGCGGACCTGACCTCCCGGCGGCTGGTCGAGCGCGCGGTGACCATGACGTGTGTGTCCAACGAGGTGGGTGGCCCGTACATCTCCACCTCGAACTTCACCGGCGTGCTGCTGGCCGACATCCTCAAAGAGGCCGGCGTGCAGCGTGGCGCCGACCAGGTCTTCACCACCAGCGTCGACGGGTGGACCTGCGGCAGCCCGACCGAGGTTCTCGCCGACCCGGGCCGGGACGCCATGCTGGTCATTGCGATGAACAGAGAGCCGTTGCCGATCGAGCATGGCTTCCCGGTTCGGATAGTTGTCCCTGGACTTTACGGTTTTGTGTCGGCGACCAAGTGGATCACCGATATGGAGCTCACGACGTTCGATGCCAAGCAGGCCTACTGGCTGCAGCGGGACTGGGCGCAGCGGGCACCGATCAAGACGATGTCCCGAATCGACAGTCCCGGCGCGTTCGAGCGGATCAGCCCGGATACGCCAATTACGGGTGTCGCGTGGGCGCAAACCAAGGGGATCGAGAAGGTCGAAGTCCGGATGGACCGGGGCGAGTGGCGGCCCGCGGAGCTGTCCACTGAGGTCAACGTGGACACTTGGCGGATGTTTAGGCTGCGGGGCCGGTGGGAACCCGGCAGCCACGTCGCGGAGGTTCGCGCGACAGACAAGACCGGATATACGCAGACCGCGGACCGGGCCGCGCCAATCCCGGACGGCGCCAGCGGATGGCACTCTGTACAGTTCACCGTCCGATAAGGACCTAAAAAGGACACAGAGGACGGCCGACTGCGGGACAGACGTGTCCTATTCGTAATCCGCCTGACGTGAACCCCGCACTGGGGACTACCGAAGTAATGCAAGAGAGGCCCGGACCAGCCGGGTAGCCCGATGAGGAGTTGAGATCGAGTTGAGGAAGATCCAGCGAGTGGCTGCGGTCGGTGCTATGGCCGCCCTGACCATCGCGCTTGGTGCGTGCAGCAGCGCAGAGACGCCGTCGGCCGAAGCGCCGGCTTCCGCGCCGGCGGGCGCCGAAGCCGAGGCGACCTCGGAGCCAGCGGCACCCGGTGCAACCACCGGCGTCACCCAGATTTCGGACATTTTCGGTCCGGCCTGCAGCCAGGTGCCCACGGAAGGCGAGGGGTCGGCCCAAGGCATGGTCGACGACCCGGTAGCCACTGCAGCCAGCAACAACCCGCTGCTCACCACCCTGGTGAAAGCGGTCACCGCCGCCAACCTGGGTGACACCCTGAACAGCGCTGAGGCCATTACCGTGTTCGCCCCGGCCGATCCGGCCTTCGCCGACCTGGAGGCCAAGAACCCGGGCACCATCCAGAAACTCACCACCGACCCGAATGTGGCGTCGCCCGACAGCCAGCTGGCGACGATCCTGAAGTACCACGTAGTACCTCAGCGCTATGACGCTGCGGGGCTCGTCCAGGCCGGCAGGGTCGACACCCTGCAGGGCGGCCAGGTGACGATCGCCGGTACCGAGGCGGCACCGACTATCAACGGCGCCCAGGTGCTGTGCGGCAACATCCCGACCGAGAACGCCACCGTGTTCGTGATCGGGCAGGTGCTGTCGCCGCCGACCTCCTGAGATCGCCGGCTCATGTGAGTTAGGCGACAGCTCTCACTCGTCAGGGGCGGCTCCGTCATGGAGCCGCCCCTGACGAGTGAGAGCGTGCCTCGGTCGCGACTTTGTTCCTACGTTCACATGCGGCTACCGTGGTAGCCGCATCGCTGGAAGCACGGCTGGGACGGTGCTGTCGACACGCGATCGGCCAGCCCAAACAGCGCGCGCGGGGTCCGGCGAGCGGCGGCGTTGAGCAAATGACTCGAGAGGAATCGGCACGGTGCACGAGCACGGCAGGTACGGCACACCGGGCGGGGAGCTGCCTTCCAGGGCGGTACCCGAGGCCGCGGTCGCCCGCCTGGCCGTGTACTTGCGGGTGCTCACCTCGATGATCGAGCAGGGCGTGACCAAGATGTCCAGCGAGGAGCTCGCCAGCGCGGCCGGAGTGAACTCGGCCACGTTGCGCAAGGACCTCTCCCATGTGGGTTCCTCGGGCACTCGTGGCGTGGGCTACGACACGGCTCGGCTGGTCGAGCACATCGAGCGGCTGCTCGGCCTCACCCGGCACCACAGCGTCGCTGTGGTCGGCATCGGCAATCTCGGACACGCGCTGGCCAACTACGGGGGCTTCCCCGATCGCGGCTTCCCGGTCACGGCGTTGTTCGACGTCGACGAGGACCTGATCGGCATCTCGGTCGGCGGGCTTCCCGTCGACCACATCGACAGCATCCCGGCGGTCTGCGTCGAGCGAGAAGTGACCATCGGGGTGATCTGCACTCCCTCGGTCGCTGCGCAGTCGGCGTGTGATCTGCTGGTGGCCGGCGGCGTCCGGTGCATCCTCAACTTCGCCCCGGTGGTGCTGCAGGTACCCGAGGACGTCGAGGTACGTCGGGTGGACCTCGCAGTGGAGCTGCAGATTCTTTCCTTCTACGAGGCCCGCCGTTCCAGCGCTGACGCCGGCGGCGACGGGGCACTGCGGGTCGTCGCACCGGTCAACGATGTTGACGGGATCGCGGTGGGCCGATGAGCCTGCTGGTCGTCGGGTTGTCCCACCGCAGCGCGCCGGTTGCGGTGCTGGAGGCAGCTGCGGTGCCCGCCACGGACGCCGGCAAGGTCCTCTGCGAGCTGCTCAAGCACGAGCACATCGCCGAGGCGCTGCTGCTGTCGACCTGCAACCGGGTCGAAGTTTACGCGGTGGTGCAGACCTTCCACGGCGGTCTGGCCGACATCACCGACGTGCTGGCACGCCAGTCCGCAATGGCGCTGGACCAGCTGTCCAATCACCTCTACGTGCACTACGCGGCAGCCGGCGTCGAGCACCTGTTCTCGGTGGCGTCCGGGCTTGATTCGATGGTCGTCGGCGAGCCACAGATCCTTGGCCAGCTACGCGCCGCCTACGCGTGCGCTGAGCAGGCCGGCACCGTCGGACGCACCCTGCACGAAACCGTGCAGCAGGCGTTGCGGGTCGGCAAACGGGTGCACAGCGAGACCGCGATCGACGCCGCGGGGGCGTCGGTGGTCTCTGAAGCCCTCGTCGATGCGGCGAAGGCGTTGGCCAGTGCCCATCGGCCGGGTCTGGCCGGCACGCGGGCGTTGGTGCTCGGCGCCGGTTCGATGGGCGCCCTCGCCGCAGCGCAGTTGCGCCGCGCCGGGGTGGCCGAGATTGTGCTGGCCAATCGCACCGAGGCCAGCGCCCAGCGGTTGGCGGCCCTGTGCGGAGCCGACGGCACGCCCGCCCGAGCCGTCGGACTGGGCGGCGTGACCGCGGCGCTGGCCACCGTAGACCTGGTGATCTGTTGTACCGGCGCCGCCGCAGCGGTGCTCAGCGTCGAGCAGGTCGTCGACGCCCGTCGCCAGTCACGGGCACCACTGGTGGTGTGCGACCTCGGACTGCCCCGTGATGTCGAGGCTGGCGTGGCCCAACTGCCCGGTGTGACCTTGCTCGACCTCAGCACCGTCGCGCAGCGGCTACAGCGGCGCACTACGGCATCCAGCGCGATCAGCGCTGCACACTGCCTTGTCGCGCAGGAGGTGCGCAGTTACCTGGTGGCCCAGCGCACCGCGGAGGTGACTCCGACGGTCACCGCGCTGCGCAAGCGGGCGGCGGAGGTGGTGGACGCGGAACTGCTGCGCTTGGACGGCAGGCTACCGGGACTTGATCATGCGGTGCGTGATGAGCTGGCCCGCACCGTGCGCCGCGTGGTGGACAAGCTGTTGCACGCCCCCACGGTGCGGGTCAAGCAGCTCGCTGAGGCCGGTGGTGGCGAGGCCTATGCCGACGCCCTGCGGGAGTTGTTTGAGCTTGATCCGCAGGCCGCCGCCGCCATCGCCGCGACTGCCCACCCCACGCCTGATGCCGACCCTGCCGGGACACGGTGATGGCCGTGTTGAGATTGGGAACTCGTAGCAGCGCGCTGGCATTAGCTCAGGCTGAGTGGGTGGCGCAACGGCTGCGCCTCGCTGGATTGGCGGTATGCATCGTACCGGTGCGCACCGCCGGGGATGCCTGCTCAGCACCGGTCGCTGAGATCGGTGTCGGGGTATTCGTGTCCGCGCTGCGGGAAGCCTTGGTGGCCGGCGAGGTCGACATCGCGGTGCACTCCTGCAAGGACCTGCCGACCGCGCCGGACCCGCGGCTGGTGTTGGCCGCGGTGCCCGAGCGTGGGGATCCCCGTGATGCGCTGGTTGCCCGGGACGGGATGGTGCTAGGACAGCTGCCTCCCGGAGCAGTGCTCGGCACCGCGTCGCCCAGGCGCGGTGCGCAGCTGCGGGCACTGGGCTTGGGCCTTGCCGTGCAACCGATCCGCGGCAACGTCGAGTCGCGGATCCGCCGGGTGCACGACGGGGAACTCGATGGTGTGGTGGTCGCCGCCGCTGGGTTGGCCCGGCTCGGCCGGATCCAGGAGGCCACCGAGCTGCTCGACCCGCTGCAGATGCTGCCGGCACCGGGCCAGGGAGCGCTGGCTTGCGAGTGCCGGGTGGGCGATCTGGATACCGAGCATCTGCTGGGCGCCTTGCTCAACGACGCTGGGGTACGCGCCGCGGTCGCCGCCGAGCGGGCATTGCTTGCCGCGCTGGAGGCCGGTTGCAGTGCCCCGGTCGGAGCCCTCGCCGACGTCGTGGAGGATTTGGATGATGATGGGCGAGTTGTACTACGGCTGTCCCTGCGGGGAGTTGCAGCCACTGCGGACGACTACCTGCTCCGGTCGTCCGCCACTGGGCCTTATTCGCCTGGGGAGCTGACCGATGCCGAGAACCTCGGTCGCGAGGTCGCGGCCGAGTTGCTGGACCTGAGTGCTGGTGCGTTGGGTGCGGGACCCAGCGCCGCGCGATCCGGGTCTGTCGAGAACCGATGGGAAACGAGTAAGTAGATGAGCCGTGCCCGCAAGACCACCGGACGGATCGCCTTCGTCGGAGCTGGCCCCGGCGACGCCGGAATGCTCACCGTTCGAGCGCAGCAACTGTTGACCTCCACCGCGCTGCTGGTGACCGACCCCGACGTGCCTGCTGACATCCTGGCGCTGGCCGACCCGCGCGCCGAGGTACGCCCGGCAGTGGGGGAGCCTGGCGAGGTCGCCAAGGACCTGGTCACCGAGGCCAAGGGCGGCCAGACCGTTGTCCGGTTGGTGTCCGGGGACCCGCTGACCGCCGATGCCGTGGTCGCCGAGGTGCTGGCCGTCGCCCGCACGTCGGTAGCCTTCGAGGTGGTGCCCGGGGTACCCGCCGGCACCGCGGTACCGGCTTATGCCGGGGTGCCATTGGGCTCCGGGCACACCGAAGCCGACGTCCGCTCCGGTATCGACTGGGCGTCCCTGGCTGCGGTGCCGGGGCCGCTGGTGTTGCACGCCACCGCATCGCACCTAGCGCAGACTGCCGCTGCCCTCATCGAGCATGGGCTTACTCCGCAGACGCCGGTGTCGGCCACGGCTGCGGGCACCGAGCCCACCCAACACACCGTGGAAACCACGCTGGAGTCGCTGAGCTCCGACGCCGGCGAGCTCACCGGTCCGCTGGTGGTCACGGTCGGCTCGGTGGTCGGGCAGCGGGCGAAGCTGTCCTGGTGGGAATCCCGGGCGCTGTACGGCTGGAAGGTGCTGGTGCCGCGCACCAAGGAGCAGGCCGGCGTGATGAGCGAGCGGCTGGGGGTGCACGGTGCGGTACCGGTGGAGGTGCCGACGATCTCGGTAGAGCCGCCCCGGTCTCCGGCACAGATGGAGCGCGCGGTCAAGGGCCTGGTCGACGGTCGCTATCAGTGGGTCGTGTTCACCTCGACCAACGCGGTACGGGCGGTGTGGGACAAGTTCGGAGAGTTCGGGCTGGATGCCCGTGCGTTCGCCGGCGTGAAGATCGCCTGCGTGGGGGAGGCCACTGCGGAGCGCGTGCGCTCGATGGGCATCGTCCCTGAGCTGTTGCCTTCGGGTGAGCAGTCCTCCGACGGGCTACTGGCCGACTTCCCGCCCTTCGACGACATCCTCGACCCGGTGGATCGGGTTCTGCTGCCGCGCGCGGACATCGCCACTGAGACGCTGGCCGCTGGGTTGCGAGAGCGCGGCTGGGAGATCGACGACGTGACGGCCTACCGCACGGTACGTGCCGCCCCGCCACCGGCCGAGACCCGCGAAATGATCAAGACCGGTGGATTCGACGCGGTGTGCTTCACGTCCTCGTCCACGGTGCGCAACCTGGTTGGTATCGCGGGCAAACCGCATGCTCGCACGATCGTTGCGTGCATCGGCCCGGCCACCGCGGAGACTGCAGTCGAGTTCGGTCTCCGGGTGGATGTGCAACCCGAGGTGGCCCAGGTCGACGCCCTGGTCGACGCCCTGGCCGAACACGCCGCCCAGCTGCGCGCCGAAGGCGCCCTCCCGCCACCGCGCAAAGCCAAGAGCCGCAGACGCTAGCCCCACGCCCTTCCCGCGGGGGAGATTGCGATGTATCCGATCAGTCGGCCGCGGCGGTTGCGGGCTACCGCGGCGATGCGGCGGTTGGTGCGGGAGACCTCGGTGGGAGCGCATCAATTAGTGCTGCCGGTGTTCGTTAAGCAGGATGCCACCGAGCCGCTGCCGATCGCCGCCATGCCAGGCGTCGTCCAGCACAGTCCGGAATCGCTGCGCAAGGCCGCCGCTGATGCAGTGGCAGCCGGGCTGGGCGGGATCATGCTGTTCGGCGTGCCCACTACCAGGGACGCCACCGGCTCCGGCGCCACCGACCCCGACGGCGTGCTCAACGCCGCACTACGCAACGTGCGTGCCCAAGTCGGCGACGACATCGTGATCATGGCGGATACCTGCCTGGACGAGTTCACCGATCACGGGCATTGCGGCCTGCTTGACGCCACCGGCGGGGTGGACAACGACGCCACCCTCGCGGTGTACGCCGAGATGGCCGTCGCCCAGGCCCAAGCGGGGGCGCACCTGGTGGGGCTCAGCGGCATGATGGACGGCCAAGTCGGAGCGGTTCGGGAGGCGCTGGACGCCGCCGGGCACCATGACGTGGGAATCCTGGCCTACAGCGCCAAGTACGCCTCGGCGTTCTACGGGCCGTTCCGCGACGCGGTGGAATCACAGTTGACCGGCGACCGCATGACCTACCAGCAGGACCCGGCGAACGCCCGGGAGGCGCTGCGGGAGGCGGCCTTGGACCTTGCCGAAGGCGCGGACATCGTGATGGTCAAGCCCGCGATGTCCTACCTGGACGTGCTCAAGGCCGTCGCTGAGGTCTCCGACGTCCCGGTCGCGGCCTACCAGGTGTCCGGCGAGTACTCGATGGTGGAGGCGGCGGTGGCGCAGGGTTGGCTGGATCGGCAGCGCGCCGTGGTGGAGACGCTGACCTCGATCCACCGGGCCGGTGCTGATCTGGTGCTGACTTACTGGGCGGTGCAGGCCGCTGGCTGGCTGCGCTGACGGCGCCATCGCCATGACGGCCGCAGAGCGACACGACTACCGTCACAGGCATGACAACGCCCCGTCCCCAGGCGGAAACCCGGCCCAAAGAGGTCGAGATCTCCTTCTGGCTGTGGATCAGCACCATCGTGCTCGGGCTGATTGGCAGCGTGCCCATCCTGTTCCAGTTTGACCAGCTCCGAACTCAGGCGGTCAACCAGGCGCTTGCCGATGATCCGACGCTGGATCGGTCGACCATCGAAAGCGTCACCACGGGTGCGCTCGTCGCTGGAGCCGTGATCGGGCTGTTGTTGGTCGTCGCCCAAGTCATCTTCGTGTTTCTCATGCGCGGCGGGCGTAATTGGGCTCGAATCGTGCTGGCCGTACTCGGCAGTCTGGTCGTACTGCTGGGGCTGATCGGTTTCGCGGGCACCACGGGAGCGATGGGTGCCGGCTCGCTGCTGCAGTTGTTGCTTATGATCGGGGCAATCGGGACGATGTTCCTCCCCCCGGCCAATGCTTGGTTCCGCCCCCGCCGCGCCCAGCTGTGAGCGCGTCCCGCCCCGATATGTCTCCCTATCGAGAAGGGGTTCAGGAGGAGGTGCGGTTGCTTCGCGGTGTCCTGGTGGCTGTGGTTGAGGTGCTGGCTGTCGTCGTGCTTGGCTGGTTGACCTGGTGGTGCTGGCAGCGCGGCGTGATCATCACCGAGCACGATGATGTGACCTTGCGCCGGATTGAGGGGCGCTGGTGGGCAGTCGCCACCGGCGCGGCCACCCTGGCCGGCATTCTGATGCTTGACGCGCTGCGGCAGGTGATGCCGATGGTGCACCTCGAGCGCCGGCATCCGTCCGAGGATGAGTCGCAGTACCGCTAGGAGCTGGTGGTCTCCGTCGCCTCGACCAGCGGAGCCCCACAGGCACACGTGTAAGGCCGGTCGCCGGACGGGCAGTGGCATTCTTCCTCGATCCGAACCCGACAGCCGCATCCCTCATGCTCACAAGTGAGCACGGTGCCCTTGCTGTATTGGGTGGATTGCGTCATTCCGAACTCCCGCCTGAACGCTAAAGTTGGTATGCGATGGCACGCATATTACTCCCATTCACCTGGCGCCATGTCCGCACGAAGGTGCCGCGTATCATTCATTCGTGCGTCCCAACTGTCACCCCGGCGATGACGTCGTGGCCGCGCTGTGCACCGTGATTCACAGCCGCGGGACGTCCTGCGGGACGACGTGACAGTCATCGAGTCGGCCCGGCTGTTCGACCGAGCCAGCATCGTGATTCCCGGCGGGGTGAACTCCCCGGTGCGGGCATTTCGTGCGGTCGGTGGCACGCCGCGCTTCATGGTCCGGGCATCAGGACCCTACCTCTGGGACGCCGACGGCACTCGCTACGTCGATCTGGTTTCGTCCTGGGGACCGATGATCGTGGGCCACGCGCACCCGGCGGTGGTCGACGCGGTACGCACGGCCGCGTCACAGGGGCTGTCCTTCGGAACCCCCACCATCGGGGAGATCGAGCTTGCCGAGGAGATCGTGCGTCGGGTCGAGCCGGTCGAGCAGGTGCGCCTGGTCAACTCCGGCACCGAGGCGACGATGAGCGCGATCCGGCTGGCGCGCGGCGCTACCGGCCGCGCCGCGGTGGTCAAGTTCGCCGGGCACTACCACGGACACGTCGATGCGCTGCTGGTCGCCGCCGGGTCCGGCATCGCCACGTTCGGAGTCCCCTCCAGCCCCGGTATCACCGGCGCGCAGGCGGTGGACACGATTGTGCTGCCCTACAACGACATCAACGCGGCGCGCGCGGTGTTCGCCGCGCGGGGTGACGAGATCGCCTGCGTCATCGCCGAGGCAGCCGCCGGCAACATGGGCGTGGTAGCACCCGACCCCGGTTTCAACGCCGCGCTGCGCGAGCTGTGCCACGCCCACGGCGCGCTGCTGGTACTGGACGAGGTGATGACCGGGTTCCGGGTCTCGGCCGCCGGTTGGTTCGGGCTTGAGCAGGTGCCGGCCGACCTTTACACCTTCGGCAAGGTGATGTCCGGCGGGCTGCCGGCGGCGGCGTTCGGTGGTTCGGCCGAGTTGATGTCGCACCTGGCACCGGCTGGGCCGGTCTATCAGGCGGGCACGTTGTCCGGGAACCCGGTCGCGATGGCTGCCGGTTTGGCCACGCTTCGAGCCGCCGACCGGGAGGTCTACGCCCGCTTGGACGCGGCCGCCGCTCGGCTGGCCGACCTACTGGACGAGGCATTGGACGCTCACGGCGTGCCGCATGTGGTCCAGGCAGCCGGGTCGCTGCTCAGCGTGTTGTTCACCCGCAGCGGTCCGGTGCGTGACTATGCCGGCGTGCAAGCCACCCAGACCTGGCGCTACCCGGCGTTGTTCCACGCGCTGCTCGAGCACGGCGTCTACGTTGCACCCAGTGCGTTCGAGGCCTGGTTCGTGTCCGCGGCACTGGACGACGAGTCCTTCGAGGTGATCGCCGCGGCACTATCGCACGCCGCCCGGGCCGCTGCCCACGTGCTGGAGCCCCAAGAACAGAGTCCGTCGTCGTGAGTCGCACCGTGGTTCACCTCCTACGGCACGGCGAGGTGCACAACCCGGACGGCATCCTCTACGGCCGGCTACCCGGTTTCCGGCTCTCCGACGACGGCGTCCGCCAAGCCGAGGTGGTCGCCGCATATCTCAGCGATCACGACGTGGTGCACGTGGCCGCTTCGCCGTTGCAGCGTGCACAGCAAACGGCGGAGCCGATCGCCGCCCGGCATGGCCTGGACGTCGTCACCGACGAGCAGCTGATCGAGGCGGACAACATATTCGAGGGCACCGAGATCTCGGTCGGTGACGGAACGCTGCGTAACCCTCGACACTGGCCCAAGCTGTACAACCCCTTCCGGCCGTCCTGGGGTGAGCCGTACCGGGAGATCGCGAGCCGGATGCTCGCTGCGACACACCGCGCCCGGGACCGGGCCGCTGGGCACGAGGCGGTCTGCGTGTCCCATCAGCTACCGATCTGGACGTTGCGCCGGTATCTGGACCAGCGACGGCTCTGGCACGACCCCCGGCGCCGGCAGTGCTCGCTGGCCTCGTTGACCAGCCTGGTGTTCGACGATGAGGACCTGGTCGAAGTGGTCTACACCCAGCCCGCTGGGGAGTCGGACCCCAAGGTGGCCGGGGCATGACACGTGCGCTACTGCTCGTCGCAGCGGTGATGCTGCTGGCTGGCTGCGCCACCGGAACCGATGCGGTGGCCCGCGGCGGCACCTTCGAGTTCGTCGCGCCCGGAGGAAAGACCGACATTTTCTACGACCCGCCGGCCGACCGGGGCGTGGTCACCGGCCTGGCCGGGGAGAGCCTCACCGAACCCGGCACGACCGTGTCACTTCAGCGCTATCGCGGCCAGGTGGTGGTGCTCAACGTCTGGGGTTCATGGTGCGGTCCGTGCCGAGCGGAGGCGAACGACCTGGTACGGGTCGCCACCGCCACGGCGGGTCAGGGCGTGCAGTTCATCGGGATCGACGTGCGAGACAGCCGGCAGGCCGGGGCAGACTTCGCCCGCGACTTCAGCCTGACCTACCCGTCGATTTTCGATCCACCCGGCCGCACCTTGCTGGCGCTTAAGGGGATCCCGCGTTCGGTGGTGCCGCTGACGATCGTGCTGGATCGTCAACACCGGGTCGCCGCAGTATTCCTGCACGCAGTGCACGCCCAAGATCTGCAACTCGTGGTGCAGCGCGTCGCAGCCGAGCCCTAAACACACCCCACCCCCCGCGTGTCCGGCTCTCGTGTACGGCGTGTACGTCCCGGATGCACCACACGTGCGCATCCGGCCACTTTGAACTCTGCATCACCTCGGTGCCGGTGAGCACCGCGGTCGTTCGCTCAGACTGAGAACCTTGGCATCCAAATCGAGGACGCGGGTGATGTGCCAACCGTCGATTTCCAATTCGTGCAGGGGGGACAGCGGGGTGGACGCCTAGGCCATCGCTCAACGATGGCGGAGTTCGCGTGCCGGTTGCGGGGAGGCAGCTAAACCTCGGCGCTGTCAATCCGCGCCGGGTGTTGAGGGTTGGTAGTCGTTGAGAGCGCCCGCGCCCGGGGTTGGTGGTACTTGAAGGGCTACCTCGACCTACAGTGACCAGCGTGGGCCTCACTGAACTCGCCACCTCCGGGCCGCTGCTGCTAGCGGCCGGCGTGGCGGTGCTCGCCGGTGCGATCAGCTTCGCCTCGCCGTGTGTGGTTCCGCTGGTGCCGGGGTACCTTGCCTACCTCACCGGGCTGGTCGGCGCGGAAGGCAACGCCCAGGGCGGGGACCGCAGGGGCGCCCAGAACCGGGGCCGGGTGCTTGGCGCGGTGGCGCTGTTCGTGTTCGGTTTCTCGGTGGTGTTCACCGCAAGTGTGGTCACTGTGCTGGGCATCGCGGATCGGCTTGTCCTCAACGAGGTCACCCTGCAGCGCGTCGGTGGCGTGATCACCATCGCGATGGGGTTGGTTTTCGTCGGGCTGATCCCGGCCCTGCAGCGCGACCTCCGGCTGCACCCGCGACCAGGGCTGGGGCCCCGGCACATGCTCGGTGCACCGCTGCTGGGCGCGGTGTTCGGCTTGGGCTGGACGCCGTGCCTGGGGCCAACTCTGGTGGGCGTGATCGCGCTGGCCGTCGGCACCCCTGGCGGTGGCCTGGCCCGCGGGGTGCTGCTGGTCACCGCCTACTGCGTCGGGCTGGGGCTGCCCTTCCTGTTGCTTGCCCTCGGCGCCCGGCGCGCCATGCACGCGGTGGACTGGTTGCGCAAGCACGTCCGTGGGGTACAGCTGGCCGGCGGGGCCATGTTGATCGCGGTCGGGATGTTACTGGCCACCGGACTGTGGGCGGACCTCATCGCGGTTCTGCGCGGACCGATCACCGGCTTCGAGACACCGATCTAGATGACCTCGTCCTATCCC